>DCIM01000041.1:0-33013 GCA_002316005.1 Prevotellaceae bacterium UBA1726 | reverse complement strand
ACTTCCGTATGTACCATAAGCTTGCTGGTATGACCGGTACAGCTACTACTGAAGCAGGCGAGTTCTGGGATATCTACAAGTTGGATGTTGTTGAGATTCCAACAAACCGTCCTATCGCGCGCTTCGACCTTGAGGATCGTGTCTATAAGACAAACCGCGAGAAATACAAGGCTGTTATCCAGGAAATCATCGAGATGCGTAACTCTGGTCGTCCTTGTCTCGTTGGTACTACATCTGTCGAGATCTCTGAGTTGCTCAAGCGTATGCTCGACCAGAACCGCATTCCTTGTCAGGTATTGAACGCAAAACTCCACCAGAAGGAGGCTGACATCGTGGCTGAGGCTGGTCGTGCAGTAATGGGTACTGTTATGATTGACGGTAAGCCTGTTGAGAAGAAACTTGGTGTTGTTACTATCGCTACCAACATGGCTGGTCGTGGTACCGATATCAAGCTTACTCCTGAGGTTAAGGAGGCTGGTGGTCTTGCCATCATCGGTACTGAGCGTCATGAGTCGCGTCGTGTTGACCGTCAGTTGCGTGGTCGTGCCGGTCGTCAGGGTGACCCGGGTTCATCTGTATTCTATGTTTCGCTCGAGGACAAGCTCATGCGTCTGTTCGGTTCTGAGCGTATCTCTGGTGTAATGGACAAACTTGGTTTCAAGGATGGCGAGCGTATCGAGTCGTCAATGATCAGTAAGTCTATTGAGCGCGCACAGAAGAAGGTTGAGGAGAATCACTTCGGTACTCGTAAGCATCTGCTTGAGTATGATGATGTGATGAACAAGCAGCGTACCGTCATCTACGAGAAGCGTCGTCATGCTCTTATGGGCGAGCGCATCGGTATGGATATAACAAATATCCTCTGGGACCGCGTTGTGAACATCACTTCAAACAACGACTATGTTGGTTGCCGTGAGCAGTTCCTCAAGATTCTTGCTATGGAATGTCCTTTCACAGAAGAGGAGTTCAATAGTGGCAAGCTTGCAGACCTTCAGGAGAAGGCGTTCCAGCTGGCAATTGAAAACTTCAAGCGTCGTACTGACCGTATTCAGGAGGTTGCTTGGCCTGTTATCAAGAATATCTGGGAGAACCCTGCAAACACTTACGAGCGTATCATGGTGCCAATCACAGACCAGCGCCATGTGTTCAACATCCCTTGCGACATGAAGGCTGCTTATGAGTCTGAGGCTAAGGATGTTATCAAGCAGTTCGAGAAGGTTATCATGCTCCATATCATCGATGACTGTTGGAAGGAGAATCTTCGCCAGTTGGATGAGTTGAAGCACTCTGTACAGAATGCTTCTTACGAGCAGAAGGACCCATTGCTTATCTTCAAGCTTGAGTCAGTAAAGCTCTTCGACAATATGGTTAATGACATGAACAACCGTATTGCTTCAATCCTCATGCGTGCTATGATCCCTGAGCAGGTTGCTCAGCAGGAGGTTCGCGAGGCTGCTCCAGAACAGCACTCACAGCGTTACAACGAGCAGAAGGCCGATGCTGACGCTCCTCAGCAGGTTCGTCAGGGTGGCGGAATGCAGCAGGCTGCAGCACAGGATACTCGTGAAGGTGCTCGTCGCCCAGTTCAACCTGTAGTTAAAGAGAAGCTTCCTGGACGCAACGATCCATGTCCTTGCGGTTCGGGCAAGAAGTTCAAGAACTGCCACGGTCGTGGTCTTGTATAAGCAATAGTAGCAGTCCCCCTCCATTTTTGGAGGGGCTGTCAACTCAATATTACGAACTAATAAACACGAAAAGATTGTGGGACATATAAAGATTGAAAACCTCAAGAAGTGTTTTGGCGAGAAGGTTGCTGTAGACATCAACGAGTTTACAATTAACAAAGGCGATATTCTCGGTCTTGTTGGTAACAACGGAGCAGGTAAGACAACTCTTTTCCGTATGATTCTCGACTTGCTCAAAGCCAACGAAGGAACAGTAACATACTCATTCCAGACTCCTTCTGAGGAGGGGCAGGAAGAACTGCTGATTAATCCTGCAGAGAGCGAAGAATGGAAGAGTCATGTTGGTGCTTACATCGATGATGGTTTCCTTATTGACTTCCTTACTCCAGAAGAGTATTTCGATTTCGTTGGAAGGGTTTCCGGCCTTACAAGTACAGATATCAAAGAACGCCTTGCTGAATATGAAAAGTTCATGGCTGGCGAGGTCCTTGACCAGAAGAAGCTTATTCGTGACTTCTCTGCTGGTAACAAGCAGAAGATTGGTATTGTAAGCGCTCTTCTCACCCAACCAGAGATTGTCATCCTCGATGAACCTTTCAACTTCCTTGATCCATCGTCACAGAATGTTCTAAAGAAACTTATTCTCTCATATGCAGAGACTCATGGTGCTACAGTAATTATCAGTAGTCATAATCTCCAGCATACAGTTGAAGTTTCTACTCGTATTGCTCTCCTTGAGCATGGTATCATAGTGAAGGATCTGCCAAACGAGAACCAGAGTGCAGAAAGCGAGTTGGAGACTTATTTCAACATAGAATAAGTCTTTCGGCGATTGTAAATCTTTCGTATCCTACTGATCATTATTGCAACGACAATAATCATCATATATATCAGCATCATCTGAATCCAGTTGATGCTGATATTGTTTATGCTCACAATATCCCAATTTGCAAACAGACCTAATGATTTTGTCAAGCACCAAGTCAAACCTTGAACCGACAATAGCATGATGGCTCTAACGAAAGGAACAAACCATAAAACAAGGGCAAGGAATACACAATAAAGCAACATCGTTACGAGAGGAATTGCCACCAGATTGGTCAAAAGGAACAAAACGGGTATTCTTCCGAAATAATACACAGACAAAGGCATAGTACCAATCTGTGCCGCAACCGATACGCAAACCAACGCCCAGATCTTTCTTAGGAACGGATGGTCAAAAAGCCACTCTATACTTATTATATTATATATAGGTGTATGGAAAACAAATATTCCTACCATTGCCATGAACGACATCTGGAATCCCACATCCCAAATAGACATAGGGTTAACCACAAGCATTACGATTGCCGTCACAGCCAATGTATTCAACGACATCTTCTGCCTTGACGATGAGGATATGGCTGCATACAGAGTTATCATCACAGCCGAGCGAACAACACTCTGCGGCATTCCAACCAATACTACATAGGTCCAGATAGTACAAATAACAATTATCTGTCCCCAGAATTGTGCGTCAAACTTATTCCCAAAGAAGATATTCAAACGAGACAAAAGCATGGAAAGAAGCACATACAATATTCCCAAGTGCATACCTGAAAGGGCGAGCAAATGTGCTGCTCCTGTTCGCGAAAAGACATCGCGTGTTGCTTCTGTGAGTGAACTCTTATCGCCAAATCCCATTGCGGCAACAATAGCGAAATTCTCATCTTCAAGTCCTTCGTCATGAAACGCATTCAGAATCTTTTGCCTTAGAATCTTCGCTTTTATCCCTACCCTTTCAATAAAGTCAACATCACCAATCCGGTTAACTGAGTCTCCTATGATATTATCTCCGTATGCTGTCATTCTTGCAACATAAGAATGACTCTTCAACCACCTCTCGTAATTGAAATTTCCTGTTTTAGTTAATTCCTTCTTGACATCAGAAACTGTAGGTCTAATCTTTCCGTTCACCTCAAGTGTTTGCCCGACAACAGGTAAGAATTGTGGTTCATTCCACGAACAACGAATCTTCTTTCCTTCTAATTTCTTACTGCTGTCTTCAACAACAATACAAGACAATAATAATCCCCACTCCGTCATTTTCGGTGAGTCTTCTACAACAACAGTTACAGAAGTGTACGCTTCTGTCTGTATTGGCATCAGATTTGCGTTTTGTCTTTTCATTAATGCCGCACCAAGACAAAGCGTACATAGCAATAAGGGCACAAAACGAAATTGTGCTTTGTTTCGCGCAAGGACTGCCAATATGAGGCAAACACCCATCAACGCGAACAAAACAAAATAAGGTATTTGGACAAAATACCCAATTATCAGACCAATAGCCAATGCCATCGCAAAAGGTAGCAATGGCATCAACTTCAATTCATTCATAATCATCAATAACGGCGTTCACAAAGTCCATCATTGGCTTTGCCACCTTGAACATCTTTACCGACTCGTCAAGCCATTTGTCTTCTTCAAAGAAATCTTCATCTACACTATGCCAACAGCAGTAATCCTTCATCTTCAGATAATCAAGGAATTCATAATCACTTGGAAAATCCTTCGGTGCCTTCTTCAAATGAGTAATGCCGAATCCCTTTGGCGACATCTTATCTTCATCAGTATAGTCTTCCATCAGGCTTTGTCCCGGATAACCGAAATACTTGATGAACTTACCGTTTTCAACTGCCGAACGCCATTGGTCAATATTCGCCATAATCTCGTTGCGACAAGAGGTAAGGATGTTCGTAGGCAACCAATACGAACCTGTTGCAAGGAAGCAGTTGCCAGGTTGCAGATGGATATAATAACCACCTCGCAAAGCCTTCTTTCCCTTTGCACAGATATATGCTCCGAAATGGCGCTTATAAGGCGACTTATCAGGCGAGAAGCGAATATCGCGATAGAAGCGATAGCAACAATCCTTTGCTGTCAAGTGAGCGATTTCCGAATCAAACTTCGCCAGATGGAGAATTAAATCAGAAACACCTTGTTCAAAGTCTTTCTTTGCTCTATCGTATTCTGCCTTGTGTTCATGAAACCATTCGCGGTTGTTATTCGCCGCTATATCACGCAAAAACTTCAATATCAGTTTCGTATTCATTATCTACCTTTTATTCTTTAACCTTCACACTACTTGGACAGAATCCTACAAACGGACATTCATCGCACTTCGGTTTTCTACTCTTGCATACATAACGCCCTTGAAGAATCAACCAATGGTGAGCAGTACCCACATACTCCTCTGGTATGTTTTTCAACAACGTCAATTCCACCTTCAATGGATTATCGGCGGTCTTTGGAACAAGACCTAAACGATGGCTGACGCGAAACACATGCGTATCAACGGCCATGGTTGGTTTTCCAAACCATACTGCTTGAACAACATTTGCCGTCTTACGTCCTACTCCCGCAAGTGATTCGAGTTTCTCTCTTTCGGACGGTACTTCTCCGTCAAAATCCCGAACCAACTGCTCGGACATTTGCTTGAGATGTTGAGATTTCGCATTCGGGTAGCTCACCGACTTTATCAGTTCGAAAATCTCCTCTACTTCGGCCTTTGCCATTGCCTTCGCATCAGGATAATGTCGGAACAATTCTGGCGTAACCTGGTTGATTCGCTTGTCTGTGCATTGGGCACTAAGTAATGTAGCAACAAGGAGTTGGAATGCGCTTCCGAATTCCAACTCCGTTGTTACATTTGGTTGTTGAGCTTTGAAATACTCAATAACCTTCTTATATCTTTCGTTTCTTGTCATATTTGAAATGCCTCTATCTTCACAGAAGAGGAGTTAGAGGTGAGCATTACTGATGCTGATCTCTCAACAAGTCGTTCACAGTCTTTACTGGGTTGAAGGTTGAAAGTGGCACTTCAACAAAGATTGTCGACCAATCTGACATCGCACCATTCCAAAGACCTGGCAACTCGAGAGCCTTCAGTTCTTTACCGCTCTTACTCTTGCTGCTGATGAAACCTGTCATGTGGTCTACAAATTCTGGCAAGTTGAAGCGGTTGCCCTTATAATCTTTCAAGGCACAAACAAGATCTACTGGATTGAAGTGTGTACCCTCGGTGAACATCTTCATATACTCTTCGTTTGAGGTGTCAATCTGGCTTGACTCCAAAATCTGAAGACTTGTAGTACCATCCTGGTTGTAAGCAATAAAAGGACCGCCACCAGGTTCGCCAACATTACGAACTACACCACAGACACGCATTGGACGGTTCAACTTCTTCTGCAGATATATTACAAGTTCTGCATCCTCCAGATCCTTGATGTCTGCCTTGCGGCAACAGAGATCACGCTGTACGAAACGGATAATCTCCTCCAACTTATCATGGTTGTAAGCTCCAGACTCAAGCACCTTCAAGTACTCAAATGCCTTCTGCTGCTTTTCAACGAGGATACCAGCCAACAACTGCTTATACTCAACAGTATCAGCCTTCAAGCGATCTGGTACAACATTATCAATATTCTTAATGAACACTACATCTGCGTCAATTTCGCCGAGGTTGGCAATAAGAGCTCCATGGCCACCCGGACGGAACAACAACGAACCGTCTTCATTACGGAATGGTGTATTATCAGTATTAGCTGCTATTGTATCAGTAGATGGTTTCTGCTCTGAGAATGAGATATTGAACTTAACACCAAACTTCTCTGCATATTTATCTGCCGTCTCTGCAACGCGAGCCTTGAAAAGTTCCATATGCTCGTGTGAAACTGTGAAGTGAACATTTGCCTCGCCGTTACTGCTTGCATAGAGTGCAGCTTCTACAAGGTGTTCCTCCATTGGAGTACGAGGACCGTCCTCATACATATGGAACAACAGCAACCCCTTTGGCAACTGACCATAGTTCAATCCATCCTTGTTGAGAAGGTTAGCAACAACTGCTTTGTAGTTTCCTTCTTCGCACAGGGCACATGCACACTTGTCGTCATTGTTCTTTCTGCACATCTGACCCAAAGCATGCTTGAAAGCAAACTTCTTACGCTCAGCAAAGAACTTCTTTTCAAAATCTGTAGTAGGTACATCATATGGTGCATCAAGGAACTCAAACAGGTTTTTGAACATTCGCGATGCCGCACCTGATGCTGGTACAAACTTCACAATTTTGTGTCCCTCGCCTTTGTAATCCTGCCAACGAGCCACATATGCAGCACGCTCTTCATCTGTTGGGGCAAGAATACCGTTCTCAACCGATGCTGCAGCCTCAAGCTTCAGGAATGGAAAACCGTCAGCAATCTGTTTTAATTGCTTTTCTACCTGCTCAGGAGTAACGCCACGCTGAGCCAACTGTTCTAAATCTTGCTGTGAAAACATAATATTTTAGGTTTTTATTAATACTTTGCTCTACAAATTTAAGCAGAATTTTTCAAATAGCAAACTTGTTTCGGATTTTTTTTGTAATTTTGTCATCGCGATGAAAGAATGATGAGTCCACACGCTCATCATCAACTGGTTTCATACTAAAAAAAGATTGTTATGGAAGAGATACTTGAATTCAGAGAGAATGAGGTGGGTGAAGTTGCTCATTTGCTAAATGCTATCCGTACCCAGATTGCAGACTCACTACTTGAAAATGACGAAGAGAAATTTCGCCATTTCCTGACTAATGCCATTAATGATGGTAAGGTTCATCGTGATGTCTTTGGTCTAAATCCTATTCTCCACGGTCTTCAGACAGCTCTCCTTGCTATAGAAGAGATTGGTCTTCGACGCGATGCTGTGATTGCCATAATGCTCTATACTTGTGTCACCGACGGCTGCTCAACTCTCGATGAAATAGAGAAGAGTTTCGGTCCTCAGGTGGTTCAAATCATTCGTGGATTGCAAAAGGTACGCGAACTCTACAAGAAGACACCAACCGTAGAGAGTGAGAACTTCCGCAATCTCCTCCTCAGTTTTGCCGAGGATATGCGTGTCATTCTTATTATGATTGCCGACCGTGTGAATGTAATGCGCCAGATTCGCGACACCGACAATATCGTAGCTCAGCGCAAAGTGGCAGAAGAGGCAAGCTACCTCTATGCCCCACTCGCCCACAAACTTGGTCTTTATCGTCTCAAAAGCGAACTTGAAGACCTCTCGCTGAAGTATCTCGAGCACGACGCTTATTACATGATTAAAGATAACCTGAATGCCACAAAGCGTTCACGCGACCAGTATATAGAAGGTTTCATAGGTCCTATTCAGGAAAAGCTCGAGAATGCCGGACTAAAATTCCATATGAAAGGACGCACGAAGAGCATCCATTCTATCTGGCAGAAGATGAAGAAACAGCGTTGCGGTTTTAATGGCATCTATGATCTTTTTGCTATTCGCATCATTATTGATGCCCCTCTCGACAAGGAGAAGATGCAGTGCTGGCAGGCATATTCCATCATCACCGATATGTATCAGCCTAATCCAAAACGTCTTCGCGACTGGCTATCAGTACCAAAGACCAATGGCTATGAATCTCTTCACATCACCGTACTTGGACCTCAGAATAAATGGGTTGAGGTGCAGATTCGTACCGAACGAATGGACGAGATCGCGGAGCGTGGTCTTGCTGCTCACTGGCGATACAAGGGAGTGAAAAGCAGCGAAAACAGCATGGATGCTTGGCTGGCGGGAATTCGTCATGCTCTTGAAGCCGGCGACGACCTCCAGACGATGGACCGCTTCAAAATGGAACTTAATGCTGAGGAGGTTTATGTCTTCACGCCAAAAGGTGACCTATACAAACTTGCAAAAGGTGCCACTGTTCTTGATTTTGCCTATCACATCCATTCGGGTGTGGGCAACCGATGTGTAGGTGCACGCATAAATAATAAGAATGTGTCGATGCGCGAGATTTTGCATTCTGGCGATCAGGTTGAAATCCTAACACAAAGCACTCAAACTCCTAAAAAGGAATGGGTGAACTATGTTGCCACATCACGTGCAAAGTCGAAGATTCGTTTGGCTCTTAAAGAGACTCAAGCAAAGGAAGGACTCTTTGCAAAGGAACTCCTCACCCGTCGTTTGAAAAACAGAAAGATTGAGTTCGACGAGGGTGTTATGAATCAGGTTATCAAGAAGTTAGGTTATAAAGTTGTAAGTGATTTCTATAAGGATGTTGCTAACGAGAATATTGATGTTGCAACCATTATCGACAAGTATGTTGAGGTACGCGACTATAACCTTAAATTGAATGCTCCTGCCGCTACTCGTTCGGCTGAGGAATTCGTTTACGAGAACCCTACTGAACAGATGGCAAAGGGCAATGACGATGTTCTTGTCATCGATCAGAATCTCAAAGGTGTAGATTATTCTCTGGCTAAATGCTGTTCGCCTATCTATGGTGATGATGTATTTGGGTTTGTTACTGTCAGTGGCGGTATCAAAATCCACCGTAACGATTGTCCTAATGCCGCCGAACTCCGAAAGCGTTTCGGCTATCGTATTGTGCGTGCAAAATGGAGTGGCAAAGGTCAGTCACAGTATTCTATCACCTTGCGTGTCATTGGTAACGATGACTTAGGTATTGTCAACAACATCACCTCTATCATATCTAAGGAAGAGAAAATCATCATGCGTTCAATAAACATTGATTCAAACGATGGTCTCTTCTCGGGCAATATTGTCGTAATGGTTGAAGACACCTCTCGCATGGAGGTTCTTATGAAGAAACTAAGAACCGTGAAAGGTGTAAAGCAGGTAATAAGAATGTAATTACAGAGGGAATTTATATCAACTCATCCAACATTTCAACTCCCTTGAGGGTACATACGCCTCGTAAATAAAGAATAAGCATATTCTTCAGCACTTTCTGCATAGGATATTTCGTAAAGAGCTGATTTCTCATTATGGCTTCAGAGGTATTCTTACCGATGTCCATAATGACATCATAGTCGATGTTTTCGCGGAAAAAGCCTTCCTTCACTCCACGCTCAAAGAAACCAGCGGCCTGTTTGTCACGCTCCTGTCCCTTCTGGTGGATAAACTCCAAGGCCTTTGGATACTTCTCCACATCTGTATAAAAAACAGGACTTACCTGCGTTGTCTGTTCGACATGAATCTTGTAGAAAGCTGCAAGGATTTCAATGACATTTGAAGTAGATTCCAAGACTCTGACCATTTCCTCGCGAGCGAGATCAAACTGACGCCCCATGCCATCAATAAGTATCTCCTCCTTGTCGTTGTATATCTCATAGACAGTACGCTTTGAAATGCTCAAAGCCTTAGCAATATCGTCCATTTTCACTGCACGAATGCCCTTAACACGGAATTCGGACATAGCATAATCGAGAATTTTGGTCTTTAATTCACGACGATATTCATTAGGTGTACCTGTCTTTTGCATAATTCAAGAAATGATTTTTCGCTGCAAAGATACATAAAAAAACAAAAAACTAAACCATTGTTCGGATTTTTTTATTAATTTTGTGCCTGAACCATATTATAATAGTCAAACCTATGCAAGTAAAACCTTGTGCAAAGATAAATTTGGGACTGAATATTGTCAATCGCCGACCTGACGGTTATCACGATCTTGAAACTGTATTCCTCCCTATCCCACTCCATGATGTTCTCTCTGTTGAGGAACAAACAGATGATAGCTATCCTTACCCTTGCCAGTTGACTGTCACGGGCGACACCATCGAGTGTGAAGAACAGAAGAACCTTGTAGTCAAGGCATACAACATCGTGGCGCAAGACCATCCACTTCCTCGCATTCATGCATATCTTGAAAAGCATATTCCTTCACAGGCAGGAATGGGTGGAGGTAGTAGCGATGCAGCTTATATGATTCGTCTTCTTAATGAGCAGTTCCTTCTTGGAATGAACGATGAAGAAATGGAGCGATATGCCGTACGTCTGGGTGCCGATTGTGCATTTTTCATCAAAGGAAAACCTGCCTATGCAGAAGGTATTGGCGAGAAACTATATTCCATACCTGGCATTTCATACCAGATGCGAGGAATGAAGGTAGCAATTGTTAAACCAGACATTGCCATTTCCACAAAAGAAGCTTTCTCGCATGTCACACCACATTCACCTATCAAGAATTGCGTGGAGATTGTCATGCAGCCAATTGATACTTGGAAAGGTCTTCTTGAGAACGACTTTGAGGAATCTATATTCTTCAACCATCCAGCATTATCAGAAATAAAGCGCACCCTTTATCGTATGGGGGCTGACTATGCCTCTATGAGTGGTTCTGGTAGTGCTCTTTATGGATTCTTCAAAAATACTCGTATCACCAACCGTCAACTCCGTCGCATATTCCCAGAATGCTTTACAGCGGTTGTAGAGATTGAATAACTATGGATAACAAAAAAGAAATATTTCCGATTGTTGACAGCGAGGGACATGTGTTAGGATCTATATCGCGGGGTGAGGCTCACGACGGACGAAAAATACTCCACCCCGTAGTGCATCTTCATGTCTTCAATTCTCAAGGCGATATCTACCTCCAACGACGCCCAGATTGGAAAGATATACAACCTGGTAAATGGGATACTGCATGTGGCGGACATATCGACTTCGGTGAGAATCCCGAACAGGCACTTGCCCGTGAGGTATACGAAGAACTCGGCATACCTTCTTGCGCTTATATGCCTACACGATTGGGAATGTATGTCTTTGAAAGTGTGACTGAAAGGGAACTGGTTTATATAAACACCACTATTTATGACGGCTCTATCAACCCAAGCGCAGAAGAACTGAACGGTGGCCGTTTCTGGAGCAAACAAGAACTGGAGGAAAATTTCGGGAAAGGTGTCTTCACACCGAATTTTGAAGAAGAATATAAGAATTGGCTTCTCTAAAATATTCAAAGAAGGAGTTCTTATCCGAGGCGGGCGTGTAAATCCGCAATAATTCTCTGCACCTGCGAGGAACGTAGATAAAGAGTATTCTTTTTCAGCATTGAAGAAATTTCTTCAAGAGAATGCTCATAACAGGAAATCTCATTTTCTTCTTGAGTACGGTGCTTGCTTTGGTAACGAATCTCTTCCTCACGCTCTTCAACAAGTTTTTCACAGACCTTGTTCAACATTGGTACAACCATATCGTTGAATAAAGAATGCCCCTGGATATATAGATATGTTTCCTTTGGATCAACGCCTAATTGTGGCAGTTCAACAAGGAGATTCTTGTATGCTTCCTTTGCCTTTGTAGAAGCAACTGCTTCAATCTGTCGAAGTTTCTTATATACTTTCTCGCTAACCCTCTTTATTGTATCGTCGACAAAACGACGAACAACAATTCCTGTCTGTATGGTTTTGATGAAATCAGTAATACCAAAGTCGCCATATGTGGCATTTCTCGAACAGAGAACATTCCATACAAATAGAGGATAGATAACTTCAGAGAATCGTGAAAGGAAATCCTCGAAGTCGAGAACATCTGTAGAATCAACAAGAGTAACCATAACACATACTTCACGCAAAGCAGGAGCCCAACATTGAAGGTTTTCTATAGCATAGGCATAGGTATGGAATACATAAGGATTATCGCAAACTGCACGCGACATTTCATTTGACCCTTGCTTAAGGTAGTCATAATCCGCATCAACGCAAGCAATCATATCCGGTCCGACCGAATCCTTAAAAGCAGACATGAGTACAGCCTTCTTGCCACGTTCAAGTTTATGTCCTCGTGTAGGAAGCATCACCTGGAAATAACGGTCTGGAGTCTCAAGTTTAGCGAGGATACTTCGCCAGAAAAACACATCATCATAACTCTCGACATAAGCGATAACCTTACGACGAGCTTTTTTTCCGTTCAAAGCATTCGAAGCAGAGATGTAATCGGATGTGAGATATTTATCTAAACCTGGCATTTTCTCTTTTGTATTTGTCCTCGATTGGAGTTTCAGAAACGGTGACTATTTCACTTCAATATCAGAAACTTCTGTCACTCTATCCATCCAACCGTTCATAATGACAGCAGGTGAATGAGTAGTGAGAATGATCTGGACATTTGGATTTAGTTTCATTACTGTGTCAATAAGGCGTTGTTGCCACTCTATATGAAGACTCACCTCCGGTTCGTCCATAAAGAGAACATAAGGTTGCTGATCCTCAACAAGAACAGTGAGGAGGATAACAAGCATCTGCTTCTCGCCTGATGACAACTGGTAAGGCTGAAGGACCTCACCAATCTGAGCGAAACGAATCTCGTTTTCAGTACGAACAATCTTCTTGCCAGTATCAGCAAAGAACCCGTCCACGAGATCCTGGAACATTGCCTTTGGAGCAGCAATCTGCTGAGCCTGAACAGCGGAATCAGGGTCACCACTTTGTAGTACAGATATTATTCTATTGCCAATATTTACCTGATAGTCGAGATACTTACGCTGTAGCTGGAACAACTGCCAGTCAAGTTCTGTTGCCAAAGAAATGTCCATCTTTGCAATGACATCAGAGTTGATTAAGGGACGGTCAAAAGAACGGATTATATCGTAACGAATCCACTTGGCATCTTCAGGTGTGACAGAAAGTTTCACGCCCTTGAGCATGTGACTTGGAAACTCCCCTCCTTGCGACAGACCTTTCACCACCTTATTTATAATGGTACTCTTTCCAACACCATTAACACCGCTGAGGACATTCACCTTACGGTCGAGCGTCCAACGGATGTGCTTTGTTCCTGACCAGAGAGAATCAATCTCAATCTGAGTTATATATTCAGCGTATTTCATACCATATATTTTTTACGCAAGATAAATCTCACGAAACGTTGACTAATATTTATCTTTCAAGGCTAAATCAATCAGTATCATTGCCTCTGTTTTGTAGAGACTTAACAGATGTAGTTCACTGAGTTGCTCTGCAACATGATCAAGTACATTTCCAGACTTGTCATCGGCAGAAAGATCGATGTAACGCTTCAATGTGGCAACAGCATCTTCAATATGACGGTTCATCCATTGTGCAATAGCCAAACGAAGTACATCAAGAACTTCCGGTTTGTCAAGTGACTCGTAGGTTGTCAATGCATCAGAGTATTTCTTCTGCTTAAGATATCCCCATGCAAGAGAACTGCGATAGATCGTGTTCTGCGGATCATTATACGACAGACGGAATAGGCGCTTCATACCATCATCAATACGGTCTGTTTGAAACTCACACAACGACATTCGATATTCTTCAACTTCAATGTCATCACCCTCAACAGCAAGATCTGCATAACGCTGATAGTATTCAAGAGCATCGTCAAAACGACCGGCAAGAAAAGCCGCATTTGCCGTGCGTGAGAGGAGCAGACGATTTTCAGGTGCCTTCTCAAGTGCAATGCGGAAGAAAGTCAAAGCCTTCACAAAGTCGCCCTTATGTTCGTTGTTGATGGCAAGGAGCTTAAGCCACTCAATCTCATCATCGTTGGCATAACGAACAAGCATCCTGTCAAGAGCTGAAAAACAACGATGCTTAAGTAACTGGCGACATACACGAAGGGCGTAAGGAGTATCAAGAAAATGATTCAAGAATACATCGTTGAGGAAGAAGCATACCGACTCGTCACTGGCAAAAGGATTGCGGAAACTGCCTTTGTCAGAATAGAGATTAAAGAAGCGATAGAGGTCGTTGAGATAGGAACGACGCACGAAAGCATTTGTTTCTGTAGCCTTTTCCTCAAACATAGGCGAAACCTCACCCTTCTGCATCAGTTCAAGCATATCCTTTGGAATCTGGTTGATGACATGAGCCAGAGAGAGGATAAAACTATACTTGTCGGAGTTGCAGAACATCTCACCTACAACAATCTTATCCAAGAAGGCTGTTGGCAAATCCTTAAAGTTCATCGTAGCAACCTGTGGATGTTCAATATAGAAAGGACAGAACCAGTTCATTGGTGTGTAGAAGAACGAGAATCGCTTTGCCTGCGAAAAACTGCTGAAGAAGATGTCTGCACCGTTCTTCTGCATGTTTCGCATACGGTCTATTGACGCCTCTACCTCCTCCATACGCTTCTCGTCTATATCTGGATGAAGCAAAGAGTCAAGCTTTGCTTCGTCTGTCTCAAGGTTATTCATCATCTGCTGACTGTTCTTCATCAGCGTGGGGAGGATGTCATTATTGATGGTGCGCTCATTACTTGCCGTCTCCATACAGAGAAGAAGTTGAGTCTGGAGGTCGGTGATATCCTGTTCTATGCCATCAACAGAGAAAAGTGTCTCGAGGGCGTTATCAATAATCTCAGCAGAGACATATCGGTCAATATCGTCAGGTAATGCCAGAGCTATTCCAACCAAAGCACGTTCACGAACATATATATTATCTGTCTTGTTCACCACCTCGCAGAGCGTATGGAACTTCCAAGCATCGAAAACTGTTCGTTGCGCCATAAGTATTGCACCAAGAATGATTTGCTGGTCGATGACATCAACCAATGGCGACAACAACACCTGTATCATCGTCTCGGCCTCACTCTGACTCCATGGACGCGAAGTATATATGTTGTTAAAGAGGAATATGCGATACTGGAACAGACGTTGGTGAATGTTCTTTTGTTTCTCGTCGGCATTAGCATCAAGCGAAGCAAGCGCAAGTTCCTGATCGTACTTGCTCAAGGTCTCCTCGATGGTAGAGTATTCAAATGGAAAGGAAAGCGCATTGGTACGACATTGCTTGAAGGTTGGATTCTGATCTGCAGCACAATCAGCAAGCAGTCCAAGGATAATGTTATATGTCCTACACTCAAGTTTACGGTATAGCTTTTCGCGCTCTGCATCCTCAAATCCACTGGCAAAGAAGCGCGTTAGGAGTTCGTAATCGTTTTCGACCGACTCAATATCATTAAGGACCCTACCAAGATGATTAACTGAGCAGAGTTTCTTCAAATCGTGAATTGTAATGCCAATACCACGGTTTTGGATATGTTCGCGTATCTGTTTTAGCGTTGCAAGCATAAATTAGCGGGACAAATATTCCTTAACAGCATCAAGCACTTTCTCGCCAGGTTTTTCTGTATGAGTGAACACCATCTTAGGAAGGTGATTCACAACAGATGTATCAGTCTGGCAATATTTCATTATCTCGACGGAGTAAGCTTGAAGACCGTTCTTGTTGAGAGAATCGCATGCACTCGAATATGCCTTAGCGAGATTTGCAAGAAGTGTTTTGTTCTCGGCCTTTTCTGCATATTTGGCACGGAAGGCAAGAACACCGAACTTCAATTCGTCGCGCTTAGGACTGAGTACGAGTTTGTTGCCAGCATTGATAGCACGAGTGGTATATGGTTCTGCAAACCATGCCGCATCCATCTCGTTGTTGAGCATCATACCCAAACGGATATTGACATCATTAATCTGCACGCGATAGACATTAGATGTAGTCTTTATATCCTTAAAAGCCTGGTCTGTGAGATAATCAGTGGCAGAGAAACGAGTAGAAGCAACCATCTTGTCACCAAACTGTTCAAGTCGGTTAAGACGAGCCACTTTACCGGTCACAAGCGACCAATGGAGTTCGGTAGAAGTAAGATACTCAAACCGTCCCTCACCCTTTTTTGTCATTCGTTCTGTACGGATGATATCAGTAAATGCTCCATCAACACTACCACCTACAAGAGCCGTGTCAATATCCATGTGAGCGGTGAAGGGATGAAAACTTACTTTTAGTCCTTCCTTCTCAAGCCATCCTCGTTCGTTGGCAATGAAAAGGGGCAGGCCATCAAGTGTAGGCATCGTTGCAATGCGTATCGCACCTTTGTCGCGATCGGATTGCGAACTTGCTTCGCCAACAGTCTTTCCACCTCGCTGTCCACAAGACACAGCAAGAAGCAAGAATGACATTATATATAATGAGAAACTTTTCATTTCATTTAATTTTCGACAAAAGTACAAATAAATTTTCGTGTTGCAAAATAATTTATTACTTTTGCACTATTAAAAAAGAAAAAATGGCAAAAGACAAGATAATGTATGTCTGCGAGAACTGCGGACAAGAGAGTGCGAAATGGCTCGGAAAATGCCCTGCTTGCAACCAATGGAACACCTTTAAGGAGATTCGTGTATCGGCTCAGACAACTGGTAGCCAAGCGGCTCGTTCAGCAGCGCAGACTGTGAGAAAAGGAGGATTGCAAAACACAACAAAAGACGATGGCAAAAGACCATTCGCTCTTCGTTCGGTTTCGGCAAAAGATGAACCACGACTCGACCTTGGCGACATTGAATTGAATCGCGTCTTAGGAGGAGGTCTGGTACCTGGTAGTATTGTTCTATTAGGTGGAGAACCGGGCATTGGAAAGAGTACCTTGACACTTCAGACTATTCTTCATTTGAAGGATAAAAAGATACTTTATGTGAGTGGTGAGGAGAGTGCTCACCAGTTAAAAATGCGTGCCGACAGGCTATTAGAATCCTCTTCGGGAAAAAAAGGTGAAATGGGTGATAATCTGATGGTTATGTGCGACACTTCACTCGAAGATATCTTTGAACACATTAAGGATGTTTGCCCTGACTTGCTTGTCATAGATTCCATCCAGACAATGGCTACTGCCGAGGTGGAAAGTTCTCCGGGTAGCATTGCGCAGGTTCGCGAATGTGCCTCTGCCCTACTCCGTTTTGCCAAGTCGAGTGGAACTCCTGTAATTCTCATCGGACATATCAATAAGGAAGGTAGTATTGCTGGTCCAAAAATACTTGAACATATCGTTGATACAGTCATTCAGTTTGAAGGCGACCAGCATTACATGTACCGTATTTTGAGAAGCATAAAAAACCGCTTTGGTTCAACTTCTGAACTGGGTATTTATGAGATGCAGAATAATGGTTTACGACAAGTAAACAATCCGTCGGAACTTCTATTAACCCAAGACCATGAGGGGCTCTCTGGTATTGCTATAAGTGCAGCAATAGAAGGTGTGCGTCCTTTCCTTGTTGAGACACAGGCATTGGTTTCAAGTGCTGCCTACGGAACTCCTCAACGCTCGGCCACTGGCTTTGACCAGAGACGACTGAACATGCTCCTTGCCGTACTTGAGAAGCGTGTTGGTTTCAAGTTGATGCAGAAGGATGTATTCCTGAATATTGCCGGTGGTCTTCGCGTTACAGACCTCGCAATGGATCTTAGTGTTATTGCCGCTGTATTATCAAGCAATGTAGATACACCTATTGAGGCTGGTTGGTGTATGTGTGGTGAGGTCGGACTCTCAGGCGAGGTGCGACCAGTAAACCGCATTGAGCAGCGAATCTCTGAAGCAGAGAAACTTGGTTTTAGCGATATTATTATACCAAAATATAATATGCAGGGCCTGAACACCAAGAAATACAAGATCAATATCCATCCGGTTCGTAAGGTAGAAGAGGCATTGAGAAACCTGTTCGGTTAATGCCCCTCACCCCAACCCTCTCCCCTTCACTTTGTTGCGGGGCAAGGGAGTAAATAGTATTGAAAAATGGGAAAAGAAGTTAATAATAGAAGGTATGTGACTGCTAATCCCGATGTATATTCTTTATTGAAAGAAAATGCACACAATAATAGAATATGCATGACTGATGCAGAATCTTTCTTGTGGGAACATATTAGACGAAAGAGTCTCGGGGTTAAGTTTCGCCGACAGGTGGTTATTGGCGACTATATTGTAGATTTCTTTAATCCTGACACAAAACTAATTATTGAGGTTGACGGAGAATATCATAATTTAGAGGAACAAATGATAGAAGATAATACAAGAACTGATTATCTAAACAAACACGGATATTATGTTCTTAGATTTAATAATAATGAGGTACTTGGTGATATTGAGTTCGTAAAAAACAGAATTAAAACTCTGACAGATAAGATTTTGGAAATCAAATAAATATGGAAGAGAACAAAACAACTAACAATAGTATTCAACTCCCTTGCCCCGCAGAAAAATCGGAGGGGAAAGGGAAGGCAAAGCCGGGGAAAGGGGCTATTATTGTTTCCGGAGGCATGGATTCAATTACTATGCTTTATGATTACAAGGACTCTATTGCCTTAGGCATTTCTTTTGATTATGGCAGCAACCATAATGCGAAGGAGATACCATTGGCAAAGATGCATTGCGACCGTTTGGGAATAAAGCATATCACTATCCCACTCGATTTCATGCACCAATATTTCAAGTCAAGTCTGCTGGAGGGTGGCGACGCCATTCCAGAGGGGCATTATGCAGACGACAATATGAAATCTACTGTCGTGCCTTTCCGCAACGGAATAATGCTTGCCGTGGCTGTCGGTCTTGCTGAAAGCAACGGCCTGAAACGCGTATTTATTGCCAATCATGGTGGTGACCACACAATCTATCCTGATTGTCGCCCGGAATTCATCAAGGCAATAAACGAGGCGTCTATTGCCGGTACATACGAAGGATTGACCGTTGAGGCTCCTTACACAAATATCACAAAGGCTGACATTGCAAGAAGGGGCAAGGAACTCGGAATTGATTACACAGAAACTTGGTCGTGCTACAAAGGCGGAGAACAGCATTGTGGCAAATGCGGCACTTGTGTGGAGCGCAAAGAAGCACTCGTTTTGGCAGGTGTAGAAGACAAAACAGTGTACGAGGAATAAAATTCTATTAAATTATTAATAGTTTTTTTCGTATGTCGCATTTTTTGCGTATCTTTGTATCGGAATAAATCACATAACATATTTAATACATAAAAAATTATGGCATCAAAAATTAATGAATACGATTTCGCTGGTAAGAAGGCAATCGTACGCGTAGACTTCAATGTTCCTTTGAAGGAAGGTAAGATTACAGACGACACCCGTATCCGCGGTGCTCTCCCTACACTTAAGCTCATCCTTGAGAAGGGTGGTTCACTCATCATCATGTCTCACATGGGTAAGCCAAAGGGCAAGGTAAAGCCAGAACTCTCACTCCGTCAGATTGTTGACGCTGTTTCTGAGAAGCTCGGTGTACCAGTACAGTTTGCAGAGGATTGCCAGAAGGCTGACGAGCAGGCTGCTGCTTTGAAGCCTGGTGAGGTGCTCCTTCTTGAGAACCTTCGCTACTATGCTGAAGAGGAAGGCAAGCCAGTAGGTATTGACAAGGAAGATCCTGCATACGAGGATGCAAAGAAGGCAATGAAGGCTTCACAGAAGGAGTTCGCTAAGAAGCTCGCTTCTTATGCTGATTGCTGGGTAATGGATGCATTCGGTACAGCTCACCGTAAGCATGGTTCTACAGCTGTTATCGCTGACTACTTCGCACCAGAGGATCGCATGCTCGGTCTCTTGATGGAGAAGGAAGTAAAGGCAGTTGACAATGTCCTCAACAACATCCAGCGTCCATTCATCGCTATCATGGGTGGTTCGAAGGTTTCTTCAAAGATCGGTATCATTGAAAACCTCCTCGGTAAGGTTGACAAGATCATCCTCTGTGGTGGTATGACATATACATTCGCTAAGGCTCATGGTGGTGAAATCGGCGATTCTATCGTTGAGATGGATAAGCTTGATGTTGCTCTTGGCGTTGAGAAGCTTGCTGCTGAGAACAATGTAGAGCTCGTTATGGCTCCAGATGCAACTTGCTGCGATGGTCTCGACTTCGGTACAATGACTGTTAAGGAAGGTGCAAAGAAAGAGGTTTATCCTTCAAACGCCATTCCTGCAGGTATGGAAGGTCTTGACGCAGGTCCTGAGGCACAGGCAAACTTCGCTGCTGCTATCAAGGGTTGCAAGACTATCCTCTGGAACGGTCCTGCTGGTGTATTCGAGTGCGACGACTTCTGCGCAGGTTCAAAGGCTATCGGCGAGGCTATCGCTGAGGCTACAGCAGAGGGTGCATTCTCTCTCATCGGTGGTGGTGACTCTGTTGCTTGCTGCACAAAGTTCGGCCTCACAGATAAGGTTTCTTACATCTCTACTGGTGGTGGTGCTCTTCTCGAGGCAATCGAGGGTAAGGTACTCCCAGGTGTAGCAGCTGTTCAGGGCTAATTCATTAGTCAAAGATACTAATACACAAGGGTCGGGGTATTTGCCTCGGCCCTATTTTTTCTTCTTATGCGAAAAATTATCATCTCTCTTCTGGCAATCACCAGTCTTGCTTCTTCCCCACTCTCTTCTAAGGCTCAAACCACCTCGTTCAACTATAACAAATGGAAAGCCGAACAAGAGACTGCTGAAAAGAAGGAAAAGATACATTCATTTGACGAGAACTTTCTCAGTCCAACGACTGCCTATCTTGACGGATTCATTCAGTTGGGATGTCTTCGTGGTGTGGGTGGTACAATAGGTGGATACTTCAAGAACATCAATCTTGAGGCGTCATACATCTATGGATTGACCGAAAGTTACCAGATTGAACGCATCTTTGCTGATGCCCATCATGCCTTCACCTATCGCCCTACTTATCTTGGATTCAAAACCGGTTATTCATTTGGTGTTGTAGGTTGTTTGCGCATTACCCCACAAGTGGGAATCGGCTTTGTACAGATTCATGGTTTGCAAGCGAATGAAAACGCGACAAGAAGCAAGGAAACGGCTTATGCAACATGTCTGTCGGGGGGAATAAAAGTCGGTTGGGCGTTCACAAATCACTTTAGCATGATTCTCGCACCTGAATACATTACAAAGATTGGCAACAGCGAATCATACAACAAATTCACAGACACAACCGGTCAATATGTTTCAAAGAACAGTTCTGTGAAGGAACTGGTCAACTGGACTAAGGGATTCAGAATAAGAATCGGTTTGGAAGTGTCGCTATAAGAATAAGGGTAAAAAAAGAGGAACTCCACGCTGGGGGTTCCTCCTTTTTTATTGCTTTGTCTCCATCTCCTCTTTCATATCAATGAACTGGCGCTGTGAGTCGTAGAACTCATACTGTAAGTACGCCATTTTCTGCGAGGCGATGACATTTACTCCAAATCCGTACTTCATCTGCCACTTGCGTTTCAAAGAGAAAACGCCTTGGTTGATGTAGGCAGCTACATATGGATGAACATGGAGAGAGAATTTCTTGACACCAATCTTATTAACTAATCGGTCGATCTTTCGCTCTAACTGCTCTGTGAAAAGTATGCTTGGCATAATCTTTCCCTTACCGTTGCAAGTTGGGCAGGTTTCCTCAACAGTAACATCCATAGCAGGACGAACTCGTTGGCGGGTAATCTGCATAAGTCCAAACTTGCTCAGAGGCAAGATGTTGTGGCGTGCACGATCGGATTGCATGTTCTTGCACATCCTCTCGTAGAGAAGCTGACGGTCTTCTGCCAGATTCATATCAATGAAGTCGACTACGATAATTCCTCCCATATCTCGTAATCGTAACTGGCGTGCCAGTTCATCGGCAGCACCGAGATTCACCTCAAGTGCATTCTGTTCCTGACCGTTCTCTGCTTTTGTGCGATTGCCGCTGTTTACATCCACGACATGCAGGGCCTCAGTATGTTCAATAACGAGATAGGCCCCGTGTTTGTAGTTTACAGTCTTGCCGAAGCTTGACTTGATCTGTCTGGTAACATCGAAATTGTCGAAGATTGGCACTTTACCCTGATAAAGCTTGACAATGTGAGCTTTGTCTGGAGCAATAAGAGCCACGTAACTCTTCACCTCATTGAAAACATCTTCATCATTGACATAGATATTTTCGAACGATGGGTTGAAGATGTCGCGAATCAATGCTATCGATCTGCCTTCTTCCTCATATACCAACTGTGGGCGTGTAGTAGTTTTCTGCACTTTTGCAAGTGCCTGCTCCCAGCGTTGATAGAGTGTTTTGAGTTCGGCATCGAGTTCATTGACGCGTTTTCCTTCGGCAACCGTTCTGACTATTACACCACAGTTTTTCGGTTTGATGCTGTGGACGAGTTGTTTCAGACGGGCACGCTCTTCACCACTTTTGATTTTGCTTGAAACAGAAACTTTATCTCCGAAAGGCATCAGCACGAGATAACGGCCTGCGAACGAGAGTTCACTTGTAAGTCGTGGTCCCTTTGTGTTGATTGGTTCCTTTACAATCTGCACCAGTACTTCCTGGTCCTTTGTGAGGGTGCCTTGAACACTACCGTCCTTGTTGAGGTCTGGCAGTTTTGATGCTTTTGCAAAAGGATAGAGTTTCTTTCGGTCGCTCTGTACCTGTTTCAAATACTTTTCATAGGAGTTAAATTGACTACCGAGGTCAAGATAATGAAGAAAGGCGTCTCGTTCATGACCAACATCCACGAAAGCGGCATTAAGGCCTGGCATCAACTTCCTGACCTTCGCGATGTAGATGTTGCCTACAGCATAGGAAGCCGAGCGTGTCTCGTTTTGGTATTCAACGAGTCGTTTGTCTTCCAGAAGAGCAATTGAAATCTCATCTTGCTGTACATCAATTACAATTTCGCTTGTCATTTTCTTCTTACTCCTAATGGAAATTTAAGATAAAGGGGCATGCCAAACCGTTCTGAGAACTTCTTGGCATACCCCTTCGCCAGAAAAGACATCTGGGGGTAAGCTAATGCTTACTTGCTCTTATGTCTGTTCTTACGAAGTCTCTTCTTACGCTTATGAGTAGCCATCTTGTGGCCCTTCTTTTTCTTACCGTTTGGCATAGCTGTTTAATTTTTAAATTAATTATTTAATGTTTATTCAATTACTAATGATTACTTCATTGATTTCTCTGCCATATCAGCCAAGAACTCCTTTGCAGGCTTGAACATTGGGATATTATGTGCAGGAATCTCGATTGTAGTGTTCTTTGAGATGTTACGACCAGTCTTTGCTGCGCGCTCCTTAACGATGAAAGAACCAAAACCACGAAGGTAAACATTCTCCTCGTTGTTGATGAGACTTGACTTTACATTGTCCATGAAGCTCTCAACTACAGCTCCAGCTGTGATCTTGTCAACACCAGTCTGCTCAGAAATCTGTGCAATAAGTTCTGCTTTTGTCATTGTATTATATTGTTTTTATATATTTCCGAAAGACCACTCATGCCTTCCGGGCGTACTCATTCATTCGACACTTCTGCCGAAAAGTTTTGCAAAGATACTCAAAATTAGCGGAATAATGAAATTTCTTCCGACTTTTTTGCGAAATATTACGAAATAATTAATCTAAAGTGGCTAATTTTCACTGATTTACCTCCAATTTCGTCTTTCGAGCATGATATAACCGATTCTGTGGGTGGATTTCTTCTTACCCAGAGAACGAACCTGATAGAATCCCTCTGGCAGGTCGCGGACATCAATCTGCTTACGAACAAAGACAGTCTTCACACTCTGTCCTTGCATTGTCTCAATGCTCAACAGATCGGTATTGTTCAATTCCGTACGACCAATTGTCACAGTCTTTCCATCACATGGGAAAATTGGCAGACCACCTTCATACTTCTGCACATCCTTCGGACGACGAACAACCCGATTGTAGTTCTGCACAGGTTTACTCTCATTGCCATAACGGTCCATTGCTGTAACGGCATAATATCGACCATTGAGCGGAACCTTTACGGATGTCTTCTGAGTTCGGGCAAGAACAAGATTACTGCCCTTTGTAATGTCCACAGGACACTCATCACTACAATAGATGTTATATGTGAGATAAGGTCCGTTGCTCAAATCCTGCGCCCCACTCCATTGCAAAGTACTTGAAACTGAGTCGGTTCGGAGTTGCGGAGCAATTGGCGCCTTGTTACTCTCCCAGGTCATTGCTGGAACAAGAGCAGGATAGATATCAAACTGCTTTGCGGCAAAATCGTAGATGCCTTTAGTGTTGTCTGTGAAGAACTTACTACGGAAATAGCAATGTCCCATACCCCACTGACGGCATATTTCCATCTCGCGGGTTATGTCAATGAGTTTCCAGTTCTTCTCCTTTGGCGACATGAAATAAATGCCAAGTCCCGGAATGAGCATCTTGCCATACGAACGCTCTTGCCAATCAATAGCAAACGGATAGAAGTTCTGGTCCTTGAAGTACATCATTGGGTACAACTGGTCCATCAGTCCATCACGCAACCATCCCTGTGCATCCTGACACACACGACTATAGGCATTCCATCCACGACTCCAGTTGCGTGGCAGATCGTCAGCCTTTCCAATTGGCGAACAACTCATCTTCACCCAAGGTTTCAGCGATTTCACCTTGAGGTTAATCTTCTTCACTATGTCAGTAATATACTGACGTCCGCGATCTTTCGACACCTTGATTTTCCACTCCTCCGGATAACGGATATAGTCCAGGTGAATACCGTCAATATCGTAGTTGCGGGTAATCTCCTCACACATCTGGGCAATATATGTTCCGGTCTGCGAATCCTCTGGATTCATATAGCCGTCCTCACCAATCTTCTTGATAAGCTTTGGATACTTCTTACGCAACGAGGCACAACCTTTTCCGTTCCATTTGCCTACGGGAATTGTCACTACCCATGCATGAAGTTCCATACCGCGTTTATGGCATTCATCAATAGCAAACTGTAGGGCATCATAACCCGGACTTACTCCAGGTTTGCCAGACAGGCAACCATCCCAAGGTTCAATGGCCGAAGGATAGATGGTTGTACCACGTACACGGGTTTGCAGAAGGATGGTATTGATGCCGGCAGTCTGAAGTCGGTCGAGAATATCTGTGAGTTCCTTCTTTTGTTTCGCTATCGAACTTGTAGAACCGTTGGCATAACTATGAGGCCAGTCAAGTCCGCCAATCGTTGTGAGCCACATGGCACGCACTTCGCGCTTTGGCGATTCGACATCAACAAACTGAGCACCCGAGGCAGAGAATGTCTGTCCCAACATAGTGCTCGCGTACATTATATATATAAATAGAGTAAGAAGTGTCTTGTTCATACAAGTTGCAAAGTTACCACAATTTTGCGAGAATACCAAATTATATAGAAAGGAAGCGTGACACAATTTGTTTTAAACATCCTGCTCGCTACGTTAGTATTTGCGTTAAAATGTTCTTATTCAAACTTCCACAATTTCAACGCGCGCCAGAGGAAATGATACACCATGAAATAAGGCTGCCAGATGGATTCATGTGGATAGAGCGACATCAGTCGGAAGGCTCTTTTTGTCTTACGCCAGTATCTACCAGCATGTCCTTCTGTTGCCAAGTCGCCATTGCGCTCATCATATTTACCGAAATTGCCGGCAAGCATTATCTCGTTCAACAGATGCTCACCTCTTTTTTTGTCGGGTTTACACAGCATATCATCAGTTTTCAGATTGAGGACAGTTTCAAGTACATACATCACAGCACCTGCAAACTTATCCACCGCCAAACTCTTCAACACCTTCATCACTCGTTCACGCGACCTGCTATCGGTAAGATTGGTAATCACGAAATAATAATCCACCAACTGACGCAATCCAATGCCCTCTTCAAAGAGGTGTTTATAGATGTGCAGCAACTGATAAACTGCATTGAACTCGGCAGTAGGAACCGGAAATTTAGTATCCTCACGGACCATCGTTAATTGCTGTTCAAGACAATATTTCTGCAGTCTGTGATTATGAAGCGGCGAACAAAGGAAGGTCGGACGGATATGAACCTCTATATCCACCGTCTTCCACACATTGAAATCAAGATGTATATACCCCACTTTGTCCGCAGGCTTACGCTTCTGGCAAAAATCTACAACCTTTCTAATTGGCCTTTTGCCTTGAGAAGTCACCCAAACATCAATATCTCCCGGGGTGCGTTTGTCCTTCAGCCATTCCGGGTAATAGTAAAGGTTGCCTTGACCTTTGAGGATACAGCACCAGAAACCATCATAACGGAATCTGTGCACCGCCTCGTCACAACGCTCGTTCAGTTCCTTGTTGCGATCAATGATTTTCTGCACCTTACCACCCCATCTGAGTCGGAAATATCTGTCAGGCCATTGCTCCAGAGGCAGTCGTTCCATTCCGGCATAGGCAATACCGTTCAAAGTCTGCTTCTTCGCCATCTCCCGCAGTTCCTCCCACTCCTCAGCATCAGGCAAAACCGACAACATTTCTCTATTGCCACAAGCCACTTGCAGCAATTCATAAAAGAGACCATCTATATGTGATATGTTTTCTTTTTCAATCATTATTCAAACTTTAGATAAAAACCATCTTTCTCACAGACTCCGTCTGTTGGTCTTCATTTCTAAATCCATCGAGAATGAGTAAACTCTTCTCCTCGTATTTCTTCATTCATCTGTGACAATGTCACTTTGAAAGATGAGAAAATCACTTCGTGAGAAAAACTGCCCTTTGGTCAGAGAAAATTATTCGGCGAAAGTGAGAGTCTCAAATTAAAATGCATTGATCGTCATATCATTCTTGTCGAAATAATAACGCTCAATTTGTGCATGTGGATAAGACGCAAAATTCACAAGTATGCCAACCGGAAAACCTGTAGCAATCATATAACTGAACAATTGTTGGCGTTCGTGCGACCCTATTTTTTCAAGTGCCTTACACTCTATGATTATATTTCCTCGCTCACGCTCTATCATCATATCCATTCTAACGAAAGAATCCATTTCCTTTCCCCTAAACAGAATATGTTGAACATGCTCCTTGTTAGGGTTTATGCCCTTTTCTGTTAATACAGTTGCAAGAGCCTCTTGATAGGCATACTCAGGCAATCCACAAGGCAAATACTTCATGACCTCATGCATACAACCAACAATGTCGTACACATAATCATTCAAAGCCTTCTTCAGATTTGAATCAAAAGATTCCTTCTGCCTTAGTATCATATTCAATTCAGTTGAAAGTTAATCAGCCTATATTTTCTATGAGCGAAAGCGAATGTTTTCTCGCTAAGCGGTTTTCTCATTCCGCGCAAGTGCCATAGGCACAACTATGTGGATTATGGTAGAAAGCAGAACTCGTTCTGGCTTTCATGCATAATGCATATAGTGAAAAGACAAAGTCTTTGGGCAGAATGATTTTTATCTCATTCGTTTTAGAGGGTCTCTTTTATCACATTCACCAGGAACTCGGCGTTGCCGATGATATACCGGCGCCACATGCGCTTAGGTTCCTTCAATAAGCGATAGAGCCACTCCAACGAATGATCCTGCCACCACTGTGGGGCTCGTTTATAAGTACCGGCAAAGAAATCGAATACCGCACCGACTGTTCCCACATGACAATGAATATTCAGTTCATCCCAATGACTGTAAGTCCACTTCTCCTGTTTTGGTGCTGTCATTCCAATCCACAGCAAATCAGGATCAGCCGCATTTATTGCCTCAATGATAGCCCTGTTGTCCTCATCCGAAAACTCCGGTTTGTAAGGAGGCGAATATGTCACAATCTCCAATCCCGGATAAACCTCCGCCGCTTTCAGCTTGATCAAGCTTAAAACCTTTTCGCTAGAACCAGCAAACATCACCTTGCATTTATTGTTTGCCTCCCTAAGTAGGGAGGTTTGGTGGGTCCGCTCCATCTCAAACTCAAACAAGTCCCAGCCGGCGATTCTTTCTTTCGGTTGAGTCTTTGCCTTCAGCCAACGGCACGCCTTCACGATACTTGCTCCGTCAGGAATCAGGTAGTCGCCTTTCAGCAAAGCCTCGGCAAACAATTCATCCTTACGAGCATTATTGAACGAGAAAGCATTGATAGTATTTATCAGCACCTTCCCCTCCGGAATCGCCTTCAGCTCCTCTCTCGAACACACGAGGTTTAAGTCTTTTATTTTAATCATCAGATTTCCTCCCTTATTTCTTTAATCCTAACTTTTTCAAATAATACCCAAGGAATGTTGACTGGTGCAAACTATTCCAAAAAGTCTTCATCGTAAGATTTTGATATTTTAATATCATAGCAGGATTAATGTATATTTTATCATATCCACGCTCTATCATCTGCTTATAAATGCTGTAGTGTTCACATCTGGTTTCCACACAAGGATCGTCATTATCAATAGCCGGTTCTGTATATCTCAAACCTTGTATTGCTTCAAATCTATATATGGCTACACCACCGAACGCAGATGCTACTCTTACCCAATTGTCCGAAACCTTTAATGAACCTAAACGAGATGAGTTTTTGACTATCATTTCTTCTGTTTGAGGTCGGTTTCTGTCCTCCCATAATGTCAGAGCGAAAGAATCATGATATCTCCTTTTAAACCATTTAGGAGATGTACTATATCCAAAGGCTGTAACAGCATCCCATTGAGGTACGCAATCAGCATAAGAAGACAGTATTGCATTAGCATCCAATTTGGCAACATCTAAATCAACAATCATCAAATAATCCGCAGTCCATCCCTGTTCTTTGATATAATCAAAATAATGATTTCTGATTCTGGCCATTTTGTCGATTCGCCTATGTGAGAAGAACGGATTCACGCCTGGCGTCAAATTGGCCGTAGGAATTGTTTTGGCCTTATCTGTATCATTAATGCTGACATGAATCTTTTCAGGATTGACAGCATGCCATTCCTTGAGCAATTCCTTTGTCGAATCAACCGAGTCGTTTTCATAGATTATCACACGATAATCACAGAAATGGCCAAGCACTTCATTCACTACCGGAATATTCCTTCGCAACCCTTCTTCAGCATCACGAACTATTCCACAGACTATAATTGATTTATTTCGAATATCCATCATCAATAGGCAAATTTAAACACCCCGGCGACTTTTGTTGCAAGATAATGTACTATATATGATACAATTACAATAGATACCAAAGATGTAACGAAATTCACAGGAAATGGGAAAAGTGGCATTATCCAATTAATTAAATACATCTGAACGATATAGACTTCAAGAGTCATATTCGACAATTTACTTATCAGTCTTTTATATCTGTCTGGAATCCTAATTTCCGCGATATTAATTGCTACCATCCTGAATGAATATACGATAAAGGCAAGAAGCAGTGGAACAAACACAACTTGTAATTCAGAGAGGATACAGTTTCCTATTGACAATCTCTTATAAAAATAGAAGAGGCAAAAAGCAATTAGAGCATACAAGTATGCCAGTTTATTATTCTGCTTAGGTAATTCTTTTGTTTTCACATAATATCCCCACAACATAAAGACAAGAAAATACCATGCCTTTAGATAGCCTTCATCAATGTTAACAAACGACTTGTCACAATACAAGATATACCATACTATTTGGATTCCTATAATAATCAGCAGAAGTCCAAGGAATACCATATTTCGTCTTTTATCTGCAATAACCAGTAGCGGACGCAACAAATAAAAGATTAGAAAATATATCAATATTGAAACAACAAACCAATATCTTGTAGGAAATAGCCATTCTCCTACAGATGGCAAAGCAAAGGTGCCAAAACGGATGAGGTCAAATAACCCAAAAAGAAGGAAGACAACCCAAATGGCAGGCATAATGCGCAGATATTTACCCAATAACCATTTACCCAAATAGCGTTCTTCCTTAAACTTCAATAGATAACCCGCGCAAAAAAAGAACAAACTATTGCCGACAGCACCACCAACAAACAGCGGAGCCAATTCTTCTGGCACCGACCATTTAAAGTGAAACCATGTTATGAAGACAGTAGCCATTGCCTTCAAAATGGTAATGTCGTTGTAATATAGTTTATTCTCCCCCATTCAGCAATACGTTAATATCAGAAATAACCTGTTCCGTCACATTTCTTGCATTAAATACTTTTGACGATTCATAGGCAGCAACGGAGTAAGAGTCGTATTGTTCAAGAATACGCAAAATGGCGTCTATGTACGCATCATCTTCAAAATCAACAGGCAACAGTTCTCCTTGTTTGCCATTTTGCACAACTGAAGGAATATCGCCTACTGCAGTACTTACAACAGGCAAACCGACTGAGAATGCTTCGGCGATAGCCGTCGGCATTCCTTCTGTAGTCGATGCCATCAACAGGATTTTCTTATCCGAATCAACTTCAAGCATCTTTGTGTTTTCTATCTTTCCAAGGAAAACGACCTGTTCCTTAATTGCCGGCATATCCGCTGATAACTCATCAACAACACCTCTCAAATATGTTTCTTGAGTTCCAAAACCAGCAATATAAAACGGATTCTCTTCTCTGATGTTCGCCGGTAACTTCGAATAAATGCGTATCAGTCTGTCCACATTCTTCATTGCCTCAAGACGACCTGCAAATATAAACCCATGTCGTTCTGAGACAGGACGCGGTTTTACGTTTTGATTTAATGGATTATGAAGTTTTTTCTGTCTTTCGTTTCTCACTGGACCAACAGTATATACTAAAGATGCTGTCTGGTCAATACGCTCAAACATCTTGTCATACATCTTTGCGAAATACTTTCCAATCTTGAATCTTGAGATTGTCATAGGGTTACTATTCCCGTGATACACATGCGCATAGGGAGTCTTAGAAAATGAAGCAACGTATGATCCCTCTGGCCCATGCGATAATATATAGTCGCACTTATTAAGTTTTTCTCTATGAAGCCAAAGATAGACAAGGTATTTCATGCGAGTAGAACCTGGAATCTTCTTCCAACTATCAGGAAGTGTTATATAATCCAATTCAAAAGAATCCTCAAGGAAAGGATGCATATTCCTCATAAATGGGCATACTCCACCATAAGAAAACTCTTTTGGATCTGTGTTCAAAACAAGCAGTTTCTTCATAATCTGTACGCACTCTAAGTTGGATTTTCGACAGTGTTTGTCAACTGGCTTGACACTGTGACCTTGTTCATCTTCGCAGCAATAGCTTTCCTGTCAACAAGATATCTGTTCGAGTTTAAGCATATAGCTAAAGTCATGAACAATCCCATTCCAGCACCTGAGAGATATGCTGTATTTGCTGTACTATCAATCGCCAAAGCTAAAATAGCCATCAATGCCATTTGGTAATGGCGTTTATCACGGATTGTCTGGATTTCCTTCAATCTTCGTTTCCAGAAAACAAGAAATAAAAACAAACCAACAAAGCCATATTCTGCCAACGTTGGATAGAAGCAATCCGCAAGGAACATTGGGTTATCAGGACTCAATCCCCATATTTCCGAAAGTTCATATTTATAATAAAGTGGCGAATATTCCTTAGCTGCAGCAGCTGTACCGAATGATCCTAAACCACTACCTAACGGGAAATAGTCAACAAAGATTTTTCCTCCTGTTTTATAAGTTGCAGGGCGAGCAGCAGCTTCACTTGCCTCGGCCTCCATTCCTTCAACATAATATTGATTGAATTTCGTCCAAGTAAAGAATATTACCATTGCAGTCAACAATGCAAATCCTATATATACTTTGGGAGATCTATAATTTAGTTTTTGCTTCAGGAAAAGAACAATAAATATAAATGTCACGCATTGCCCCAAATATTTAGACTTTCCTGATAGCAAACCTGCGAGCATAATCGCAATTGCCATCCATTTATTCCTGCCAGTAGGCTTCATAAACAGATAGTACGACATACCTGTTGTAAGTGCGACCATAGGCAAACCTCCGTCCTCAACCCTACCAGCAACAACGCTTGTATTAGCTCCCATCACAAAATACAATCCCATTGTCACAATCATCGAAAATACGATTGCCTTCTTTTGCTTTTTTGTAAAATTAGGTGCCATCAACCATGTTATGTAGAACACCATATATGGACGTATCTGCTGTAACAGATCAAGCAATACACCCTTAGTGGATGTAACATGAATAACCATTGAATACAAGAAATAGAATCCAATAATCACCCAATAAGTCTGCATTTCCTTGACTCGCGCCTTATTTCTCACTCGATGTTTCCATTGAAAAAAGCCATACATCATCATAATGACGCATAGCAACTCGTCAGACGAGTCAAATCCTACTCGACTTTGGAATGCCAAGCATATAGGGAAATATATTATCCAGAACCAAGTATAAAACGTTGCGATTCCTCTCATTTTAATGTTTCATTTTATTTATTAATAAAAGGACCCATTCAGGGATATACTTTTTAACTCTATCCTTCAATGGTTTCTTCTTATTATCATTCCACGAATCCATATAGCGATGAATAGAACGGGTATTATCTGTAATATGTAACCGCTTCGTAATATTATGAATTGGGCAGAAATATTCAGCAGGATAAATCTTTGTATCCAGAATTGTCTGAATCCCTTTTATTGGTTTAAGTCCATTTTTGACCAAAACATCAGTAGTGTGCCCTACTATTGTTACTGGTTTTCCATCAGCCATGTCAAAAGTTTGATATTTGTAATAATCAAGCAACATATTAACCAAAACATGTTCTTGAGGGAACGCCAAACCCAAGCCAGGGGCTACAGTACCATAGTTTCCTTTAGAAGGATCAAGTTCATATCCCATAAACGCCCCATTTACAATGATATCATCCATTGGGCGGATTACTTCAACATCAGTATCGAAATAGATTCCGCCGTATTTATACATTATCCAGAAACGGGCATAGTCACTTACAAACGCATATTTCTTCTGCTTATAAGCCTCTTCTGTATATGGTATGATATTAACATCAAACGGCATCA
>DCIM01000039.1 GCA_002316005.1 Prevotellaceae bacterium UBA1726 | reverse complement strand
ACTTTTTGGGGTCAGTTCATTATTTAATCGGAGGATGGCGTCCATCAATCTTGGAAACAGAAGTGCAATATGATAATGAAGAAAATGGCCTAAATTCAAGACTTTATGAGAAAGTTGTAGATGGAAAAGTCACCGAATACGTTTATGCGGTTGCAGGTACCGACGATTGGGAAGATATGAAACAAGATGCAAAACAACTTGTAGGAAAATCAGAGCAATATGAACAATCTAAGAATAATGCAGTAAAAATATCAAATAAAGTAGGTAACATGGAATTGACTTTTGTTGGTCATTCCCTTGGCGGTGGTGAGTCGGCGGTGAATCTGCTAGCTACAGCCAATGACAAACTTAAACGCAGTGCTATTACATTCAATGCTGCTGGAGTAAGTGAGAAAACATTAAAAAACTTAGAATTAAATACAAAGTATGCATACAAGATCACTTCTTATGAAAATGGTGCAGACATCTTATCCTGGTTACAGAGGTCGACACCGTTGCCTGATGCATTAGGTGTTAGAGTTTCGATTCCACAACCTTTTAATTTTCCATGGTTTGATTCTCATCGTGCAAAATCCATGCATAAATAGGTAACCTATGTTCAAAGAAAAAATTCTTCAAAATACAATATTGGTGGGTGTATGTATATGTTATATCTTATCATGTTTGTTACCCGCCTTCTCCACTAAAGGAAGTGTGTGGCCTGGCTATGGTTGCTTAATCTCTGGCTGGATCTACATTGCTGGTGAAATATGGTTATTTCTTGTATGGCTTTCCAATATGATATTGTTCTTTTCTGTTTTAAGAAATAGAAAAAATGGTAAAAAAACATTATGGGCATCTGCGTTTGCATTCTTAATGTCTGTTTCGTTTAGATTTCGTACTACTATAATACTCGACATAGACTGTGTAATTGAAGATTTCAAAATCGGATATTATTTATGGTGTTTGAGTATGGCTGGCATGTTTGTCTACAATTTACTCCTCTATGTACAAAAAAAGAGGGAAGAAGGCACCTAATAAATACTAAATGATTAATAATATGTATACAAAAAAAATACATTTACATAATAAAAGTCTTGAAAACAACTCGAGCCAAGCATAAGCCTGGCTCGTTTTCGTCTATCCCCAATGCAGATTTCGGTTTAATGCAGATTACAGTTTAATGGAGACTTCAGTTGAGCCTCCCCCTCGGTATTAATGGAGGACACCATTTTTAGTCTGATGCCCTCCTAGGTTTATAAGAGGAGTGCTTTCTTTACTCTCTGAACAGTACTCACCGATACACCACATATCCTAGCGGTATTCCGGATTGACTGCCCACGCTTGAGAGATTTGATGACTGCCGGGTATTCCTTGGCCAGCTGCTCTATGGTTTTCACTGAGCCGACCTTCCTACCCATCTTAACACCTCTTTTTATAGCGTTCTGCCTTCCCGATTGTAGCCTGAACTTTATGCTTTCGAGTTCCAAGGTATTAGCGAGAGACAGGCAACTCAGTAGGACGGGAGCGAAGATACTTGGCTTCCCATCATCATCGAGTAGTGTAAACTGTTCCTTCTGTGAATAGAGATTGATTCCTGCATCCATCAGTTCCTTCACAAAATTCATAGTGTCGAAAACAGATCCACGGTTGATACGACTTAACTCACTTGTACAGAGTATGTCGATGCGGTTCTGCTTGCAATAGGTGATGCATCCTAGAATCCCCTTGTAAACAAAGAGAAAAAACTACATTATGTTCATGGGAGTTAAACGAAATCAGAGGAAGAGGATTGTGTCTGTAATCCTTGATTTCAAACAGTAAATGTTCCTGCTTTTCAAAACATTCAGTTCATCCAATGGGCAGACATTCAGTCCATCGCTCCTTTGAAATGCTTTGCACATTCATGTACCTTGTGCTGTTGGACGTACATGTTGGTTGTCGCAATGTCAGCGTGACGAGCCTGGTCGCGCGCCACAGTTACCCCTTCTGCATTAGCCAAGTCTCTTATGCCGGAATCCTTCAGGGAATAGAATTGAAAATGGTCGCTCCATCCAAGGGATTTACGTATTTCCTTCCATTTCTTATTGAACATGTCAGGATCGACATGAACCTCACCAGGCATGCAGTCTGTACTGAACAGGAAATAGTGGTTTGGCTTCGTAAGCACTCCAAGTTCAAGCATTAGCTTGGTGACATTTTCGTTCAATGCCACATCATTCTCAATCCCGTTCTTGCTGTAATCTGCAGAAAGATGGATTGTCTGAGCCTTGACTCTGATATCATCAATTTTCAAGTAGCTTAGCTCGTTTGGTCGGATAAAGGAGTAGTATTCCATCATGCAAGCGAGATAAAAGTACTTGTCACGCTTCTTCAGATATGAAGATAACCTTGATAGCATTGATGAAGTCAAATCCTTACGGTGTTTAACATCCTCCTTTAAATGACCGATTGGCGTAACGGGATTATGCTTTATGATATCTCTCTGTCGAAGGAATTCGGCAAATGTAAACAACCAGTCACGATAGTTGTTACGAGTCCGAGCCGAGTCCTGTTTCTCGATAAAGATGTAATCCAGGAAACTACAACAGAACGCTGTATCAAACTGATAAGCCATAATAATCGGTTTATCCTGGGTAGTTATAAACTCTCGTAAGACTTTCACACGTGATGAGTAACTGTCACGTGTATTCTTTTTACTAAACTGCGACACATGGCGTAAATACATATCCATACAATCCGCGAATGCTGTCATTGCAGCAGAATAATCATTAGCTGCCCATGGTGACCATCCGCTATAAAGCAGTGACGTAAGAAAGGCTAGCATTTCAGATGCAATTTTATTTCTCATTCGAATTGAATGATGCATCTTTACGTAGTACTTTTTTCTTTTCATCCTTCCACTGGCAGGATCCATAGCACAGAAATCGATGTACCATTTACTTGTTTTGTGTAAATGTGGGTCTGTAAAGTTTCTCAGACCGTAAAAACTCAATGGCTTGAGATTTTGAGAATTTGTTGCGTCCATAATATGTCCATTTAAATATGATTGATAAATGCACATAATATAATGAAAAACAATGGAATGACCAATTCTGGGATAGAAGCGTTATGACAAATCAGTGTCCATAAAACGTCCGTGTATTGTCCATGAATATGAGTAATATCAGTAATATGGTATTACTTTATCTATTGAAAATCAGTAGTTTAGTATTGTAAAATAGCGGAGAGAGCGGAACTCGAAAGCAAATTAACACATTATACAAAAACAAGACGTAACAAACTGATTATCAGTTTGTTACGTCTGTTTTATCGCGGAGAGAGAGGGATTCGAACCCCCGGTACCTCTCGGTACACCGGTTTTCAAGACCGGCACATTCGACCACTCTGACATCTCTCCAAACTATCATTGGATAGGCTTCTGGTCTAAAAGCGAGTGCAAAGGTAATGCTATTTTTTGAAACTCGCAAATTTTCCGGTACTTTTTTTTGTTTTTACCCTAATTTTTCTTCTTTGCGATGGTTTGTCTCGCTTATAAAGCCTTCATAATACTTATTTCGTGACAGAGAAAGGTGCTGCCTCACGAGTGGAGCAACGACTCGTGTTTGGTTCTTCGCCCATGACGAAATGAAGTGTTCCACCATTGATGATATCATTATAATCGATGTAATTCTTCTCAAGAACTTTACCATTGAGAGTTGCCGACTGGATATATACATTATCCTCAGAGTTGTTGTCGGCAATGATGGTCAGTTGCTTGCCGTTTTCAAGAGTCAGTACTACTTTTCGGAAAAGAGGACTGCCAATTACATACTGTGTTGTGCCCGGTGTGACAGCGTAGATGCCGAGAGCTGACAGAACATACCACGATGACATTGCCCCTTGGTCCTCATCACCAGGGTAGCCGTTAGGAGAGGTGTTGTAGAGTTTGCGCATGATCTCACGCACCCAGTACTGAGTCTTCCATGGTTGACCGGCATAGCAATAGAGATAAGGCATGTGCTGGATTGGCTGATTGCCGTGTGCATACTGTCCAAGGTCGGCAATAACCATTTCTACCATCTCGTTGTAGATGTCAGGATAGAATCCGAAATCGATGATTGGACGGGTGGCAAAGACCGAGTCCAGTTTGTCTGTAAATGCCTTGTCGCTTCCGTAGAGGCGAATCAATCCCTCCACATCATGCATGACCGACCAGTTGTAGTGCCAAGGGTTGGCCTCAATGAACGGACCTCCCCAACCACCAGGGCGGAAATCAGGAGTCCATTCGCCGTTTCTGTTTCGTCCACGCATGAACCCCACCTCCTTGGAGAAAATGTTACGATAGTTGAATATTGATTTCGAGAAACGCTCCTGCCACTCCTTGTTGCAGGCTATATCTGCAAACAGCAGACCGCAGAAGTCATCGTAGGCATATTCGAGTGTCATGGCACTACCATAATCATGTTCTGGGTAAGGCACATATCCTATAGTCCAATAGTCCTCAAAGCCCAATCTTCCGTTTGCATCCCCCAAAGGTCCGTTTTCCGAAACCTCGTGGATATAAGCCTCGAGGACGCGCTTTGGGTCAAAGGTGCGAATGCCCTTAGCCCAGCAATCGGCAAAGAGCGAGATGGCGTGATTACCAATCATTCCTCCCTGTTCGCCAGGAAACGACCATGAAGGAAGCCAACCCATCTGGTCGTAGGCATCGAGCATGGCATTCATATATCGGCCTTGCTGAGTAGGGTGGAGGATATTTGAAAGTGGAAACTGCGAACGGAAAGAATCCCAGAATCCATTGTCGGTGTACATATATCCCTCGTGTACCTTATTATCATAAGGACTATAGTAATAAGGTTTATCGTTATTGTCGAGTTCGTAGAATTTGCGAGAGAAGAGGTTCGCCCGGAACAGACATCCATAGAAAGTACGCGTCTCTTCGTCTGTGGCCCCTTCAACATCAATTCTTCCGAGAAGTTCGTTCCATGTCTGCTGTCCCTTGAAGCGTGTGGCGTTGAAATCCTTGTTGTCGCCCATCTCGCGCTTAAGGTTCAAGCGAGCCTGCTCAAGACTAATATAAGATGTACCCACGCGAACTTCAATGGTCTGTCCGCCCTTGAACTCCACATATCCACCATGCTCTTTGTCCTCCTCCCAAAGATTGGATTGAGTGAAAGGCTGCGAGAACTCCACTACGAAGTAGTTGTGCATGCCACAACTGCTGCGCTGACTTGAAATGATATACCCCGTAAGACTCTTCTTTGAACTGTCGAACGAAATTTCACCTTTCTCGTGCATTTGGTCGAGTAGGATGAAAGCAGGCTGGTCTTGAGGAAACTGAAAACGGAAATGGCAGCAACGCTCAGTAGGGGCCATCTCTGCAGTAATGCCGTTTTTCAATGACACCTTATAATAATGAGGTTGTGCAATCTCATCCTGATGTTTGAATCGTGCCCCACGCTTAGCAGAGGCAAATCGTAATTCGCCAGTTTCTGGAAAAAGCGATATTGAGGCATAATCTTTGGTCCATGGACTGCATTGGTGTGAGAGGGTTAATCCTCGCAGTTCCTTGGCAGGGTAGGTGTATTTCCATCCGTTGTTGTCAATTCCAGTTTGAGGCGACCAAAGATGCATCGCAAACGGCATACCAGTGGCGGGGTAGGTGTTGCCACGACTTAATTCAAAACGCGAATTTGTACCCGTTCGTGTGTCAACGAGGTTAGTGTAATCGCGTGCCAAAAGCGTGAGGGGAAGTGCCGCCAAAAGTAGGGCGAGGAACAATGAAGAACGATGGAAATTCAACTTCATGGGAATTTGTTTGTTGGTTTGTTACAAAGGTAGCAATTCTTTGTCATTTGGCAAAGACAAATGATGAGAAATGATACTATTTGCCAGAAAAGAGCATTGATTTTAGTCACGAAATGGCGAAAGCGGGTGATTTATGGACCTTTGTCAATGAAACACGGAAAAACACACGAAATTGGGAAAAAAACTTTGCGAGGAGAGCATTTCGTCTTAACTTTGCCGACGAAATGGATTGATGAGCCCGCCATGAGACACTCAGGATAACACATCACAAGGGCTCGAAGAACACATGTTTAACCTGTGCCGAAGGTCATTAGATCTGTGGCGCATAAAAAAGAGAGAATTATGAGAAAGATTATGAAATTCATTGAGAAGGTGAATGCACAGTTTGACCCAATGGTGCTTCACTACATGTTGAACAGCAAGTAGGCTGCAAGAGACTTCCTATCGTTATTTTATCAACACACGAAAAGAATTGGTATCATGAGAAAAGTAGTTAATTGGTTGAAGGGTAGCGGCATGAATGTTGCCCCTTCGGTTTGGAAAGAGTTTGATGGCAATACAGTTCAACCTATTGGATCGGAGATGTTCTGGTTGGTATCAGCCTCTCTTTATTCAAAAATGAAACAATAAAAAAGGAATTAAGTTAGTATATGAATTGAAACAATAAAGGACCCCATTTCTGGAGTCCTTTTTTTTGTTGTTTATTTGATTACCACTCTTCGTGTCGTAACTGTGCCGTCGGCATTTGTCTGGCGGATGATGTTCACTCCTCGCTGGAGAGAATTCAGACGCATACCATCAATTGAGAAGTACTCCGTCTTGGCAGTTCCGTTGGCAGCAGACAAAGGATTGTCAATACCCTGGAGATATTTCTCAAGGTCGAAGTCCTCATTCTCACCCGATATCCACTCGGCATAAGTAGTAAGAGTGTTCTGCGCATTAATGGTTGGTTTGGTCATCTTGTAAATGCGACTACCACCATCAGGATAGCGTCCAACAGTCTCTTCACCCGTATGTGCCATATAAACCAGACTGTCGCACCATGAACCGTCCTCGGCTGTGAGTATTACCATCTCCCCATCTGCATTGCCCAACTTGAATGTGGCATGAAGTTGCGACAGTGGATCAAGCTTGTCTGCCCAAATCACCAGATATCCGTGAGCAGGGATAATTGTTGACTCCTTGTCGGCAGCCTTTGCAATCTGATATTTCTCTGGTTTGCTTGGATTATCGGAGATATACATTCCCGCAACATCAATATCTTCGTTTGTGGTGTTGTAGAGCTCAATCCAGTCGTTCTTCTTGTAGTAGTCATTGACAAAGATTGAGTTTGACGCACTCACCTCGTTGATGACAACTGGTGTCTGTCCCGCAGCAATGAGATACTCATCAGGTAATGGGTTGAATATTGCGATGAGTTCCATATTCTGATCCTCCTCAAGGCTGAGGGTTCTGTTGGTAGAGATGATATCATCGCTACTTGCAGAAACGATAGACAGCTCGGCATCCCAATAGATATCCGACGACCCCGCCACATTGTTGTGTACCTCTACGGCAATGCGGTTTGTACCCTTCTGGAAGAGCGATGCATCGAGCATGAGCGTTCCGCGATCAGGATTGCCGTTGGCATAAGTAGGTGCATATGTATCAAAAGTGATGTCACCCTCAGGCATGTTGTATCTGCCCGCCTCACGACCGTTGACATAAATAACGAATCCATCGTCCTCTACATAGTTGAGTCGTACCTCATCCTCTGCATTCAATGCTGTATCAAGCGTGAAATCCTTGCGGAAATAATAAGTAGGATACTTGTTGCTCGCATCATCGCCATAGTTGATAGTTGTTGCGATGTCGCTCTTGCCGTAGCCCAAAGGAGCATTTCCTACACCCCATGAGTCGGTCTTTGCACGAGTCCATGAAGGTTGGTTGTCGAGTGAACCTTGATCATAGTATCTCCACTCACTACCATAAGAGAAAGGAACAAACGCATAACTCTGCAGAGCCTTCCAACCACCGAATGTATAACCCGAAGGAGCCGAAACCTCAATGTCAACAGGGGCAAAGAGCGTTCCATTGAACTTGCCCGTAGGTACAGGCTGGTTGTTGATGCGGAACGATGCCTCTGAGATAGTCGAACGGAGTTGGATATTCATTCCCTCATCTAATCCGTAGCAATTGCGCAAGGCTGACATGCGAGAGGCACGAGCCGACTCACTTGTCATGTTGTTCTTCTGCTCGTTATATGAGCCCCATGGTTCCTTTCCCTCAAAGGCAAGAGCAGGAGCCACAAGATTACAGATGCTGTCGCCGAAGGCCTCACAACGCTCAGGAGCGAAGACACTACCGTTGAGGATGCAATATGCATCGACAAATTGACGGCGATAGTCAGGATTCTGCTTTGTGTAGTTGTAGATCTGGAGCAGTTCGTTACCGTAGTTGCCCTCAAGATTATAGAGTGCAGATGTGTTGCTCCAACCCCAATCCTGGTCGAGGATAGTCAGGTGGAACTTGCCATCAGGAAGTGAGCGATAGCCCTTCACATTATTGTTGTTGCAAATCCAGTCGGAACATCCAATATAGGAAACTGCAGCCCAATAGTTGGTGTATTCGTCGATGTCAACCTTTTGGCGCAAAGTCTCGTAGGCAGAAGCATCAGCCGCATTACGAGCAATGCTCAACCACTCGTTGAATGCATCCTTTGTACCCGCCATCTGGAAATAACCATTTGAATATTCAAAAGCATCCATCTCATCATCGTCATAACCATAGTTGGCAGTACCGTTGTATTTATTATTAGGTTCGCGCAAGTTCAACTGAGCTATGTAACGACCATTGAAGAATACGTGGACAGGCTGATAATCCTGAGCATCAACATAGAAACCGCTCGAGATGAGAGTTTCCTGTGTGATTGCATCGCGTACACGACCATGATACTGAGAATCGTTGTCGTTACCACCATTGCGGATAAGAATCTGCTTGTATTTGTTGTGAGGCTTGCAAGGGAAGAATGGGAAGTCAATAGAATTCTTTCCCTCGTTCACTTTTGTAGCCTTGATTTTGAACGAAGCAGGAGCATAATGACGACTCCATCCGCCAGAGATGGTGAACTCAGCCTCCATATTCACTCCCATCTTGTTGTCGGCTGTGATATACTCGAAGTTTACAGGACGCTCCCAATCCATGTTGATGTTTGAGGCACCATGATTGCGGCCAGCAACTCCATTCGTACCATCAACATACACGCCGATAGTATCGTCGTAGAGATTGGCGTTATCAGTAGTGATTGAGATGACAGGGAGATAGTAGTCGTTGTCGCGATAGATATACGAGCGAGTCACCACCGGACTTGGCAGATAGCCATCCTGGAAGAGGCGGAAACGGTAGTTGCAACTTGCGAAAACATTGAACTTGCCGTCAGTGCTGGTCTGTCCGTTTGATAGGGTTGGGGCAGTACCATCGGTAGTATAGCGAAGTGTTGCGCCCTGAGGAATAGTCACGCTAATATCGAAGTTGTCGGTGAAAAGACGCGAGTCGGTATCAACAACAGGAGCAGTGAGACGGGTATTGGCAAACTTATCCGAATTTGCTGCGTTAGGTGTTGGTTCGCCGTTCATACCCCATTCGTCAGAGTCGACACTCTTACGAGCATAAGAACAACGTGAAATGGCAGCAGGGTAGGTGGCCGTAATGAATGGAGTCTTGCCATCCTCAGAGATATAAATCGTACCACCATCGTTGTTGAGCTTGAATGCCACCTGCTTGTTTGCTGTGTCGCCATAGACACCATCGGCAGAGTTATGGTCGAAGAAGATGCAACGATAGCCCTTAGGCTGGATTACTCCACTATTGGCAGGAAGCATGAACTTACGCAAATCCTGAGGGTCGTCGCTTACATAGAGGTAATCGAGTGCGATGCGCTTGTCAGACTTGTTGTAGAGTTCTATCCATGCACCGTAGTTAAACGAGTTATCAATAATCTGGTCGATGTTTGCCACCTCAATCTCGTTGGCAATGAGCGAGCCCGGTTTGTCAACATCAATATCAGAATCCTCGTAGGCATTCTCCTTGGCGGTCATTCCACAATCGTAGAACTTGCCACCCCAGTTCTGCTGAATGTAAGTAGCGATGACATTCTTTCCCACCTGAAGGAAACGAGCAGGAACCTCAAGTTTAATGAAGTTCTTGCCATCAGTCCATCCCGAGGCTGTGTCAATGAGATGACCATTTACATAGATGCTGTATGCATCGTCGTGGCATACATTAAGTGTATATGCTGTAGTTCCCTTTACCTCGTCGAGTTCGAATGTGCGGCGAATCCAATAGTTGGTGTTGTCACCACCAGGCCATATTGTCCGGACCTCAGACATATATCCCCAGTTACCGATTGGCATTGTGGCAGTCTCCCACATAGAATCGTCGAACTCGGCCTCTGCCCACGACATAGTTTCCTGACGACCAACAATCTTCATATCTGGAATACGAGTGTTCGACTGCAAATCGTAGTAGTACATATAATTATAATAAGATGTACCAACCCACAATTCTGTATTGGTAGTGTTGTCAACAAGCGACATGCCCGATACCTTGATGGTGGTGTTGTCATCCTCGGTAGGGAAACCGAAGGCAATCATCAAATCGCTTATCGTTGTACCGGTGAGGTTGCTTAGATTAATGGTGTAGGCACTGCCACCTCTCAGGCTGAAGTTGCTTGAATGGATAGAGTTATCTGCGTTTTCGTTCTCACACAGACTGAAATTCACATCATCGATGTTCTTGTCGCTGAGGATAGTAGCCTTAAATGAGTATTTATGACTTGCTTCGAGATTGATAGGAGTTTTGAACTGCACCTTTCCCCAATCAGGTTCCATGGCTGCGGTAGGCATAGAGATGCTGTAGACATCGTCGGCCTTTGCCTCATAGAGCTTCTCCCATCCGTGGATTTCGCTTTCGTTGTTGTTATTCTGGTAGTTGTAGCCACCCTCAGAATTAAAGAGCAGACGGGCTGTCCAAGGAGCATTAAATCCCATGGCGAGGTTGCCGATGTTTGCAGCATCCTCAGGAATGGCATAAATACCACAGTCGGCAAAAGCACCACCAAAGTTGTTATGAACATGAACAGCAATGATATTCTCCGACCCGTCGGTCTTGATTAATGCCCGCTGCTCGTCAGAGAGTTTTGTGAAAGCGCTCTCATCCCAGTTTGTTGCTGTCTGCACTACCAATGTTCCGTTGATGTAGAACTCGCTGCAACCATCGTCGTGACCGAATGCAAGATAGACATTTGAAGGGAGTTTCTCGTTTATGGTGAACGAACGGATGAAATAGATATCCGCAGCATAATTGTCAGTAGTCCATCGGAACGAAGGCATCCCGTTGTAGTACTCGCCCGAAAAGAAAGGTGATGTCTCTGGCGACCAACTGCTTTCGCCGTCAGTCAGTGTGTAACCATTCTGATACCACTGTTTGCCTTGGTTGTCGGCAGGAGGTGCTCCATAACAGTCACGCTCAGTGCCCCATGGGGTATATTCCCATGGGTTGATGACATAGGTTGGTACCGTGTATGCCTCCGAACTATAATAGGTGGAAGGCAGGATAACTTTGGTTGCGTTTACTCCAGTGATTCCCTGAGCAAAGGAGTTAATGGCGAAGAATGTAAGTAATAAAATGGTTGGTTTTTTCATCGAATGATAATTTTCTTTGTCGTGACAGTACCGTCGGTATGAGTCTCACGCACAATGTTTATGCCCCGTTGAGGTCCATTCAGGCGAATACCATCAATAGTGTAGTATATTCGTGTTGATATATTGTTTTCTGTTGTGGTTTGGTCAATACCAGCAAGCCATCCCTCGACATCGAAGTTGTTGTCCTCGCCAGAGATCCATTCGGAATACGATGTCAATATGTTCTGCTTGTTGATGGTAGGATGAGACATCTTGAAGATTCTTCTTCCGCCGTCAGGATATCGTCCGACAGACTCGTCGCCGTTGTGAGCCATGTAAACGAAACTGTCGCTCCACGAACCATCCTCGGATGTGAGCATTACCATCTCTCCATCGTTGTTGCTAAGTTTGAATGTGGCGTGGAGTTGAGCGAGAGGGTCGAGTTTGTCGGCCCAGATAACGAGATATCCGTGAGCAGGGATGATTGTAGAGTTAGGCTCATCGTTTCCTGTAATCTGATATTTCTGCGGTTTGTCAGGATTGTCGGATATATACATTCCTGCAACATCAATATCTTCGCTTGTTGTGTTATAGAGCTCAATCCAGTCGTTCTTTTTGTAGTAGTCGTTGACGAAGATAGAGTTTGCCGCACTCACCTCGTTGATGACAATAGGTGTAGAACCGTCGGCAGCGAGACATTCCTCAGGGATCTGTTCGTATTGAGCGGTGTAGACGAGATTGCTTTGGCTTGTGATTGAAATGTCGCGAGTCTCGATAAGCTCGCTGTCTTCATTAGAAGACATAACGATTTCTCCATCCCAATAGACATCAGACGATGTTGCAGAATTGTTGTGTACCTCTACAGCAATGATGTTATTGCCCTTCTTGAAAAGGGATAGGTCAAGTTCCATACTGCCCGAATCAGGATTGCCAGCAGTGTAGATGGTGGCATAAGTAGAATAGGTGGCATTGCTTGCGATGTTGTAGTATCCCGCCTGTACACCATTAACATAAATAATAAAACCATCGTCAACGGTGTAGTTGAGTGTACACTTGAAGAAAGAGGATGGGTCATTAGCAAGTTTGAATGTCTGACGGAAATAGTAGGTAGGATACTTGTTGCTGCTATTGCCACCATAGCTGATGGTTGTAGCAAGACCATCCTTAGCATATCCAAGAGGAGCATTGCCGGTACTCCAATCAGTTACGCTACCTGTTTTCCAATCCACACCATCAAGAGAACCCTTGTCGTAGTAAGACCATTTTGACCCCTTTGACAATACCGTCTTACCAGAGAGACTGCCTTTGCTCCAACCTAAGAAGTTATAGCCCGCAGGAGCAGATGTAGAAACGACATCATTAACGAAGAGAGTACCATCAAACTTGCCATCTGGTACTTGCATATCGTTGACTGTGATGACAGCCTCTTTTATGTTAGAGTTCAATTTTACAGAAATGCCAGTACCCAAGGAGAAGTAACTTCTGAGGGAACTGATTCTTGTTGAATGAACTGAAGAGTCGCTGATTTTTCCACTAACACTATTGCAAGAAGACCAAGGGCTTTTGCCGTCGAAAGCCAATGCACTCTCTGTAAGAGAACCGACATAGTTTGCGGCCTCCTTTGCTCTCTCTGCAGTAAATACAGAGCCATCGAGGAGACAGAAGGAAGTGACGAACTTCTTCTTGAAATCGGTATTCTTTGTCATTCTGTTAAAGAGAAGAATGACATTGTTTGAACTTGAATTCTTCAAAGAACCAAGCATGTCAGAGTAGTCGAAGGCCGAGTCAAGGTCGAACATCACAAAGTGGAAACGGCCGTTTTCTGTAGCACGGAACCATTTTGTATTATTGCTATTTGTGAGCCAATCTGAGCATCCCAACCAACACTCTGCTGCCATGTAGTTGGCATACTCGTCAATGTCGAGATATTCGTTCTTGATGGTATCGTATTTACCATCTTGGTTGATGTATGAAGCCAGTGACAAAAGGGTGTTCCACGCTGTTACTGTTCCTGCTGTAAGCACTTGTCCTCCAGCATCAGGCGAGAGTTCAAAAGAATCAACATAGTCGTAGTCAATACCATAGTTTGCATATGCAAAAGCCTTGTTTGAAGGTTCGCGCATGTTGAGCATAGCGTGGTATTTTCCGTTGAGGAAGACATGGCAAGGGTTGAATGACTGACCATCAAGATAGATGCCGGATTTCTGAATGATACGCTGAAGAGTAGCATCTTTTGTGCGGCAACCTGTGTCATTACCTCCATTTCGCAAAATAACAGCTCTGTTCTTGATAAAAGGTTTTTCGGCAAAGAGAGGATAGTTGTAGTAGTTCTTGCCCTCATACTGCTTTTCTGCCTTCAATTTGAACGATGTAGGTTCCCAATGGCGGCTCCATCCTCCACAAACATTGAATGTAGCCTCCTGATTAACCTGACAAACGCCATCTTTATCAATGTATTCAAAGTTTACAGGACGTTCCCAGTCCATATTCTTGTTACTCTTATAGCTGATACCTCTACCAGTAACGCCATTTGTACCGGTTGTATAAACACCGATAGTATTGTCATACAGATTCTTATTGTCGGTTACAACAGAAACGATAGGCAAGTAGTAGTTTTTATCCTTATAGAGATAAGAATGTGTTGTCACAGCGCTTGGCAGATAGCCGCTTTTGAAAGCGCGCAGACGAAGAACTGTGTTTTTGCTTATTGTTATGCTATTGGAACTCATTACAGTTCCGTTGGTAGCAGTAGGTGTAGAACCGTCGGTAGTATATCTTACTGTAGCACCCTCAGGAGCTGTTATGGTGATGGTTTTTGAACTTGTGAAGAAACCAGATTCAGTGTTTGTTGTTGGTGCCTCGAGTTGTTCGTCAGCGAATGTGCTGGTAGTGTTTGTCGTACCAAGAGTAGGTTCTCCTGTCCATCGCCATGTGCTACCTCCATCAGTTGTTCGTGCATAGGAACAACGTGTGATAGCAGCAGGGTAGGTGAATGATGTGATGAGGTTTCCTGAGCTGTCGGAAATATATAATGATCCGCCGTCGGCATCAAGTTTGAAGCGCACCTGTCTGCTGGCAGTGTTGCCAAAAGTACCATCGGCAGAGTTATGGTCGAAGTAAATAGTGGCGAATCCTTTTGAAGCAATATTTCCAACACCGGAAATCTTGTGCTTTAGAGGGGTAGTAGCATCGTCACTGATGTAGCAACCGTTGACAATGATTGCTGCAGAAGTAGGGTTATAAAGTTCTATCCAACCTCCATAATTGTAGGAGTTGTCAATATATTGATCGATATTAGCAGTTTGAATCTCGTTGATTACAAACGATGAACCGTCGCTTGTTGCCTGTGGGAAACAAGGAATTGATAAAAGAATGCAGATTGTACTGATGAAAAATGATTTTCGGTTCATGATGGTTTCTATAGTTCTGTTTGTTTTGTTTTTATGGCAAGGCGTACTATTCGCCTGCACGCCTCGCCATTATGATGTTATGCCTTATTCTGCTACAGAGAATACTGCAACGCGGTTGTACTCAAGTTCGTCTGACTGCTTATCAGTTGCGCCCTCGCCACTGATGTCGATGCGGTTAGATGCAATGCCGTACTTGTCGATGAGAGCATGCTTTACAGACTCTGCACGAGCTTCAGAGAGCTTCTGGTTGAGATCTGCCGAACCCTCTGTTGAAGCATAACCAGTAACCTTGATTCTTATATCGTCGTTAGCCTTCATGTAGTTGGCAATCTTCTCGATGTTTGCATACTGCAACTTCTCGATAGAACTTGAACCCTGCTTGAAGACAACAACGTCGAGAATGTCGGTAACCTTCTTTTCTACGATGCGTGGTTCTGCACTTGATACAGGACGATTCTTGAGAGCCTCATTTTCTGCCATAAGGTCGGCGATGCGACCATTGAGACGATTGATTTCCTCTGTGTCAGAAACGACCTTTGGTTCAGCATACTTGAAGTTATGAGTGCCGTTTGTATTCTTGAACTTGTAGATAAGTCCAAGGTTAAGCTGGAAATGGCTGCGGTTGATATCAAGGCAGAATTCCTGGTCTGCATTGTTTGCATTTCCATAGATAGAGTAGAGGAGTGCAGGCTCAAGATAAATCTGCACACACTTTTTCTTGTCAACATTGAACGCAAAGTCAAGAGCAATCTTGCCTGTGAAGTCGTTGAGGTTCTGAGCAACCTTATCCTCATTACCGAATACATGACCCATGCCAAGAGCAGGGACAGCAATGAGTTCAAAGAATCGAGGCTGACCGTTATAGCCAAACCACCAGTTGAAGAGGTTTACTGTTGCAGCGAGGTCAACTGTACCATATTTTACGATTGTACCTGTTGATGGCTGAGGCTTATCGCCAAAGTAGGCATTGCTCTCAACGGCAAAACCGAATGCAGGAGTGAACCAATGGCCAACGCGAAGACCAGCATTGCTGTTCAGGTTGTCAAGCCACTTGTTGTGTGTAGTCTTTGTCGAAAGACCACCATTTACACCGATGTACCAGTTGTCGTAAGCCTTGCTTTCATACATAGCCTTCTGTTCTGTCTGAGCATAAGAACCAATAGCCACGAGGCAAGCTGTAATTGATAATAATATCTTTTTCATAATAGTGTTTTTTCTTTTTTATTTCCAATCACTTGTGATAAGAGTGCTTTCTACTGTTTCTTCTATATTGTCAGGCAGGTTGCAGAAGAAATCGTAACCTGTACGCGACTCAAGTTCATTGACAGAAATCATATAGTTCTGCAGGTTTGTACTGCTGTCAGATTTATGTTCTGCCCAGAAAGCCATAGCGCTGTATCCTCTGCTGGTCTTTGCAAGAACAGCCATGAAGAAATACTTTGGAACAGGAATACCGCTGGTAGAAGTAGCATCGTAAATGCTTCTTCCGCTTATTCTCTTGATGACACCTGCCTGTTTCTTACCATCGAGGGTTACATCATAGATTGTACCTCCCTTGCAGACGTACATTGTACCGCCTTGATTGACAACAGCATCACGCCAGTTGCGCAACTTGTTCTCCATGTTTACCCATACACCAGTATTGAAATCATAAACCTGAGGGTGCATGTTCGACAGGTAGAATGTTTGTCCGTTGCTGGTCATGTCGCAGATACGGTCTTCTGAAGCACATATATGTCCGCGGTTGTAGCCCGAACCAGAATAGTCGGATAGTTCAGAACGGAATCCTGTACTTATTTCATTGTCTGGTTGGAACGGGTCGCTGTCGCCACCATAACCATTGAATCGTTGACCATTCCTCCAGTTGTTGCGGTTCCAGTTTTTAACGGAATTGGTACTGTTCCATTCCCAACAGCTCCATCGCTGGGCACGCTGTGAACAATCCCATTCCACCATATAGTTTACACCGTATGAAGGTGAAACCTTTACGAGCAACTGGTATGCTGTGCCGTCCTTCAGTTTTGGCACTTCGACTCTTGTGGCATACTGCGATTTTTGAGTAGTATTGGCATTGACATTGTTTTTCTCCTTGCCATCATCGTTACCGCCAGAAGGGTCGTCGCTACCACTACATCCTGCCAGCATCAACCCTAAGGTCAATGCTGCCAGAAATGTGAATGCGCTATTTATTTGAAATCTTTTCAAAATCAGTTATTTTATTACTGAGCGTAAGTGATTGTGATTTTCTTTACACGAAGCTGAACACCACCGCTGTTTGCATCGTTCTTGTTGCAGTAAACAACATTCTTACCGTTGAATGTAACTGTTGCAGTCTCGTTGCCAACATAGTTTGTGCCGTTGTAAGAGTCACACTCGAAAACGATTGTAGCAACATTGTTCTTGCAATCGAAAGTGAGAGTGTTGCTTGCATAGATACGGAAACCGTTGCTTGCAGCGTAGTATGTAGGACCAGACTTACCATCGCCCTTAGCTACTGTAAGAGTGCTACCGTCAGAGAGTGTGTATGTGCCCTCAGCAGAAGACTTGTCTGTAATACCGAGATCGTTAACAGTACAAACAACAGTCTCTGTGCCTGCAGTAACTGCTGCATTGTTGAGAGTTACAGTTGTACCGTTTACAGAGATACCGTCAGAAGTAGCAGGTGTGTCACCACCGCCAGACTCACCACCTCTTGTAAGAGAAACTATGTAAGCTTCCTTCTGAACAGTCTCAGGGGTGTTACCCTTGTAGTTGGTTACAGTACCGTAGATAACAACCTCGTCGCCAACCTTTACATCATCAGCAGAAGCAATTGCTGCACCATTCAAACCAAGGCAACGGAATACATAGAACTCGTTGCTTGTCTTGCCATCCTCAGAGATGTAGAATGTAGCATTGCCATATGTAGCAGAGATGTCCTTAGTCTGCGAAACGATACCCTTGAAGTAAACCTTCTCGCTTGACTGAGCGTCAGCAGCAAGTGCACTTGTATAAGCGATGATGCCAGGTACATTGAAAGGATTAGCCTGTGAACCGTCACCCTTTGCCTCGCCTGAAGGAGTGTCGCCACCGCCTTCGCCACCTTGACCGTCAATGCTTACTACATAAGCAGCACCCTTTCCAACAGTCTCAGGAGTGTTGCCTTTATAGTTTACAACCTTACCGCAAACAACAACTTCCATGCCTTCCTTAATCTGGTCAACAGAAGTAAACTTCTTCTTTTCAGGACCATATACCTGGAATGCTGTGAATGTAGTAGAGTTATTGCCCTCGTCAATCATTGTGAAGGTCATATTACCATAGCTTGTGATAGTAGCCTCAGTTGTGTTGTTTGAAAGAACCTTACCCTTTACATAGATTTCCTTGTCAGACTCAACATCAGCACCAAGAGTATTAATATATGCTACAGCTCCAGCAACATTGTAAGGGTCAGATGAAGTACCTGTACCTGCAGGATCTACCTGCTTGCCAGGATCGCCACCGCCTTCGCCATTGATGCTGTAAACATAAGCAGAACCCTTGCCTACAGTCTCTGGAGTAGAACCGCTATAGAGGTAAACCTTACCACAAACAACAACTTCCTGACCAACCTGAATCTGGTCAACAGAAGTGAACTTCTGCTTGTTAGGACCATAAACCTGGAATGCGGTAAATGTAGGAGAAGAAGTACCAGCATCAACCATTGTGAAGGTCATGTTTCCGTAAGAAGTGATTGTTGACTCAGATGTGCTGTTTGCTGCAACAATACCCTTTACATATACTTCCTTATCTGATTGAACATCAGCGCCGAGTTCCTTTACATAAGCAATAACTCCGGCAACATTGAATGGGTTCTCAAGTGTACCGTCACCCTGAGGATCTACAGTTTCGCTACCACCGCCCTGGTCAGGGAAGTCGTAAGGCATTGGTACAGACTCACAGCTTGTGAGTGTGAATATCGCAATGGCAAATGCCATTATTGAATATAATATCTTTTTCATATTTGGATTTTATTTTTATCGGTTTTTGTCATTATTAGTTTACTGTCTTAGCATCGTCTGCTGTGCGGAGTGTCAGCTGAGCGTAGTTGTTGTATCTAACCACAACAGCTGTTACATCAACTGGGCCCTCAGGCATTGGTTCTGCCGCAAACTTTGCACTTGTTGAGGTGTTGATGTAGATGTCTGAGCCTACACCAGAGAAGTAGCGCTTTACTGTGAAGTCGCCTTCTGAAGCTACATCTGCCTTTGTTCCCCAACGAGCTTTGCCGTCAGCACCCTGAATGGTTACACCCTTCAAAGTGATGAGCTGACCAGCGAGTGCATTCTTGTCAGCTTTCCATGCGCTAACAAACTCAGCACCTGTGAATTCCTTAGGCTGAACCTTGCTGGCATCACATCCAAGAAGTTTGAAGTGCTTCTGCCAGATGAAGTTGTTCAGGTTCTTTGGATAAACATTACCCGAGCTGGTCTTATAGACGCCACCGATACAAGGCTGTGTACCGTTTGAACCAACACAGAGATCCTGTAGATTGATAAGGATTTCCTGTCCAACTGGTAAGTATGCATAGAGGCCACCTGCGTAGATATAAACGAGGATTGCATCGCCGTTTTCGTCAATTGCAGAGAAGTAACTATAGATGTTGCCACCAATATCGTTGCCAGTAACGCGAAGCTTCAATTGAATGTCCTCCTTGACAGTTGCTGTGTCGCGTGAGTTGTTCAATGCCTTATACATCTGCTTCAGTTCTGCAATAGAGACAACATTGTGTTCAATAATGTCATTATTTCCGTAAACATCCTGTGTTGTGAGGTCGGTCATATCGTCATAACCGCCGTCCATACAACTGTTCAGGAGACCAAGTGTTGCAACAAATGCAACTGCCAAATAAAATACTTTCTTCATTTTCTATGTCCTCCCGAATTTAGAATTTCCATGTAATGTTAAGCATTCCGTTTGTACCGTAAGCATAGAACTTCTTTGGGTTGTTCTGGAAGTCGTAAGCACGATCAGTCTTTGTTGTGCTGCCCGACTGTGTATATGTGCTGATACGGCTCTGCTCGTAACCACCTGTACAAAGTTTGGTATTGTTCAGAATGTTGGTCAACGAAAGGTTGATAGAGAGAGAACCCTTCTTGAGATAGATGCTACGACCGATAGAAGCGTCGAGCATGAAACCACCTTCACCCTTAGCCTGAGCTGGTGAGTCAACATAAGTCACGAGGTTTCCGTTCTCGTCAACAACAGTACCAACCTTCTTCTCCGACTCAAGATACTTGTTGTAGCGGGTAGAAGGAGTCCATGAGAGATAGATACGATCGTAGTAGTTGCCAGAGAGGTCGATGAACCAACCGTGGTTGTGGTAGCTCAAACCGAGGCTTGCAGCAGTAAGAGGAGTACCGCTTTCGCGCATTCCCTCGCTGTAGCAGAAGTCTTCAATCTCCTTGCCAGATGTAGAGAGCATATAATCAACCTTTGCATTTGTCAGATACTTAGCATCAGAGATTGTGCCGTAGGTCTTGATGTCGAGAGTAGAGGTGAGCTTAATCTTACCACCCATCTCAACACCGTAGTTAGCCTTGCGAATACCGGTGAGGCTTACGTATGTGAATGAGTTCTGCTCGTCGAGGTAGTAGTTCTGCCACTCTGTGACATGATCCATGAGCGAGTAGTAAGCATTGATGTTCAGGTTCAACCAAGATGTACGCAACTGATATCCAGCCTCGCTTGAGAATACAAGCTCGTTGTGGAGGTTCTTCACGAAGTTGTTGTTCATCTCTGGTGCCTGGAATGCTGTAGAAGCAAGAGGAGCGCGTGTCTCAATGCCTACGCCGAGGGTGATGGCATTACCACCGCCGAGGTTAGCCGACATAGAAGACTTGATGCCACCGTCCTGGAAACTTGCCCAACCAGACTTGCCGTAAGAATAGTCCTTGCAGAGACCATTGCGCATACGACCGTCACGCTGCATGCCTGTGAAAGCAGTCTTTGCTCCGAACAAGAAGTGAATGCGGCGAGCATTTACTGTGTAAGATGTCCAGAGGTTTGCCTTGCGCACATTAATGAAATAGTCATAACCGAATACATCACCTTCCTTAACTTCCTTAGCTGTAGCACCTTCGTTCAGGTCGTAGCGAGCTCCGTCACCACCCAAACCGTAGTTTGAAAGAGCGTATGTATTGATATTGTGGAATGAAGTTGCACCCATCAAATCCTCCATTGTCTGATAGTGACGAGCGTGGTTTGAACCAAGGCCGAAACCGATAGAGAGGTGCTTGAAAGGATCAAGTTCTGTATTCAATACAGAGTTCAACTGCATAGTAAGTACATCGTTGCGCTTTGCCTGGATGAAGTACATAGCGTCCTGTCCGGCCTTGTTTGCTCCTTGGTTGGCAACATAAAGCTGATCCCAGTTAATCTGGCGTGCAGCCTCGCTTGAAGACAAACCCTGATATGCTGCATACCAATAAGCAGGTACGTCTCTGCCGAATTCGCTTGCGTATGTCCAAGGCTGAACATCATTCACACCATTGCTGCCGTAAACATCGTAAGCTGCAGAAGGGAAACGCTTCCAATAGTCTGGAGCTGGGTTATCGGCATTGTTGTAGTTCAATTTTGTGCTTTTGTACATAGAGTACTTTCCACCAACAGAGGTTGTGAGCTTTGTCTTGTCATTGATCTTCCAATCCCATGTCAGCACGGCTGATGGAGCGAAATCATTAACGATACGCGAGTTGCGGATCTTGCCGTTCTGGTAACCCCAGTAAGGGTTGTAGTAATTGTTGTTGGCAAGCCAGTACATCTCGTCGGTGCTGGCACCAGTAGCTGCACGCTCAGTAGGATTTCCCCATGTAGAGAATGCCAGAGAGTGGTCGCCGAAGAGTTTCTGAACGCCGAAGAAATAGCTCAGGGCGTTGTAGAATGTACCCTTGTAGGCCTTGCTCCACTTCTGCGAGTCGTAAGTTGCACCACGATAAGTGATGTTTGCTGTCCAAGCCCAACCCTTAGCGTTGAAACCTGATGAATAGGTGTACATACCGCGGAGGTTGTAGTTGCGGTTGGTCAACAGGATAGATGCGCGTGAACCACTTGCCATACTTCCTGCACGGAAGTTGTAGTTGTTAGAACCGCCCATGCCTGCCACAGAGAAGTTGTTGCTCTCAAAAGGCAGTACCGACTCAGCCGAACGAGTCTGGTTGTTCAAACCACCGACAAGGGAGAAACGGAACTGTCCTGTCTCCATGTCGTTCAGCTGCATGCCGTTGACATAGACATCATTGTACTTCTGGTTGAAGGCGCGATAACGGAATCGCACAGCCGAGAAACCATAGCCTATCTGACTTGCGTAGAGGTCGCCGTTCGAAGAAATGATGGTCACATTCTGCGCCATATCATCGTCCTCGCCGAGCTGGCTCTCCGTAAAGGTAAACTGGCTCTCGTCTGCTCCTGTAGCCGCCTTCATCTCTTGTGTGCTTGTATCGGTCGTCTGTGCCATCGCCAGAGGAGAGGCTAACAGAGCCAGCACGAGTAATTTTAGCTGCTTTTGCATAAGACTTAATTTTGTTATATTAGTTATTTGTTTTATAATCAAATTGATTCTTCGGGTTTTAGCCGTTTTGTGTACCTATTTTAATACGCGTATATGTACGCGCATTTGGGACAGTTTGCAAAGTTAATCTAAATCAAGCAAACGGCAAAATATTTTCATGAAAATTTTTACCGACAAAATGTTAAAAATGCAACTCGAACTTTATTCCTGTGGTAAAAGTTCCATAGATGAGGCATTTTCACCTTGATTTTTGCCAATCTTTTTCCAGAAAGGAATAAATGCCGTCTTTGTTGTTTTGTTATGCTTGTAGCCTGGTTGAATAATGTAAAAATTATTCTTTTGTTAAAAATGAACCGTTAGCGGGAAATACCTGCATTTTCGTCTTTGTAACTCATTGATAATCAGAGCCGTAGAGAAATGGGTAAAATGACGCGCTCATTTCAGTTAAATGACCTCCTCATTTCAGTTAAATGAACCGGTCATTTCAGTTAAATGACAAGCTCATTTCAGTTAAATGACAAATGCTTATTGTTGATGTAAAAATAATTCGCTATTGATAAAGACTTTTTCGGGGGATTAGATAACGAGGACCGCCAAAAGGCGAATTTTATTCTTTTTCCAAAATTTTCTCCTAATTATTTTTTTATTCGTGTTATTTTTCCTATTTTTGTAGTCAAAATCTAAATTTATGATGAAAAGACAATTCTATTTAATCGCTATTCTTCTTTTTGCGGTAGTTTCTACGGCTTTCGCACAGGAGAAGAAATTCTCGCTCTATGCAGTAGGTTTCTACAATCAGGAAAACCTCTTTGACACTTGTCATGATGCAGGAAAGAACGACTATGACTTCCTTCCAACAGGTGCATATAAATGGAACACCCTGAAGTATACTCATAAACTCCGCAATATGGCGCGTGCCCTTGCTGATATGGGTACTGACAAGACTCCTGTAGGTTGTGCCTTTATCGGTCTTTCGGAGGTGGAGAATGCCAATGTGCTGAACGACCTTACTGCTCAGGAACCACTTGCACAGCGTAATATGAAATATGTCCACTATGAAGGTCCGGACAAGCGAGGTGTTGACTGTGCTTTGATTTATAATCCAAAGCAGTTTGAGCCTTACAACTCTTTCATCAAGCAGTATATCTACGAGAATGGTGACACAGGACATTACACTCGTCCTTTCCTTGTTGTGCAGGGAAAATTAGGCGGTGATGATGTGACAGTTGTTGTTTGCCACTGGCCTTCTCGTTCTGCAGAGGGTAAGTTCCGCGATTGGGGCGGAAAGCAGGTGCGCCAAATGACCGATTCAATTGCTGCCTCACAGCCAGAGATGAAGTTCTTTGTAATGGGCGATATGAACGACGATCCTGACAACAGTTCTATGGCTAAGTTCCTTGGTGCAAAGCGTGAAATGAAGGATGTAGGCGAGGGCGATTTCTATAATCCTTGGTGGAATATTCTTCGTAAGGAAAACCGTGGCACATTGGCTTATCAAGGCGCTTGGAACTTGTTTGACCAGATTGTAATGTCAAGAAATCTCCTTGCGACACAAGATACTAAGGACGCAAAGGAATATCGCAAAGCTGCATTACAAAACTGTGAAACATTGCGCTATTACCAGAATGATATCTTCCAGCGTGACTACCTCATGCAGGATGAAGGTAAATATAAGCTCGCCCCTAAGCGTACAACGGCCGGAGGCGTATGGCTTGATGGTTTCTCTGACCACTTGCCAGTAGTGACTTATCTGATTAAGGAACAGAAGTAGAATTGACTATGAACAAAGATATAACTATAATCGGCATTGCCGGAGGTACTGGTAGCGGTAAGACTACTGTTGTAAAGAAAATTGTTGCAGCTCTTCCAAAGGATAGTGTAGCTGTTGTTCCACTTGATTCGTATTATAACGATACAACAGGAATGACCGACGAAGAGCGTAAGGCAATCAATTTTGACCACCCAGACGCATTCGACTGGAAACTTCTTATAAAGCAGATAAACGAGTTGCGCGAGGGCAAGGCAATTGAACAGCCAACATACTCGTATATCATCTCAAACCGTCTGCCAGAGACAATTCATGTTGAGCCAAAGCCTGTTATCATTGTTGAGGGTATCATGACTCTTCTGAACCGCCGTCTTCGCGAGATGATGGATTTGAAGATTTTCGTTGATTGCGATTCTGATGAGCGCCTTATCCGCAATATCCAGCGTGATACAATCGACCGTGGTCGTACTGTATCAATGGTGATGGAGCGCTATATGCAGGTGCTCAAGCCAATGCACGAGCAGTTTATTGAGCCAACAAAGCGTTTTGCCGACCTTATCATTCCTGAGGGCGGACATAATGCGAAGGGTGTGGCAATTCTGTGCAAGTACATTGAAGGATTAGCAGAAAAATAAATAAAACAAATTCTCGACTATCTTCAACAAGAATTCGTAGAATTCCTTCGGGTTATGAAACTGAGCGTTATTATACCTATATATAATGTGGAGGCAACACTTGAGCGTTGTCTCCTTTCTGTTGTCAGCCAGAGGGTTGACGATATGGAGATTATTTTGGTTGATGACGGTTCACAGGATGGCTCATCGGCTATAGCACAAAGAATGGCCCCAGAGAATCCGATTTTCACTTATATCCGTCAGGAGAATGCGGGTTTGTCAGCAGCCAGAAATACAGGAATTCGCCATTCCAAGGGAGAATATATAACTTTTGTTGATTCTGATGATTTCCTTTTGGAAGATGCCTATTCGCCATTGTTGCAGCTTCTTGACGAGAGGAAAGATTGTGATATACTTGAATTCTCGTTTGTCAAGAATCATTTGGGCGAAGAAACGGAATGTCTTTTAGCGGATGCTACATATACAGATGCCCGTTGGTATTGGCTTAAAGGACAAGCATATGCCCATACATACGCTTGGAATAAACTGTTTAGAAGGGATTTGCTCTTTCCAGAGAGTGGGGGAGAAAGACTGTTTCGCGAGGGTATTGTATTCGAGGATGCAGAGTTCCTTGGAAGACTGTTGCAAAGCAATCCTTGTGTAGTAACGACATCTCTTATGGGATATTCCTACCAGTGGAATCCTCAGGGAATAACAAGTACGGCTGATGGACAGAAACTCGCTTCGTTGCTTGATACAAATATTCGTGTCGCACGCCAGTTGGGACTTGCATTTATGCAGCCGAAGACGAAGCGACAATTCGTAAACCGTGAAGAAGCACTATTCTATCAGTATTTGCTGAATATGCAGATTTCTGTCTGCCAACAGACAGGAAACAATCCTGTTTTGCCAGATTGCAAGTTGCATCTTTGCTCTGCAAAAGGACGCACAATGAAACTGAAAGCCCTATTGCTATATGTTTTTGGTTTGAAGGGATTGCTTTCTTTATTGCGCAAATAATGGCAAAAACGCCCGTTTTATTTTGGAAATAACGAAAAATGCAGTAATTTTGCAGTCAATTATGAAGTATGCATTAGTTACAGGAGCGAGTTCGGGCATTGGTTATGCCTACGCTCGAGAGATGGCAAAACGAGGATATAATGTCCTGATGGTGAGCAATGAGGCTGAGGCGATTGTTGAAAAAGCTGATATTGTAAAAGCCGATTTCCCGGATATTGATGCTATCCCGTTGATGCGCGACCTCAGTAAGCAAGAGGCTGCGAAGGAACTCTATGACTGGTGTCATGAAAATTCAATAGAGGTTGAGGTGCTTATCAATAATGCTGGCGTCTATCATGACAAGGATTTTATTGATGATTCTGCCGGATTCACACAGCTCATCTTCAATCTCCATATGCATACTCCGGCTATGATGGTGTATTATTTCGCCAGGGATATGGTGGAAAGAAAGAAGGGATACATCATCAATATGAGCTCAGTCACATCAAATTATGGCATTCAACGAATGTCCACCTACTCAACAACAAAAGGATTTCTCCGTTTGTTCTCTCGCTCGTTGTATATCGAGCTTAAAGATAAAGGTGTGAATGTGACTTGTGTGCGTCCGGGAGCTGTCGCAACTCCACTCTACAACCTTGACGAAAAGGCAATAAAGAGCGGTTTGGCTGTTGGTGCAATAATTACTCCAGAAGCACTCGCAAAGAAAGGCGTAAATGCTGTGATGAAAGGAAAGCACGAAATTACACCTGGATTCTTTACAAAGATTCTGAATATGGTACCAGTTCTGCCTACATGGCTTTTGGTATATGTTCGTCGTTGGGGTTGGTTCTAAGTCCCTATCCTCTGTATTCTTTTGGCGATTGTCCGGTAAGTCTCTTGAAGAATTTGCCGAAACTACTCTGATCTGGGAAATTCAATTTCTCTGAAACATGCTGTATGTTTGTGTTCTTCTGCTTTAGAAGAGCCTTTGCCTCAAGCAGAACAAAGTCCTCAATCCAACGCAAAGCTGTCTGTCCACTCTCGGCATTTACAACCTTCGAGAGGTATTTAGGCGTGATTTCCAATGCTTCTGCATAATATGCTACCGTGCGATGCTCGCGATAATTCATTTGTAGCATTTCCACAAAGCGGAAATATATCTCTTTCTGGTGAGAACTGCTTTTGTCCTCCTGGAATGTCCGGTCTTTGTCTTCTACGACCGGAAAAAGATAGCAATATAGCAAGTAGATATACGATTTCAGCATATTTTCGCGAAGAGGATTCTCTGTCCAATAGGCTGTTTTTAGTGCAGCAAGGAATGTTTCGCGGTAATATGATGCGTTTGTTCCCCAAAGATTGTAGCAAGGACAACGCTGAAGGTATTTTACTAATTGCAGAATCTCTAATGTGTGGTCTTGCTCAAGGTTCATGTAGTTCTTGCCCATAGCAAGCGAAATGCAACGGAAATCATGAGAAACGGAAATTATCTCAACTATGGTTCCTGGTATGATTATACATACAGAGTTGCGGGTTATTGTATATTCCTTCAACGAAATCCTGACTTTAATATTACCTTCAAGACAGAAAATCGTCATCACGGCATCTACCTGCGCAGGAGTGTTTTGCCAAGCGTTTGTGAGTTGTGTGATATGAGGTGAATCCGTGTTATCAACAAATACAAAATCGTTGGTTACGACAATAGCGTGGGGCATTTGACGCAAAGTGTCGAGCGATAGAGAGAAAACTTGCTTCGTTTGTTCCATTTTTCTTTCGGTTCAATTTCGACCACAAATTTAGAGAGTTTTTTTTGTTATTGCAAATGTTAGGCGACTTTTCTACCAATACTGAGTTCAAAATTGACAAAAACAACTTTAAAAGCATGCGTTTGTTGGGAAATTGCGCCTTTATTTTGGTATATTTTTCTTTTGTAGTTTCGCTAATTATTAGTAATTTTGTCTTCGGTTTTTGCAGAAATTACACCAAAACAAACCAAGAGAGAAAGTAATAATATAATGTAAAAAATAAAAATGAAAAGAAAAATTATTGTGTTTGCGCAAATGGTAATTACAGCACTATTTATGGTGGAAGTAATGACTTCGTGCGTAGGAGAGGGATTGGCAAATATCGAGGTAGACATTCTTGATATTCATGCTGTAGGAAGTGCTGATGGATTAGTAAAGAAAACCATTCAGGAGAATAGTGTTATCGTGTATGTTGATACGACAAAACTGAAAATGGATAATATGGCTCTTGAATATAATGTGTCGGAGGGAGCAACCTTGGAGTATGTCGTGCCAAACGAAAAGCAGCAGAAAGACTGCGATGATATCAATGCCGATCATTATGATGCCCTTGATGGAATTGCTACCGACTACACATCACCTGTGTATGTTCGTGTGACGGCTGCTCGTGGTATTGATCCTGAAACAGGGAAAATATGGAGTAAGGTGTGGAAGATAAAGACTCAGGCCCTTACTGACAATATGCCAACGAAATACACTTTCGATAATTGGGAGACTCCTCAAGGCTGTTATTATCAGATGCCATACGACTTGATGAAGGTTGATAATGTTGAAAAACCAATCCGTATGTGGGAATCAACCAGTGGTTCACTTACACCTATTTGGATGTATTTGTATGGTGCGGACATTAACTACACACATTTCAACTCACAGCCAACCGACGATGCTGTAAGTGGCAAGGCGTTGAAACTCGTTACTGCAGACATATCAATGTTCGACCCTCGTAAACCATTCGTATCAGGTTGTTTGTTTACCGGCGAGATGGATAATGAAAATACCGATGATAAGTTGAAGACTCGAGTGGGTTTACCATTCAACAAACATCCACAGACATTGAAATTGTATTATAAATATCAGCCAGGTGTGGTTGCTTCTACCGGAAAGAATGATGAAGGCTATATCCGTGTAGTGCTTTATCGCACAGATAATGAAGTGCAGTATCTTACGGGATATAATATTATGGATAATTCCTTTGGAAATACTGTTGCATATGCGGAACTGAAGCCAAACGAGATGATGAGTGAGTACGCGTTGGCAGAAATACCTTTTACATATACTCAAGATGTAAATGATGACGATTTGAAGAACTGGAAATATAATATAGGAATTTATATTGCTTCGAGTCTTGGTGGCTTTGAGTACTCAGGTTGTGGAGGTACAACGCTCTATGTTGATGAGATGGAGATTATTTGTGAATAATGTTTACTTTATTAGGAATGATAATATGAAAAAGAATATATTGCTTTTATTACTCGCAGTTTTTGCGTTCTGTGGAAATGCATTTGCTGGTGATTTTCACTTTGCTCCAGAGTTTGAACCTTTTGTCGGTATTAATCTTGGTGCAACCACATCGCTTGGCGTGCCGGCTGAAACCGAGAAAATCAACTCGTCAAAAAGTATGATTTGTCCTGTAGTAGGAGTTTTTGCAACTCAGATGTTGTCTGAGCACAATGGTGTTTCTGTTGGACTTCTTTTTGAGAGAAAGGGAGGCAATAGTAGTGTAAATATGAAAAATTTTGAAACAGAGATTACGCTTGCAGGCTCAGGAACACCTACACATGGATTCTTTACTGGTACTTCAACGAATCATCATTCTGTGTATTACCTTACCATTCCAGTTCGTTACGAATATAGAATGAACAGCAAGTGGCGCTTTGATGCAGGTATGTATTTCTCGTATGCGTTGTCGAGAACTCGTACAGGCGAAGCGTTTGACGGTAAGATACGCACATCTCCACTTGTGCCTGCTATTGCCGTTGAATATTCTACTTCAGACTGGTCTGAAAAGATTCCTCGTTTTGATTGTGGCATTTCTATTGGTGCAACTCGCCAGATTTGGCGTAATCTTGATGTTAAGGCAGATCTTAATTGGGGATTACTAAATACGCTTAACGCCCCAGAGTCGGGACTGAAGCAGAATGTGTATAACCTCTATGCAAGTGTCGGTTTAGGGTGGAGATTATAAAAAAGGTGTAAAACTTGTCGCATATATTATTCTGTTCTTCCCTTTCTTTTGTCATATTGGGAATTATCGGAAGTATTATTTTGTGGTATTGATTTTTTTTATTATCTTTGCAAAAATACATCTTTGATGTGTTTTTCGGTAATAATGCCGGAATGATAAAAAACGATTTCCCAAGTCAATGAGTTTGAAATTCAAGATAAAGACATGGTTGATGATGCAGGTGCTGAAGCATACTCGCAAGGCGCGTCCTTTTGATGGTGTGGCTTGTGATATGTTCCAGTTGCCAGAAGATGCCGGTGAGATGATAAACAACAGTTATTTCTTCGGTGCTAATGGCGCGAATGGCGAAAGTCTCATCATGCGTGTTGGAAAGAGGAATCATCCGTTGTGCGAGATATTCGTCATCTATGTCACTCCTGATGGTCATCTTTATACTTCTGTAAAAGACCACTATCCAATAGAGGAATGTCCGATGGAAGTGGAATGTGTCGTTCCGGAGAAACATTTCAGAGTGAAGTTTGCAGATAAGCTCCTCGATACTGTGACAGGAAAAGAGATAGACTGCCGATATTCGTTGGATTTTCATGCAACACTCCCTTGTTTCTCGGCACTTCATCATTCTGATTTTAGAGGTATGGCTCAAGCCTTTGCCCGTCCGAAATGGAATAGAGAGTTCTTCAAGAAGGCTGGTGGTGATACCGGTACCACAAGCAAGGGTGAACACGATAAGGATATCCCGCAGATTCACTATGAGCAGGCCGGTCATTTTACAGGTGAGTTGACTCTTGGCGGAGTTACAAAGGCAATCGATATGCCAGGCTCGCGAGATCATGCTTTTGGAAAACGCGACTGGAATTATATGAGCGACCATATCTGGTTGATGGTTACAACAGAGAAAGGTGAGACTTTCAACTTCTCGCTCGTTGATTATCCAATGGTCACAGGCGTGTTCTGCGGTTATACAAATATTGGCTACGACCATGACGAGAGCCTTGTGGATTACAAGATCATAGAGTGGGATGCCTGTGATGGAAAGGCACCAGATGTTTTCGTGGTTGATTGTACCTTTACAGATGGAAAGACCGTCAGAGTTACAGCAAAGCGTGAGAATAATCTCTATCTTACCTTTGACAATGGAAACTTCTTCTTCCAGGAAGGTGTTGGCGAAGTTGACTTTGGTGGAGTGAACTGTAGAGGAAGCATTGAATATGGGTTCAATAAGGACAAGTCGCGTTGGGCCATTGGAAATGAAAGATAACAGAATTTTATGAAACTATATAATATTGAAAATATTCCAGAGGAGTTGCTGCCAAAGGTGGGTGGCAAGGCGCGAGGGCTAAATCAACTTATTAAGTTTGGTTATCAGGTGCCTCAGGCTTTTGTCATTACAGACATTAACGAAGGCGATGACTTTGCGGAAGCCGTAAAATGGTTTGAGGAAATGCAACTTGAAGAGGTGTCTGTTCGTTCATCTGCTACTTTGGAGGACGGAGTTGACTTCTCTGCTGCAGGTCAGTTCTCGACATTCCTAAATGTTAGAGGCAAAGAGGAACTGAAGACTGCAATAGCTGATTGTGTCGCATCTCTTCATAACAAAACGGCAGAACACTATGCCAGTACTTTCCTTCGTTCGCAGGAGAGCAAGATGACTGTTGTAGTCCAGAAGATGGTAAAGGCCAGATGTGCCGGAGTAATCTTCTCTCGAGCACCAATGCGCCCTGGGTATGTCCTCGTAGAGGTCGTTCCAGGACTTGGTGAAAACCTTGTTTCTGGCAAGATGTCCGCACAGCAGTATCGTGTTCGTGGCAATAATGTTGAGACAATGCCACAGCACCCTATCTTAAAGAAGAAAGAGGCTGTTGCATTAGGAGATGCAGGAAAGAAGGCGGAAGAGTTGTTTGGAATGCCAATGGACCTTGAATGGGCTATTGATGAGAATGGCATAATCCAGTGGCTTCAGGCTCGTCCGATTACTATTAGCGAGTCTGTCACAATGAACGAACTTGATTGTGACCTTGATGCAACTAATTTCGTATATACAACAGGTAATATCGGTGAGGTAATACCAGGTGCTGTTACTCCATTGACTCTTTCAACAAATATGTATGCTCTTGACTGGGGCGTTATGAAAACCTATCAAGAGATGGGATGTGCTCCAAAGGACATACCTCCATATTCGTTCCTTGCTTCATATTACAACCACATGTTCTTCAACATGACCAATATCTACCGCGTCAATCATGCTACTTACGGAACGACGAAGGAAACTTCGGATGTAAGTATTTGTGGTATGGTACTTGAAGGACTACCGGGAAATAGTATGAAGAACCTCTCGACAGTAAAGCGAATAAAGAATACTGTCAAGTTTGCCAAGATTGTCTTGAAGGGCAATTACGCAAAGGAAGGAATGGATGAAGTGGTAAGCAGATTGAGATTTGACCTTACAACGGATAAAGACAATCTGTATAAGCAGATACTTGACAATTTCAAGTACCTGATGATGGCGCAGTATTTCCATTATAGAGCATCTTATTATTCTGGCGGTCAAAGTGCTATGCTTGGCAAGTGCGAGGCTGATTTCAACGACCCGGATGCCTTCAAAGCCCTTGTTGCAGGATGTATGACTCAAAACGAGAACTTTGAGTCGGCAAACATACTCCGCTCTATGCATGCATTGGCAGAGAAGATGGTGGAAGATAACCCTGAGGTGGTGGAATATCCTACTGAGCAATTGGCTGATTATCTCGACAATAACGCAAGCGAGGCAGTTGTTAAAGCCTATGCTGAATTTATGGAGCGTCATGGTTTCCGTGGTTTGCGTGAACCGGAACTGATGTCTTTGCCTTGGCGTGATAATCGAGAGTCGTTCCTGACAAGTATTAAGAGTGTTCTTGTAAGCGTTGGAAAGAAACAAGAACGTGAGGAAAAACCTTGGACAGACTATGCTGAAGAACTGCTCAGCCATTATTCTGGTTTCAAACGCAGTTATGTCAGTGGGCTTATAGATAAGGCCAGAAAGGGTGTTTGCTTCCGTGAATATACAAAAGCAAAGGTGATATATGTTTTGGATCAGTTCAAACAGGCTTATCATCAGTTGGCTGTTCTAATGGTCAACGAGGAACTCCTTCCTGATATTGAATGTATCTATTTCTTGAAGCAGAAAGAAGTGGGCCAACTTCTCAAGGGCGACACCTCTCTTGTTAAAAAGGCGATGGCTCGTAGAAGACTATTCCCTCAGCAACAGAAGCTGAAGTTCCCTTATGCACAACTCGGTATTCCAGAACCTTTGGCAGAGGTTAAGTCGGATAGTCACACTACAGCTTTCCAAGGGACTCCGGTTAGTCGAGGTGTGGCGAGTGGTATTGCTCGTATTGTTCGTAATGAACAAGATGCTGCCCAATTGAAAGAGGGCGAGATAATGGTTGCAAACTGTACAGACATCGGTTGGTCGCCATATTATAGCATCATCGCTGGTCTTGTTACGGAGATTGGCTCTGCATTGTCACATGGTGTTGTCGTTGCTCGTGAATATGCACTCCCTACAGTTGTGAACGCCAGCAATGCAATGACGCTCATCCATACTGGTGACCATATTACAATTGATGGAAACTCTGGTCGTGTGACGATAAATAAGAAATAGTATGACTATTGAAGAAAGAGTACAACGGCTTGAGGATATAGAGGAAATCCGACAGCTTCAGGCAAAGTATCAGCGTTGTCTGGATACACGCGACTTTGACGGTGTTGCCGACTGTTTTGCTGAAGATGTTGTTTCGGCTTACGGCAATGGAACTATGGCATACGAAGGAAAGGAAAATGTCCTCGCATTCCTGAAGAAAGTGATGACTCGCCATATTCCGTCTACTCACTTGATTCATGGCGGAGAGATAGATGTGGAGGGAGAATCTGCTCATGCTAAATGGTATCTTGAGGACTATCTCAATCATCGCATATTCCTGCTGAAGCTTCACGGCGCAGCAATATATGATGTTGATTATGCAAAACATGATGGCCGATGGCAGATACGAAAGATAGGTTATACACGCTGCTATGAGTATTTTGCTTTCCGTGGATTCCTCAATATATTTACATTAGGCAAGACGACATTCCTTGATAAAATGAAGAGATAATGAAGTGTCTCCTATTATACTATACCGGCACTTTCAATACGCGCTACATAACCCAAAAGGTGAAGATGCGCTTTGAGGAAGAAGGCTGGGATATCACGACCTATGAAATCAACCCGCTCAACAACGAGCGACTTGATTTTTCGCCCTACGACATCGTGGGGCTTGGTTGTCCTATCTACGGCTTTGCTGCACCATATGCCTTCCTCAAGTTCATTCGTGCCCAGAAGTTTCCTGCCGGTTTGCGAGTCTTCATTTACAAAAACTCAGGCGAGACATACCACGCTAATGACGCATCTTCAAAATATGTACTTCGCAAACTCCGTCACGATAAGGTTGTGGTTGAGAATGAGTACCATTTCGTGATGCCATATAATATCCATTTCCCTTTCGAGGATCATTGTATTCGCGAGATGCTCGAGATGGACAAGAAACTGCTTGAGATAATGGTGTATGAGGTGATAAACCGCATGCCAAACTTCAAGCCTTATGCTCGTTGGGCACGCTTTGCTGTTACAACGGTTGCCCGTCCTCAATATATAGGAGGCGATGTGAACTCGTTCCTTTATCATGTGGATACCAACAAATGCACAGATTGTGGGCTGTGTATAAAACGCTGTCCTACACAGAATATATATAAAGACGAGAAAGGCGAATTCCACTTTCATCACAATTGCTTGATGTGTATGCGTTGTTCCTTCTTCTGTCCTGCTGATGCTTTTGACATTGGTTTCCTTGAGGATTGGGGCTGGCATGTCAACAAAAAGGGTGGCTACAACTATAAGAAGATTGAACAGATGCCACTTGATGCTCCATTCGTTACAAACGATATAAAAGGTTTCTTCACATGCTATTGTGAGAAGTACGAGACTATCAACAAGCGTTATCGCGAGATATTCAACAAAGATAGGGTGGAAAATGCGAACTGGGCCCCTTCGCCTGTTTCTGAGCATTGGGTGGAAGAAAACCTTAAGGTGACGGCTCGCAAACATTCAGACCGTCGTTACAAAGAGGCGAAAGCGTTTTATGTCGATAGTCTGTTCAGCGGAAAATAAACAATACTACTATGCATGAACTGCCATTTACCAAGGGAATATTCCGTTCGGTGATGAGAAAGGCCGAAAGCGTTGATGCAGTAGGAATAAACATAGTGGTGCTTGAGATTGGAGTCTTGCACGACTTTATTCCTGAGTTTGTGCAGAAATACTGGGACTTCATCTCGCGAGGTACTATTGCCGAAGGTTCTAAGGTTGAGATTCGTTGGAAGAATGGAACTGCAGTCTGTGGACAATGTGCCACGCAATACGAGATAACAAAAGAAAACATGCTTACGTCCGTCTGCCCTTCATGTGGATATGAGTATGGCTCAATGGTCAGTGGCAACGAAATGAAGATTGTAGGAATAGAAATTGTCCGCAATCATGATAAAGAATAAGGTTTATGAAGGAAATTGAATATATTGATTTGAAGGAATGCATACTTGCCGAGAATGAAGGTGATGCAGAAGAGGTGAGAGCTCTTTTGAGGGAGAAGAAAGTCTTCCTATGGAACATCATGTCTTCGCCAGGCTCGGGCAAGACAACATTCATCGTTGATATTATAAAAACTCTAGGTGAGCAGTATCGTTTTGGTGTTGTTGAGGCTGATATTGAAAGTACCGTTGATGCTGAGAAGATGCAGGCTCTTGGCGTGCCTACAGTTCAGTTGCGCACAGGTGGCGGTTGCCATCTTGACGCAGCAATGACAATGGAGGCTTTGAATAAGATGCCGCTTGACGACCTTGATGTTATCATTGTTGAGAATGTTGGCAATCTTGTCTGTCCTGCTGAGTTTGATATAGGTGCAACTCTTGCTACAATGCTCCTTTCAATTCCAGAAGGCGATGACAAGAGCATCAAATATCCTTTGATGTTCACGGTTACAAAAGCTGTGATAGTTACAAAGATGGATGTTGCTCCTTATTTCGATTTCAATTTCGAAAACCTTGAACGCAACACCCGTCGACTGAATAACGACCTCCGTATCTTCCCTGTGTCTGTAAAGAACGGTGATGGTATGGATGCTGTTGTGAAGTGGGTGACAGAAGAGATAAATTGTAAATTTGTCAATTTGAAAATCAAATGAGTTTATACAGAGATCTCCTGAAGCGCATTGATACTTTGTCATATGGCTTCCCAAAGTCGTTTATCGGTGCTGACATGAAACTGATAAAGAAGATTTTCTCAGAGGAAGATGCACGCGACTATCTCCTCATGGGAAAACGCTATGAGACAGCTGCCGACTATGCTGCAAACAATGGTTTGACTGAGGAAGAGGCAAAGGCTAAACTCGATCGAATGGCAATGAAAGGACTAATCTTCCGCCGTCATCGCGAACATGGTGATGAATATGGTCAGTTCCCTTTCGTTATGGGCTTTCTTGAGTGGCAAGGCAAACGTACAGGTGATAAGTCGTGGCTATACTGGACTGCAGCATATATGGCAACATCTCGTTGGGGAAAGCGAATGACACAGACTATGCCGTTCTATCGTACCATTCCTCAGCATCCGGAAATGGTGTCTGGCTCTGTCATAAAACCATACGACAATATTGAGGCTTTGCTTGACAAACACTATCGTTTTGCAGTAGGTCATTGTATCTGCCGCACAATGGATCGTGCCATTCCGGGAAATAAATGCAACCATCCAACTGAGACATGTATTGAAACCGACGATTACGCAACATTCTTCATTGAGACGGGTATCGGTCGTGAGATAACCAAGGAAGAGGCACTTGCCATTCTGCGTGAAGGTGAGAAAGACGGACGAATCATTCAGGCTACAAACTCGCAAGATGGAGAGAACTTCTGCTCTTGCTGTGGTTGTGGTTGCGGTATGCTCAAAATGCGAAAGATGTTCCCTGGTCCTGCAAACAATATCTGGAGCAATCACTATTGCGAAATTGAATATGACAAATGCATAGGCTGTGGAAAGTGCGTCTCTCGTTGCCCGTTTGGATATATCACTCAGGAAAAGAAAGCCACATGGACCAATAGCAAGGGAAAAGTTGTCCGTAAGGTAACCATCGACCAAGAGAAATGCCTTGGCTGTGGACTTTGTGTTTCAACCTGTCCAACTAAATGCATGTCGCTCATCCAGAAATCTGAAGACAAACTATACACTCCACCAGAGACATATGATGACGCAATGGAAATCTGGGAGGCAGAGACTAAGAAGGATTACAATAAGTTCAAATAAAGACAATGATTATGGAATCAAAGCTTTTTACTCCATATAAACTCGGTCCTATCACTCTTCGTAATCGCACTATCCGTGCTGCTGCCTTTGAGTCGATGGGAAAGGATTTCGGCCCTACCGATGATTTGAAGAACTATCATGTCAGTGTGGCTCGTGGTGGTATTGGCATGACAACTCTTGCCTATGCTGCAATCAGCCGTGGTGCTATATCGTTCAACAGTCAGCTGTGGCTTCGTGATGAGATTGTACCTCAGCTTCACGATATTACTGATGCTATACACGAAGAAGGTGCTGCCGTAGGTATTCAGATTGGTCATTGCGGAAACATGACTCACTGGACAACAGCAGGACGCTTCCCTGTTGGTGCTTCTACAGGTTTCAACCTTTATTCCCCAACCTTTGTCCGTGGACTTCGCAAGAGCGAACTCCCTGAAATCGCAAAGGACTTCGGCAAGGCTGTTGAAGTGGCTCATAATGCGGGCTTTGATTCTGTAGAACTGCATGTTGGTCATGGCTATCTCATTTCGCAGTTCCTCTCACCTTATACTAATCATCGTCATGACGAGTATGGTGGTTCGCTTGAGAACCGTATGCGCTTTATGAACATGTGTCTTGATGAGGCAAAGGAGAAAGCCCTTAAATACAACATGGCACTTGTTGCGAAGCATAACATGTATGATGGTTTCAAAGGAGGTATAGAGATTCCTGAGTCGATTGAGATTGCGAAGGAATTGGAGCGCCATGGTATTGATGGTATTGTGTTGTCTGCAGGTTTCGTTTCAAAGGCTCCTATGGCAGTAATGCGAGGAAAAATCCCTACAAAGACGATGGCTCACTATATGCCGCTTCGCTCGTTGCCTCAGAAACTCGTAATATCTACCATGGGTGATATGATGATTAAGCAGTTCCCTTACGAGGAGTGTTTCTTCCTTGAAGATGCAAAGAAGTTCCGCCAGGAGGTAAATTGTCCGCTTATCTATGTTGGCGGATTGGTATCGCGCGAAAGTATAGAACGGGTTCTCGGCGAAGGTTTCGAACTTGTACAGATGGCACGAGCATTGGTCAATGACACCGACTTTGTCAACAAATTGAAGGCTGGTGATATGTCTACCCGAAGTGGTTGCAATCATCGTAACTATTGTGTTGCTCGTATGTATTCTGACAAGATGATTTGTTGTCATAATTGTGAAGAGCAGATTCCTGATTCCATCTGGAAAGAACTTAACAAAATCAAATAAGGATAAGGTGAAGAACTGGATAGTTGTGACTGGTGCTTCCGGCAGTATGGGCCGTGTGGCAGTAAAGAAAATGGCAGAGGAGGGATATCCAGTCGTTATGGCTTGCCGTAACCTTGAAAAAGGCGAGGCTATCCGTCAGGAGATACTGCAAGAAGTGCCTGGCGCAGTCATTGAGCAAATAGAGTTACAACTTGCCTCACGCGAATCTGTTCGCCAGTTTGTCAATGCCTTGGGCGATAGGAAGATTGCAGGATTGTTCAACAATGCCGGCATAAAGAACAGCAGATATCATGTTGCAGAATCGGGCATAGAGCATACAATGGAGGTGAACTATCTTGCCCCAGCCTTACTTACAATCCTCCTAACCCCTCTGTTTGAGACAGGAGCAAGAATTGTCAATATGGTGTCGCTCACAACAAAATACGCACATATCGACATTAATTGGCCGGAGTGGGGTAGTGACCGTTTTAGTCAGTTACGCACCTACGGCAGTACGAAACTTGCTTTCCTTTATTTCTCTATTGCTTATGCGCGCCAGAACCCGTCATTGTTTGTCAATGTTGCTGACCCTGGCATTGTTGATAGCAATATGATTAGCATGGATAAATGGTACGATCCGTTGGCAGATATCTTCTTCCGTCCTTTCATAAAGACACCTGAGCAGGGCGTTCGTTCGGCACTTTCTGCCTTGCACACGGAAAAACAACTGTGCTATTTCGTCGGGAAGAAAGAGAATCCTATTCCTTCCCGTTTCCTCGAAAATAAGCTCGTCGAGCAACTATGGCAGCAGCTTCGCGAACTGCTCAATCTCTCCTTGTAGTCTTATCTTATAGCAAATTTCTTTATTGCTACCATAATGCAATAAATGCCAGTGATGGCGAGCGACATTGGCAATCCGACGAATAGCATTTCTTTTAGCATTGTCATTGCTCCACCGGTGGCGTTTAGTGCCGTAAAGAAAGGATATTGCATGGTGACTTCACCATTTATTATATGGTCGAAAATAAGCATCACGCTACCTCCCCAAAGCATCAGTTCAAGTTTTGGGAGTTCTGCGAGCCATGCGTTTGTTGAAACACTCTGATTATTTCTGTTCTTGCGGCGTAACATTGTTGTAGCCACAGCCTGTGTAAGGGGTACTATAAAACAAGCCATATTTCTCTTTTTAATTTGCAATACAAAGGTACAGCAAATGAGTGGAAAATCAAAATAAAATCCATTTTTTTTGTTTTCCCGAGTGCAGCCTAATTTCGCCCCAAAATCCAACTAACTAACAAAATAACATTTTACCCCCCCCCTCGCCAAACGAAGAAAGGGGAAAGTGGAATTAGGATGAGAAGGCTAAATAGTGGAGGTGTACGAAAAAAATGTTAGTTAGTTTGTTAGTGAATTATCGGTGTGTTGTCATTGCGTGGAAGTGAGCGTGTCATTCCACTGAAATAAGGTGGTCATTTCAACGGATAACCTATTAAAACGCAAGCATGACTCCAGCTCCAATTCTGTCGTGCTGCAACTTATAAAGTGTAGAAGTGTATACAGACGATGTGCTTGTGCCCTCAGATGGCTGGAAGAGCGTGTCTTGAGCTTTATTGGTGATGGCAAAGTTGCCAAAGATATAAGCAGAGAACGCGCCCCACGAAATGTTCCATGTTTTGTTTATGTCGAATGTGATACCGGAATAGTCGCCCAACGTTTCATATTTTTTCGTTACCTTACTGAAATATGAAATTCCAAAGGTTGAGGTGAATCCGTGTGTGAGATTTACCGAAGGCATGAGCGACAGAATGAAATTAGTGTAGTGGTTTGTCTCATTGTTCACCACTTGACTATTGTTGAAGATGTTTGCCGACAGCGAAACGGTGGCCTTCTTGTTTGAATAGATTGCCATGAAGTTACCGCTGATGATATCATTAGTGCCTTTGTTTATGAATGATGTTACCTCTAACTGATAGCCCAACTCTTGTTCGCGACTTTGACTGTTTCTTACAGTACAGATGATGTCGTTGACATGGTTGTAACTTGCTTCAATGTCGAACATCAATGTGTTGCTTCCCCAACGATAAGTACTGATGTAGTCGAGCGAAGCCTCATGCGACATTATCGGGCGCAAATCAACATTACCTTTTACATAATCCCCTCGTTCGAGACTGAACATGAGGATAGGGTAGACCTGTTCGTCGGTAGGACGACGGAGTTTGCGGTCGAGAATGAAACGGAGATGGCGATGAGTATTGAATTTCCATTCAGCGATGAACTTGCCTGTGAAATTATGGCTTATCGCGGAGTATGGTTCTTCAAGACGTTTCATGTTGTAATGATAATCCTGATATTCAAGAGACAGTTTTGTCTTTAATCTGCCAAACTTGCTTGTTGAGCATATGTAGGGCATAAAGTGACCGGCATGGCTTGTTGGCTTAAGCGAAATGTCGTGAAGATTGATAGTAGCAAAGTCCTTGAGAGTCATATCCTCGGTACATATTGTTTTATTGAGGTTGATTCCAACAGACAGGTCCGAATAGCGCGTGTTATGGATGCTGGCAGGAAGGAGGTTCAGTGCATAAGCCACATTTCCGGAGATGTTGTGAGTATTGGACTTGTCCCCATATGTCCGTACATCATAGATGTCAAGGTCGGTATGTGCAAAGGAATAATCATACTGTACTGTTGCAGATAACGATGAATATGGATTGAAAGAGTGGGAATAGGTGAGCAACGACTGGAATGTGGTAGATTTCTTTTCGTTGTTGGTCAGTCCCTCTGTTTCAAGTCCCGAAGGATAGCTTGTTGTCAAACTGCTGATGTCATAATCCTTGCGTGATGTGTTTTCCGAAATATTGAAGTTTATGCAGTCCTTGTCAGTTAGGCTATATTTCATATACACGCGTGCCAATTGCTCGAAGAATTTAGTCTTGTCAGTTTCGTTGATAGAAATATTGTGGACATCGTCGACATAGCGATTTGAAATAATGTCCTTGCTACTCTTTGACAATTCGCCTAACATAATTCCTTGAATTATGAATTTGTCACTCTTTCGGCCTAAGTACAACTGTGGAAGAATATCCATAGGAACACTTCCGTCGAGCGAAGCGCTGCCCCAGATGTTCTTTCTCGTAGAGTTTCCTCCTGTTCTTAAGACAATGTTTATGGTACCACCCTGACCGTTATTCTGATAACTTGAAATAGGCGATTCTGATACTTCTATTCTCGCAATATCCGAAATGTGTAATTGCGAAAGAGCGGCATCGTGGGCGTCACCGACCGACATTCCGTTTATCGTGATGGTATAGCTTGATGCATAACTTGTTCCTGGGCGGTTGAGCATTTCCGGCAACATGTTTATAGCGGTTTGCGCACTTGTTGCTGATGACAGATTGAGAGAATCTATGCTGATGACCTTCTTATCATAGTCAATCTTTATTGATTGAGCCACCGATACAATGGAGCAAAAAATGATAAGAACAAAGAATAAAACTATTCGCATAATGATTTGTTTTCTGCAAAATTACAACAAAAAATCCAAATTACTTCCGAAAATGCGTGCTTTTGTAGAATAATTTGGAGTTTTTCTATCCTTTTCTTGTTTGATTACTGAGAATTTTTGTATCTTTGCAAAGCAAAAGTGTTCAAAACTTGTTTCACAGGATATTGTTGTCTGGTGTGATGAGAATTATTTGAATGATGTTTTCAACTCACACTGGGATATCTTTTAATCCGTGACAAAAACAATCTCTATGGCAAACGAACTTATCAACGAACGAGAACTCCAAATTAAGGCTATCCGTGAGCGCCTTGAACAGGTTCGTAGTCTTTCGGGACGCGATGTGGAAGAGTGCAGGCGTATTGCTGATGACACTCTCGCAAATATCATCCCATTGTGCGAACCTATCGGATTGCATGATGAACAGTCTGAACTTCAGGAGTTGTCTGTGAAATATGGTTATCCTGATGACTACAAGAATTTAAAGCACCTCTTGCAAGAGGCTGAGGCAAGTTGCCAATTGGTATTCGAAACCTTTAAGCTGCCTATTTGCTCTATGCTTGAGAGTCTTGGCATCGAATTTCAGTTTATCTATCGAATGAAGTCGGTCTACAGTATCTGGCGTAAGATGAAGAAGGATGGAAAGACATTCGATGAGGTATATGATCTGTTTGCCACACGTATTATATATAAGGTGCCAGAGAAAGTGAAACCTCTTACTGAAATTGGTTTTGCGGAATACAATCTCGAACCACAGCCACTGCCATTGTCGGAGTTTGACGCAGAAAAACTCATATGCTGGCGTATCTATACCGTTATCACCGCTCTCTATCGTGTTCAACCCGATCGCATCAAGGATTGGATTACCCATCCAAAACCATCGGGCTATCAGGCTCTACAGATGACTTGCATGGGACCTGATTGCAATTGGATTGAGATACAGATTCGTTCTGAACGTATGGACTATGAAGCTGAGCATGGAGTAGCTGCCCATTGGAAGTATAAGCAGACGGGAGAATAATCTATTGCAAATCAATTCTCAATTAAGGCGTAGCCGAATAATAAAATGACCGTAAATCCTCGTCAATCATTCAAGTTGAAACTCTGTTTCTGGGTGGTATTCGTATCACTCGGTGCTTTTGTTACCGTGTCTGCTATTTGCGGATACTTTGTGCAGAAGGAAGTGCGTCAGGATTTAGATAAGGTGGCGAATGCAAAACTTGATAATGTAGTTCATTCAGTACGCGACCAACTGGAGTTGGCTGAGGTTTCTGCGGAAAACTTCAAAAGTATCAGCAAATCGCCAAGAGCTTCACATTCATCGGATTCAATGTATTACTATGGGAAATTGTTCCTTGAAGTGAATAAAGAAATCCAAGGTGTGGCAGTGGCATATATACCCGATGCGGGATTGCCATATAGTAAGAAGGCGTCTCCTTATGTTATGCGAGAAGCAGATGGTGGATATATATCCTCCGACATTGCAGAAACATATGACTATGAGGAGCGTAACTGGTATAAGCTACCGGTTGAGACGGGCAAACCACGCTGGTCCGCTCCTTTCCGTGAGATTAATGGCTCTTTGATAACAAGTTATTCGGGCCTTCTCTACAACAGACATGACATTCCGTTTGCTGTCTATGCTTTGGATATTAGCATCAGCGCTTTGTCTGACTCACTTCAGTCAAATCGCCCTTACCCGAATTCCGAACTTGCCATTATTGATTCAGAAGGACGGTATATTGCACACAAAGAATCTGGTGTTGTTCTTTCTGTATCGGCAGATTCTCTTGCGAGAAGAGATAATGTGAAAAATGTAGACCAGGTCGTTGAAGACATCAAAGCGGGAATACGTGGACATCAGAAATTTCAGAAGAATGGGCGTGATTATTATATCTACTATGCTCCCATTGAAAAGAATGGATGGACTGTAACCTTAGAGTTGCCTTGTGCGGAACTAAAAGGTTCCTACCAAACAATGTTCCGTACGCTGATTGTGGTAATGGTCTTGGTGATAATACTCCTTGTCCTCATCAGTTTGGCAACCATCCATAAACTAACTCATCCTTTGGAGCAGTTCGCACTTGCTGCGCGCGAGATATCTCATGGCGACTTTAAAGTCCAACTGCCGGTAATCAAGGATCATAATGAACTCTATGATCTCCGTCAGGCATTGGCATCTATGGAAGTATCTCTGGATAGCTATGTTACAAAACTGAAGGAGACAACAACCGCGAACGCGAAGATTGAAAGTGAATTGCATGTGGCTAGTGCTATTCAGCAGGCAATGGTTCCACAGAAATTCCCACCTTTCCCTGAACGTCCGGATATTGATGTTCATGCATCGCTCATTCCGGCAAAAGCTGTGGGTGGCGATGTTTACGATTTCCTTCTTGATGGCGATGAACTCTATTTTTGCATTGGTGATGTTTCTGGCAAAGGTGTGCCGGCTTCGCTGCTTATGGCTATTGTAAATAGTATCTTCTATACTGTGGCGACTACAGATAAGCAACCTGCAAAGATTGCACAGCGACTCAATAATGTAATTGCTGAAAACAACGAGGAGAATATGTTTGTGACCATGTATATCGGTCGCGTGAATCTTGCCACCGGTACTGTCGTTATGTGCAACTGTGGACATAATGTCCCTGCGACAAATGGCAAAATAGATACAGAAACAGGTCTTGTATATCCTGATTCTGATATTCGCTTCTTTGATAAGGCACCTACTAACATTCCTATAGGCATCATTCCTGGTTATGACTACAAGGAAATAACGCTCCATATAACCCCTGGCGTAAGTTTATTCCTCTATACAGATGGTGTTACTGAGGCTGAAAATAAAGAAAAGCAACTCTTCGGCGATGACCGTCTTCTTGACTCTTTGCGCCGTTGCGGAAAGAATGCTACAGCTGAGCAAATGGTGAAAACTGTTGTTGAGGATGTCCATCTGCATTCAAATGGTGTAGATCAAAGTGATGACCTTACAATCCTTTGCATACGACTCAATGGAACACCAATCAAGACTGATTACTCTGTGCGTCGTCTGGCAATAAAGAATAATATTGAGGAGATGAAACTTATCGAGCCTTTCCTCAGCTCGCTTAGCGAAGCATTTGATGTTGATTCGTCGTTGCTGTTCCAACTCAACCTCGCACTCGACGAGGCTATGGCAAATTCTGTCAATTATGCCTATCCTAAAGGACAGGAGGGCATGGTCACGCTTGTTGCTCAAAGGGAGGGCGACAACCTTGTGTTCGACCTCATTGACCAAGGTGAACCTTTTGACCCTACTAAGGAGGGCAAGCCTGTTGATATAACCCTTCCGGCGCAAGATCGCCCTATTGGTGGGCTTGGAATATTCCTCATCAAGAAAATGATGGACTCTGTAAGCTATGAGCGAAGGGGTGATAGAAATGTACTTACAATGATAAAGAAAATAACAAAATAAATATTATGTCAATTGAAATCAATGTTGAGGGCAATGCTGTTATAGCAACCCTCGTGGGACGCTTGGATACAGCTTCGGCTGTTCAGTTCGCACGCGATATGGAACCACTTCTCGATAACGCCGACAAGGAGATAACTCTTGATTGTAGCGGCCTTGAGTTCATATCTTCAAGTGGTCTACGTCATCTGCTCACTCTCCGTAAGGCGACTATTGCCAAGGGCGGTCGTGTTGTTATCAAGGCTGTGAGCAACGATATTAAGCAAGTGTTCACTATCACGGGATTCTATTCTCTGTTCGATTTCGAATAATAACAGTCTCTCTATAGGAGATAAATGGAATCTGTATGACATTCTTGGGATTAGGCATTTTTGCTTGGATTACCCTCTTGATGGTGTTCGGAAAAGTCGGACTTATGATTAAGACTCGCTTTCCGGGCGATGTCATTGGTATGGGCATTATATTTACGCTCCTTGTAATCGGGGCGTTACCGACAGATGAGGCATTGTCGTGCTTCAGTTCTACATCCGTTGTTCTTGTTGGTGTGCTCTTTGTCCTTGCTGCAGCCTTGGTCCATTCGGGTGTCATCCAATGGATAACAAAAAATCTGCTCCGTACACCAAAGTCGCTTAGCGATGCTCTTGTGCGTGTCATGCTTCCTGCAGCTGGTCTGAGTGCGTTTATCAGTTCTGCACCTGTTGTGGCACTTATGCTTGGTGCCGTGAAGACATGGGCGAGGAAACGCAACATCAGTCCGTCTAAACTGCTCTTGCCATTGAGTTATGCTGCTACATTGGGTGGTGTGTGTACTCTTATTGGTACTACGCCAAACCTTGTTGTGTCCGACTTCTATTCTTCTTATACAGGTAAGACCTTAGGGCTGGCTTGTACTACAATACCGGGTATCTTCTGCCTTGCCGTGGGTGTTCTGACCATACTTGCTCTCCAACGCTTCTTGCCAGTTAGAAAAGGTCCTGAGGAGGCTTTCGAATCGAGTGCCGACTATACTGTTGAACTTATCGTTCCTGCCGATTGCGAGAATGTTGGAATGACTGTCGATGAGGCTGGATTGCGTGATATTGAGGGTGGTAGTCTGATTGAAATGGTGCGTTTCGACAGCGAAATCATCTCACCTGTACCTGAGGATGAGTTCATCCTTGGCAACGACCATCTCGTCTATTCGGGCGACATAAATAGTATTCTTCAGCTTAGACAGTCTCACGGCTTGGTGAATGCTAATCACTTGGTGTTCAGTACAAAAGAGGAGAACTCGCGCAAACGCAAACTTCAGATGGCTACTATCGACTTCTCAAGTCCTCTCATCGGAAAGAGCATGTCTGAGGTGTCGTTCGAGGATCGTCATAATGTGGTTCTTGTTGCTGTTGCCCGCGAAGGTGAGCGAATAAATAACATTCCTCGAAACATCATTCTCCGTCCGGGTGACACTCTCTTGCTCGAAGGTGACAAACTGCTGCCGGAGAACTTCCACGGTTCGCTCAACTTCTTCGATTCTGTCGTTCTGCCACAGGAGAGTAAAAAGACGGTTATTGCTTCGGTAATCCTTTTTGGTATGGTGCTTCTTGCCGTACTCCAACTGATGCCGTTGCTCAACAGTTGCCTGGTGGCTATCATGGTGATGCTTCTTGTCCGTTGTCTTTCGATAGAACAACTTCAGAACGCTATCAACTGGAAACTCCTCATGGTGTTTGCAGGTTCGGTGTGCCTTGGTAAGGCAATGACCTACACAGGGGTGACGCAGGCATTGTCTGACTTGATAACGCTCTCAACTGGAACAAATCCGTTGATGTCGCTTTTCATCCTTTGCCTACTTGGTACCTTCCTAACAGAGTTTATATCGAGTGTCGGTGCTGCTGCTATCTTTGCTCCTATTGGCATCTGTCTGGCGCAGTCGTTGGGTGTCAATCCAGTCACATTCTGTGTGGCAATAATGATTAGCGTGAGCAGCAGTTTCGCAACTCCTGTCGGTTCTGAAACCAACACCTTTATCTATGGTCCCGGAGGTTATCGCTTCTCCGATTATCTCCGCGTGGGACTCCCGATGAACATCATAATCCTCTTGGCCAATATCTTCATCACAACACTCGTCTATCCGTTGTAGGCAACCCGAGGGGAATTCCCTATCTGGTTTAGGGAATAATCTTTTGCGGAAATAGCAGAAATGACTACTTTTGCAGTGGAAACAATAGTAATAACCATTATAAAACAATTATTATGAAAAAATCAATTTTGATGTTGGTTGCAATGATAATGTTTGTTGCAGCTTATGGAAATGCCCAAAACACAGTTTGTCGTCACAATGTGAAGACTAAAGATTGTAAAATCTGCTCTGCAGTAAAGAAACACCAGGAAAAGGTTGCTGATTTCCATCAGAAGGCCGCTGACCACCACAAAAAGGCTGTGAAGAAGGCTCAGCAGAATCACGAAAAAGCAGTAAAGAAGGCCCAGAAGAACCACGAAGAGGCTGTCAAGCGTCACGACAAGGCTGTTAAGGAAGGTATGAAGCGTCATGAGGAGGCCGTTAAGAATGCCCAGAAGAATCATGAGGAGGCAATGAAGCGCCACGAGAAGGCTGTTCAGGAAGGCAAGAAGCGTCATGAAAAGGCTGTGAAGAAGGCGCAGCAGAATCATGAGAAGGCTGTTCTGGACGGCAAGAAACGTCATGAGGAGGCCGTTAAGAATGCCCAGAAGCGTCATGAAAAAGCCGTTGAGCGTCATAACAAGGCAGTAGAAAAGGCTGTAGAGAATCACAACAAAGCTGTTGAGCGTCTTAAAATCAAGAAGTAATCTTTGTAGTGTTCGGCGAGGTACATCTCGCCGCTCCTATAAAAGTCAAAAAAGAAAAGGCATCCCATGTGGAATGCCTTTCTTTTTTTTATGCCTATCTGTCGTTATGCCTGCTTTTTCATTCTGTACGAACGCCATCCGTAAACGGCGATGAAACAGAAGCAGATGAATGGCAGGATGAACGAGAAGTTTGTTGCCGACAAAGGACCAAAACAACCAGGGGTGGTTTCATCAAGGTCGATGATGGCTCCCTGAAGTGGTGGCATGATGGCGCCGCCCACGATTGCCATAACGAGGAACGCTGCTCCAAGAGTAGTGTCTTGGCGTACATCGCTCAACGCAATACCGTAGATTGTAGGGAACATGATACTCATGAAGAGTGATGTCAGTACCAGACTCATCAGTCCTAACTTTCCGTCAATCAGAATGGCGCATGCTGTTGTTGTCATCGCTCCAAAGGCGAAGAACATAAGCAGACGGTGCGAGTTGACATATTTCATGAGGAATGTACCGATGAAACGACCACTCAGACAAAGCGCCATTGCACCGATATTCCACCATTGTGCCACATTCTTCTCAATGCCCAGACGACCGGCATACTGAATGATGAAGGTCCAGCACATAATCTGTGCCGCTACATAGAACATCTGGGTTACTACGCCCTCGCGATAGATCTTATTGTTCCATAGGCGACGCAATGAATCCTTCACTTTTGGTTCTTCTGCATTCTCTTCGCTCTTGCCGGCTTTCTTGCTTACAAAGATTGAGATTACGATGAACACAAACACCACAACAAGACCAATTGCAACATATGGGTTGCGTATTGTCTCAAGGTCGTGGGTGCGGATAATCGACTTTGTTGCTGCATCCAACTGGCTGAAGTCGCTCACGCCATACTTCGCGCTTACGGCATCGGCATTGCTGTAGAGCGATGCAAGCACCACCTGGCTGGCAATAATCATTCCCGTCAGCGAACCTATAGGGTTGAATGCCTGTGCCAGATTCAGTCGGCGGGTGGCAGTCTCTGCCGAACCGAGCGACATGATGAACGGATTGGCTGTTGTCTCGAGGAATGCCAGACCGAATGTCAGCACATAGAGCGAGATACAGAAGAAGGTGAAATTCTCGTAGTCGGCGGCCGGAATGAACATGAATGCTCCTACGGCATACAAACCGAGTCCGATGAGGATTCCCACTTTATAACTGTATTTCTTCACAAACAAAGCTGCCGGAATCGCCATAGTGGCATAACCGCCATAGAAGGCAAACTGCACGAATGCGGCTTTGAAGTTGCTTATCTCAAGTGTTGTCTTGAATGCCGCCACCATTGGGTTGGTGATATCGTTGGCAAAACCCCACAGAGCAAACAGCGATGTGATGAGGATAAAAGTGAGAAGGTATTTCTTCTCAACAAGTTTTTCTTTCATTCTTATTATTAATTAGGTGTAAATTAACGGGAGGGCGTCTTTATGCTGTCGTATGACCTACGAAATGCATCTCCAACGCATCAAGTTCCTCTTCGGTGAGCACATCTGGCTCTTTGCCTGCCTGGAGTGCATGATAGACGATGCGGCAACCCATCTCGAAGAACATTGCACGCTGGAAGACATCGTTGAAGTCCTTTCCGCATACCACCTGTCCGTGCTTGAGCAACTGGATGGAGTTACGTGTCTTCATTGCCTCTACAACGGCCTCTGCGAGTTCCGGACTACCCGGACGCATGAATGGAATCTCTGGAATGACACGTCCCACATGGAGTGGCATCTCTGCTGTCACATTGATACTCTTCGGACGGTCCTTGCAGCAAGCGAGTAGGGTAGCGTATGGGCTCTGGAAATGGAGCACCACATTCACATCCGGACGGTTGCGCATGATACCAAGGTGGAACACGCTTTCCATCGAAGGCTTGATACCGTTCATCACTTCACCGTCAGCAACACGGCAGATGCTTACCTTTTCTTCTGTCAACTCTGGCACCCAACTACCTGTACCTGATACGAGTGCCTCGTCGCCTATGCGCCATGAGAGGTTGCCGCTTGAGCAGATTGTCAATCCTGCCTCGCCAACTCTCTGTGCCTGCCGCACAAATTCTTGTATATGAGTCTTTTCAATCATTGTTTTTCTTTTTAATTACTTGATACCTGAAACTTGAAACCCCAAGTCCCCCTAAGGGGGATTTAGGGGGCTACTTATAAATTGGACCGAAGTTCTGGCAAGCACGGTAGTCCTGTCCTTCCTTGTCCATACCGAATGCATTCCAGCAAGCAGGACGGAAGATGTCCTTATCCTCGATGTTGTGCATACAAACTGGAATGCGGAGCATTGAAGCCAATGTAAGCAAGTCTGCACCTACATGTCCGTAGCAGATGGCACCGTGGTTGGCGCCCCAGTTGTTCATCACTGAATATACATCCTTGAATGCGTCCTTTGTTGGGTCGAGGCGTGGTGCAAACCATGTTGTTGGCCATGTTGGGTCAGTACGCTTGTCGAGAATGTCGTGCTGCTCGTCTGGCAGTTCCACACTCCATCCCTCGGCAATCTGAAGCACAGGACCGAGACCAGCCACCATGTTCAGACGGAGCATAGTCATTGGCATACCGCCCTTTGTCTTGAAGTGTGACGAATAACCACCACCACGGAAATAATCGCGGTCGGCTGGCATCCAGTTTGTTGCCTTCAAGCATGCCTCTGCATCCTGGTCGGTCATCTCCCAGTGTGGTTTCATTGTTGGGTTACCCTCAGCGTCGGTCATAGCACCTGTAGCATCGAGTGTTGTAGCACCTGAATTGATGAGGTGGATGAAACCGTTGGCAGCGCCGCCTTCAGGTTTCTTGCCTGTCACGCGCTCTACAGCCTCAGGCGACCAGTATGTACGAACATCCGAGAACATCACGCCGCGGTTGGTGAGCAGATGACCGAAGAGCATCGACATACCATTGAGGAAGTCGTTCTCAGTTGCGAGCACCTTTGCCTCACGCTTACCGTTCCAGTCGAAGGAGGTACACATCATCGACTCAGGGAAGTCGAAGTTTGGACGGTAGTCGGTCCACTGACGCTGACCCTGCACACCACCAACGATAGCGTTGTGGCCGAGTGCCTCTTCGTGGTAGCCCATCTCCTTCAGTTTAGCAGAACCTTCCATGAGGTCGCGGATAATCATCATACACTGTACGGTGAACTCCCAGTCCTTGTCCTTCTCCTCGCGGTTCTTGCCCTTGCCCTTGCCGTTGAAGGTGGTCATCGGTGTACCAGGGAAGAGTGGGCGATCCTCGTTGTAGTCGTGACCTTCCTGTGGCTTGCAGTATTTCTCTACCCATGCCATAGCCTTCTCAAACTCCTCATGGTCGTAGATGCCGAAGTCAACACGACGGAGAATCTCCACGAGCGATACATATTCTGTACGCATACCTAAGTAATGCTGCAGGAAGTCGGCATCAACAATAGAACCGGCAATACCCATACAGGTGTTACCCATACTCAAATATGACTTTCCACGCATTGTTGCCACTGCCTGAGCGGCACGGGCAAAGCGCAGAATCTTCTCTGCTGCGTCTGCAGGGATGGTGTTGTCGGCAAGGTCCTGAACATCATGACCGTAGATGCCGTATGCAGGCAAACCCTTCTGTGCGTGAGCAGCAAGAACGGCAGCAAGATAGACAGCACCCGGACGCTCTGTTCCGTTGAATCCCCACACAGCCTTTGGTCGGGTAGGGTCCATGTCCATTGTCTCTGAACCGTAGCACCAGCAAGAGGTCACGGTGATAGTAGAGCCGACATTCTCGCGGTCGAACTTCTCCTGACAAGCGGCAGCCTCTGCCACGCGACCAATGGTACTGTCGGCAATGACACACTCCACAGGTGAACCGTCACCATTGCGGAGATTATTTGTAATCAACTCTGCAACAGCCTTTGCCAAAGCCATTGTCTTCTCTTCAAGGCTCTCGCGTACGCCGCCCTGTCGTCCGTCGATGGTAGGACGAATACCAATTTTTGGATACATCATTGTTAGTTGGTAGTTTTTTTAGGTTTATATTGTTTTTTGTTATTGTAAAGGTTGTTGTTCATAACATGAACACTCATTTGAATGCAAATATAGCAAAAAGTTCTTGTTCTGCAAAATTGTTTCGGTGATTTTTGATTTTTTATAAAAAAAAGGCCTCCCGAGAGATGGGAAGCCTTTTTGTTAGGGTGGAGCTGGCGGGAGTCGAACCCGCGTCCAAACAGGGAAACCATGTGCTTTCTACACGCTTATTCTGGCCTTCATTTTCGAGTTACGGCAAGACCCAGACCACCAACCGCAACCTTATCCTCTAAAATTTCATCGTGCAATCGAGGCCTTACACGACTATTTCCGATTTACCTGCACCGCCGGATCAGAGCGTTTCGGAACAAGAACCTCTGGGCGATGTCTCGTCTCAGCACCTGGTGCCGAGATTAAGCTCTAATCTACTATACTTCGATTAAGCAGCGAGAGCGTAGTTGTTTTCGCCAATTAATTTGTCGATGTCTGATATTTAGGAGCCAGGCAACGAAGCTCCGCGTGCTTACACACCATCTCTTCTGCTGTCAAATCCAGTCAACCCCTTGCTTGCAAGGGTGTCACTGAGGAAAATAGCGAGTGTCAGCCTTGGCTGGCTCGCGTCTTCTATTTTCCGAAGTAACCCCCTCATTTATTAAGAAGTACCTTCTGATATTAATTATAGGAAGCACCTCTCGGTTTATTGACAAAACAGCGTGGAATGTTGTTTAGCGACTGCAAAATTACGAAGTTTTTCTGAAACGAACAAAGTTTTTCTTTAAATTCTTTTTTTTGAGCACAATCTTACAGTTCTTACAGTCTTACAGTAGGTTTGCTTTACGTATAATGCCAATGCTCAGACACAAATATGCTTAAAAGAGTTGAATAGAAAATTAATATATAAATATATTTATATATTAAAATTGTTTTATTATTCTTGTGTCATACCGTGTCCACCTCATCTTACACTGTAAGAACTGTGAGAACTGTAAGATTTTTGCGGTACGCGAGGATTGAAATGATGCGTGTGTTCAAAATTCGGGACAGCATGCTCCAAAATCCAGGACAACTCTTGCACCCAATCAGAAAATAGTCGTAACTTTGTGGTGAGGTTAAAAAAACATACTACAAGCATTGACAATCAAATTAACAAATGTGACGTGAAAATATTTTACATGTTAATATCGCATTCTCATTCCACTGAAATGAGCCTGTCATTCCACTGAAATGAAGAGGTCATTTGGGCGAAATGACACTGTCATTCCACTGAAATCATTAGCTGATTTTAGCGTGCGAATCAACTCGTTGAATATCAGTGGTTTATAAATGCAATTAGTGGGTTGGTACCATAGAATGACTTAAAAAGACAATGCAAAAATATTTTACATTATTGTTTACTTGTAAACAACGAAACCATAGTCGTATTATTCCTGTTTTTAAGGAATTATGGCGTAATAATCTTTGATTATTGATGGTTTTTGTGTTTTTTTTAGTAAATTTGCACGCTTTGAGCAATAAAAAAACGAAATTTCAGTTATATGTAATATAAAACTTCGCAAAAAATAATAAAAACCAAAATAAAATGATTAGAAAAATCTTCCTCGCAATGGTCTTCGCTACACTGATGCCTGTTGTTGCTATGGCACAATCGTCGATGACCGATGCACAGATCATTGAATTCGTTCAGAAAGAACAGAAGGCTGGTACCAGTCAGGGCCAGATTGTTACAAAGTTGATGCAGAAGGGCGTCACTGTCGACCGCCTGCGTCAGGTGCGTAAGAAGTACGAGAAGATGGGCGGACAGAGTGCCCAAGGTGCTACTGATCTCTCGGACAAGAGCGATCGCAGTCGTAAGCCAAAGGCTACTCAGAACGACCAGAATGTGTCGCCTTACAGAATGACCGATGCCAACATGCAGAACACCTACGACGAGAAGGATGCTGCCTGGAACGAGATGCGCACAGAACTCGGTGACTTCATGCCCGACTCGCTCGGAATGTTCGACCGCGAGATGGAACAGATGTACAGAAACCAGCGCCGTGTGTTCGGTCGTGACATCTTCAACAACAAGAACCTCTCGTTCGAACCAAACATGAACATTGCTACTCCGCAGAACTATGTACTCGGTCCTGGCGATCAGGTATTTGTGGATGTCTATGGCGCATCGCAAAAAAATGTTGAGACAACAGTCAGCCCTGACGGATATATCAATATTGAAGGCTACGGCCCTGTGGCAGTTAGCGGTTTGACCGTTGCACAGGCAACCAGTCGCCTCCGTTCAACACTCGGTCAGCGCTATGCCGGCAGCAGTATCAAACTCACCATCGGCGAGACACGCTCAATCATGGTGAATGTGATGGGCGAGGTCCGTGTTCCTGGAACATACACCTTGAGCGCCTTCTCAAGTGTGTTCCATGCCCTCTATATGGCAGGTGGCGTGAGTGATATCGGTACATTGCGCGATATCAAAGTTTACCGCAAAGGTAAGCTCGTGTCGTCGGTAGATATTTACGACTACATCCTCAATGGCAAACTCACAGGCAATGTGAAACTCTCCGACAATGATGTCATTGTTGTAGGCACCTACGATTGCTTGGTGAATGTGACGGGTAAGGTGAAGCGTCCAATGTTCTATGAAATGAAGAAAGACGAGTCGCTTGGCACATTGCTGAAGTATGCTGGTGGCTTCACAGGCGACGCCTATAGAAATACAGTCCGCGTAACCCGTAAGGCAGGCAAGGAATACTCGGTATGGAATGTGACAGAGTTTGACATGAACGAATTCAAACTCTGCGACGAAGACTCTGTATCTGTTGACTCCGTAATAGCACGCTTCGAAAACATCGTTGAGTTGCGCGGTGCCGTTCTCCGCCCAGGAATGTATCAGATAGGCGAGAAGGTGACAACCGTTCGCGACCTGCTAAATATTGCCGATGGACTTCAGGATGAAGCCTTCACCGACCATATCATCCTACACAGAATGCGCGAGGACCACACCCTTGAGGTACTCCCATTGAACCTTACAGCAATCCTCAACGGAACAGATGCTGACATCCCATTGCAGAGTGAGGATGTGGTTTTCATACCAAGTAAGGAAGAACGCAATAAGAACCAAGTGCTGAAGATTTACGGAGAGGTTTACTATCCAGGTCAGTATCAGTATGCCGAAGGAATGACCGTAGAGGACTTCATCCTTCAGGCAGGTGGTCTGAAGGAAAGTGCTGCGAAGAACAAGGTGACCATCAGTCGCCGCGAAGTGGCACAGGGCCAGGCAACAACCGACAAGAAGGGCAATACGCAGGTGGCACGTGGTACACGTGCAAAGACCTTTGAGATTGAGATCAAGGACGGATTCGTGCTCGATGGCAACGAGGGATTCAAGTTGCAGCCTTTCGATGAGGTTTATGTGAACAAGAACCCAGAATACCGCGAGCAGGCAAGCATCACCGTAGAAGGTGAAGTGATGGGCGAGGGAACTTACAGTCTCTCGAGCGACAACACCCGCGTCAGCGATGTCCTTGCAATGTGTGGTGGTGTTACAGCTCAGGCTGCCAAGAACGGAGCATACATCATGCGTAAGTTCAATAGCGAAGAAGAGCGCCGCCGTCTGACTACTCTTGACAAAACCCGCGCAAGTTGGGCATACGCTCTTTCGAACGGTGCGCAAATGACAACCGATGCGAAACTCCGCTATCCAGACTCACTCCTCGTAGAGCGCGATATGCGTGAGGACTGCTACAAGTTGGCAGTGAACCTGCAGAAGTCGCTTGCAGAACCAGGATGTGTAGATGATGTCATTCTCCGCGATGGCGACCGCCTTATTGTAGAGCCAATGCAGAACACCGTCCGCATTAGTGGTAGCGTGCCATACGCCAATGCCGTTCCTTATGTTGAAGGCAAGATGGCCAAGTACTACATCCAACAGTCGGGTACACGTGGTCGCAAGAACCGTAAGTGGGCGTATGTAGTTTATCAAAACGGTTCGTCGGCAATGGTTCGCGACGGAGCGAAGATAGAGCCTGGATGTGAGATTATATTACCAGAGCGTTCGACAGCAAGCAACACCACACAGAATGTATCGCTGATTGTCAGCCTGCTCACAAGCTTGGCAACTGTCGGTGCCGTAATCGTATCAGTACTTAAATAAAGCACGACTATGGAAGAAACAAATATCCAGAATGTAAATAGCGAAGAAGCTCAGCCTCATGTACTTGAGATGGGAAAACTTCTCAAGTTGATGTTTGAGCAGCGTAAGATGATTTGCAGCGTATGTCTGATTGCTGCGATCTTGTCATCAGCATTTATTCTCTGCATTCCACGAACATATACAACTGTAACCCGTGTAGCTCCAGAAGTATCAGGAGCCGATGGCGGTGGTGCCCTTTCTTCATTGGCATCATCTTTTGGTTTTGATATTGGTGATGCTGTTTCGTCGGATGCTATTTCGCCATTGCTCTATCCAGATTTGATGAGCGACAACGCCTTTGTTGCAAAACTCTTTGACTTGAAGGTGAAGAGTGTTGACGGGAAGATAAATTGCTCGTACTATGATTACATAGCATTCCATCAGGATGCCCCATGGTGGTCGATACTTATTTCCAAGATAAAGGAACTATTCCCAAAGAAGGATTTGGTTGGAAAGAATGCAGAATTCGATCCATATCATCTTTCTCGCAAGCAGACCAGCGTTATCAAGAATATCCGCGACAATATTTCGTTGGATTTTGACATGAAGACCTCTGTGATTTCCATTTCAGTGGCAGATCAGGACCCTACTATTTGCAAGCAGATAGCCGATGCCACAAGAGAAAAGCTTCAGGAATTCATTACTGATTATCGTACAAGAAAGGCCCGCCTGGATTCTGAATATTACGAGAAACTGACAACAAACGCCAAGGCCGAATATGAGAAAGCCCGTCGCTTGTATGGTAGTTTTGGGGATTCCAACACCGATATCGTACTTCCAAGTTATCAGGCAAAGATGGAAGACCTTGAGAATGATATGCAGTTGAAATTCAATGCCTATACAGCAATGAACACACAGTTGCAAGCAGCACGAGCAAAGGTGCAGGAAAACACCCCAGCCTTCACTCTGTTGCAAGGCGCAGAGGTTCCAATCAAGCCTGCAAGTCCGAAACGAATGATTTTTGTTGCTGCAATGACAATCCTCGCATTCGTATTCTCAAGTATGTATGCAGGCAGAAAAGTTCTGTTCACATCTTTGGCATAGAATAACCAGTGAAGATGGGCATTATAGGAAATACTACGAATAGCGACAATGAAGTTGGAAAGCGTACCAAGCGTATAGCCTCCAACTCCATTGTGCTGTTTCTGCGTATATTCTTAATAACCATTATCAATCTCTATGCAGTAAGATATATTCTTAAAGGCTTAGGAGATTACGATTACGGGATCTTCAATGCTGTTGCAGGCTTTGTCCTGATGGGAGCATTTTTCATTCCGGTACTTGCGGTATCAATACAGCGTTTTTATTCCTTTGCTATAGGCAGGGGTGATATGGAGCGCTTCCAGCAGATATATGCGGCAAGCATGAATATGATTCTTCTTCTGGTAATCGTTCTGCTGTTAATCTTTGAAACCATAGGTCTGTGGTTTGTTAATACCCACATGAACATTGACGGACAGGAACAAGCCGCCAACGTTGTATTTCAATTAGCAATATTCTCCTTTATGTTCAGCCTGTTGCAGATACCTTCAACAGCAGCAATCTTTGCACACGAAGATATGGGGATTTATGCACTTGTATCAACACTTGAATGTTTGTTGAAATTCATTGTGGCGTTGTTGATTGCCTATGCTCCTGCAAGTCGATTGGTATTCTATTCCTCAGGTTTGCTCGTAGTGGCAGTATTGCTATTCTGCTCTTATGTGCTAATCAGCCGTTTGAGATATCCGGAATGCAGATACAGACATGTGACGGACAAGGGAATCTATAAAGAATTGTTTTCGTTCTCAGGTTGGACGATGTATGGTGCTATTGCAGGAACAGGAATGATACAAGGAAGTACGCTATTGCTGAATGTGTTTTTCGGTCCTGTAGCCAATGCTGCATTTGCCGTGGCTAACAATATCTATAATGCGTTCAATTCCGTAACCAACAGCATTGTTCTTTCCTTTCGTCCAGCGATGGTTCAATCCTATGCAGAAGGTAAAAATGAGTATCTTAACACATTGTTTAATCTAAACAGTAAGTTCATACTCTATCTCCTCACTTGCATCTCGTTGCCAATCATTTTCGAGATGGACGACATCCTTCAGATGTGGTTAGGAGAAATGTCAGACGAAAAGGTTTTGTTTGCCCGCCTGTTCGTGATCTATAGCGTGTGTCTTGCAATGCATCATCCAATAACAACAATCGTGCAGTCAATAGGACGAATCCGAGAATATCATCTGTATGTGGAAAGTATTACGATACTGAATATACCCGTAGCCTACATCCTGTTCAAATGTCAGTTGCCTTCCTATTCAATATTCATCTCAATGATAGGCCTGTGTGCTTTTGCACATGTTGTCCGTTTGTTCTGTCTTCGCAGAATATATCCTGTGTTTAGCATTGGACAGTATGTCAAAACACTGATACTTCCGGGAATGATGGTGATAGTTGTTTCGTCGATAGTCACATATCTTGTTCATTCAAGTGTCGAACTGGCATGGATGCGTTTTGTTCTTGTGTTCCTGCTATCTTCATTATGCACAATAGCTATGACGCTCCTTATTGGCATTACCAAAGCGGAACGAACGATACTGTTGAATATCGTTGGTGGTGTTTACAGACGAAAAATGAATCGTAGTAAATAAAAAGAAAATATGGCATATATCATTATATTCTTATTTTTCATTACAGCATTGTTGGCCTTCTTTGAGGATCGACTTCCAAAGGTGATGAGTCTGACTACTTACATTATGATTGGTATAGTCCTCATTTTGGTTGCCGGTTTGCGTGAGATTGGCATTGATGCCGATTCTGTGCAATATCAATCTACATACATAAACTATTATAATGAGCGTGTAGCATCAAATACAGATGTTTCTTACATCTGGCTTTCAGCACTTTTCAACAACTTCTCATCAGATGTCCATGTGCTCTTCTTGTTCTATGCCTTTTGGGGTGTCACACTGAAATTCATAGCCTTCCGCAAACTTACAGATTATGTGTTTCTTGCAGTACTGTTCTACCTTGGATTCTACTTTGAACTGCACGAAGTGACACAGATACGAACTGGATTGATGTCGGGTATATTCCTACTAACCATTATTCCTATAGCAGAGAAAAGACGCCTTCTTGCAACCGCTTTGCTGTTGTTGGGAGCATTCTTTCATTTGTCGGCATTGGCTTTGTTACCGTTATTGTTCTTTAGCAACAAGAAACTTTCGCAAAAATGGAAAATTGTTCTGGCAATATCCATACCATTTTCATATGTTGTTTATTATGTTGGTGGTTCTATCATCATGAATGTTGATTTGCCATATATTGGAAATAAACTGGCACTCTATCAGATGGCAACAGCAACAGGACTTACTAATGTGACAATTAATGTACGCAGTCCGTTCCATCTTCTTACCATTTTTGTGTTCTACTATCTGCTTTACTTCTCTGACACTATTACAAAGAGGAACAAGTATTTTCCATTGATGATGAAGATATTTGCAATAGGTCTGTGTTCATACACGGTATTTGGATTCCTTCCTGTACTCTCACAAAGAATCAGTTATCTATTCCGAATCATCACAATCATATTGTTCACGAATATTTGTTATTCCATACGCCCACGATGGATTGCAGTCATTATCTGCATGATAATAGGACTGTTGTATCTGAACTGGGGATTACATTACATAAACTTCTCTCTCCTTTGGGAGGTATAGAAAACACCAATGATTATGAAAGCAAGAGTATTAGCGTTATATTTGCCACAGTATCATCCAATTCCAGAGAATGATGCGTGGTGGGGACCAGGTTTTACGGAGTGGACAAATGTTGCCCAGGCAAAGCCTATGTTCAAAGGCCATGTCCAGCCAAAGATTCCGGCAGATTTGGGATTCTACGACCTCCGTTTGCCAGAAACACGCGAGCAGCAGGCAGAGCTGGCACGCGAGGCAGGAATAGAAGGATTCTGCTATTACCATTATTGGTTTGGCAATGGCCGTCAGTTGCTCGAACGCCCGTTCAATGAGGTTGTGGCAAGTGGGAAACCGGATTTCCCATTTTGCCTGTGCTGGGCAAACCATTCGTGGAGCAATAAGACATGGCAGCGTAAATCGGCCCTACAAGACAACTCAATGTTCCTTGAGCAACTATATCCAGGTCGTGAGGATGATGTGCAGCATTTCATGTCGTTGCTTCCTGCGTTCAAGGATAAACGTTATATTACAGTCGATGGCAAACCTGTGTTTATCCTCTGGGCACCATGGGACCACCCACATGTACGCGAATGGATAAAGACATGGCGTGAACTCGCTGTCGAGAATGGACTGCCAGGACTCTATCTCATCGGTATCACAACGACAACACTCGCATTCAAGCAGGATGAAGAAGGAAACCGCAAGCGTGTCCTCCCAAATCTGGAGAGTAGTGCAGAGGTGTATCAGGGTATCCTCGACATGGGGTTTGATGCAGTCAACTCCTTTGGCAAACGACGTGGAGAGATGCTTGCAGATGGAAAGGTAAAGAATCTTGCCAAGACAGGACTTCGTCGTATTGGTGTGAAGGTTGGGCAGCGTTTTGACTATGTCAAGACAATGAAAAACTATTTCGCGCCAGAGGACAAATGGGAAAATGTATATCCTACAATTCTGCCACAATGGGACCGCACTCCTCGTCGTGCGGCATGGGACGGAATATATATCAATGCCAATCCCGACAACTTCGAGAAACATGTACGTGAGGCTGTTGATCTTGTGAAAGATCGCGATCCAGAGCATCGTCTTATTATTCTGAAGTCATGGAATGAGTGGGGCGAAGGCAACTATGTGGAACCCGATTTGCAATACGGTCATGGTTGGTTGCAGGCAATACGTAAGGCAATAGAAGAATAAATCTATGATATCGGTAATCATTCCTTCCTATCGTCCAGGCGATTATATATGGAAATGTCTTGACTCGCTGAACATGCAGACATTGGCGAAGAGCGAGTTTGAGATTATCATTGTGCTGAATGGGTGCAATGAGCCCTATATCAGTATGCTCAATAATAGATTATGTAATTATCCAGCATTGCAGGTTAGGCTACTCCATACCGATGAAGGAGGAGTTTCGAATGCCCGAAATATCGGACTTGATGCCGCAACAGGCGATTATCTCGCCCTGATTGATGATGACGACTGGGTGACACCGACATATCTTAAAGATATGCTTTCAATGGTGAAAGAAAACAGTATCGTGGCATCAAATGAGATTGATTACCATGAGGAAACAGGTGAGGAGAGTGACAGTTATATCACTCGTGCCTTCAAGCGTTGCAAACCTTATGGCTATGTCTCATTGTTCAAGGGAAGAAGTCTGATGAGTTCAAGTTGCTGCAAACTGATTCCACGCTCAGTGATAAACGGGAAACGATTTGACACTTCCTTCACTCTGAGTGAGGATTCTTTGTTTATGACCAGTATCTCGTCGAGAGTAAAGACTATTATACTATCGGATGAGAATTGCATATATTATCGTAGAGTGCGTCAGGCATCAGCCTCGCATAGAGCCTCGCAAACAGCAAAAAGACAGCAGATAAAGAGACTAATCATTGCTAATATAAAGATGTATTTCAGCGATGTCGCTCACAATGACATGTTGTTCTTTACGTCACGTATAGTAGCTGCAATGCTGAAGGTAATGAAAAAGAACTGGATTTAAAAGATGAGAAAACTATTACCTATCCTAACAATAATGCTTTTGTTCCTTTCTTGTTCGAGTGATATCTGGGAATATGTACCGGAAGTAATAGAACTGGATGGCGTCAAGGCATATATTGCCCACTACTATGATAATAAGACATCATGCATCACGCTTACTTTTGATGATGGTACTTATGATCAATATGAGAATGCAGTTCCACAATTAGAAAGACGAAACCTTCCGGCAACATTTTTTATCAATGGAAGAAAGATCCGTTCTTATGACCAGTCAAAGTACAATCTGCTTTCTGAGTCAGATGTCTACGATTTGTTCCAAAGAGGATTTGAGGTCTCTAATCATACCTGGGGGCATACAAAACTGACTACGATATCTTTGGACTCGGTAAGGAAAGAGATTGCAATGAACGATTCCGCAATAGAAAAGTGGACTGGTAAGCGACCATTAACATTATCCTTTCCTCATAATGCAAGAACGGATGAATTGATAGCCATTGCAATGGAGGGTAGAGTAGGAGTGCGCACTTTTGAGACCGGCTTCGGGCAAACAGAACGAAAGGATACCTATACCAATCTAAAAAAATGGGTTGACAAGTGTATTGAAAACAGATCCTGGTCGGTAGCGATGTTGCACGGAATTAATAAGGATTATGACTATTGGCGTAATCCCGACATTCTGTGGAACTTCTTTGATTATATTAGTTCAAAGACCGGGACTGTCTGGATTGCGAATTTCCACGATGCTGTGTCGTATGTGACAGAGCGAGACAAATCAAAACTACAACTCTACAAGAATGATAATGGTGATGTGGTGGCTATTGTTGCGACAACGCTGGATACTAATCTATACAAACAACCATTGACGCTTGTTGTGCAACACGATGATGTCACAGAACTTGTAGACGCCATACCAAACCAACCAGTTGTATTAGTCAAACATTAATTAGCAGAGTCTGTGGGAACTATGCCCGTAGTCTTGATACCAACCACTCGGCTCTTTGGGAAATACAATCTGTAGTGTTCGCTTCTTGGAGCTCCGGTTTGGTCGATACTTGCCAGTTTATCCTTGACATTGGCAAAAAACGCCTTTGGTGAGAGGTTGCGAGTTTTTTGAATCATTGCCACTGAATATCCGACAGCGGTTACGAATCGCAATAGACCTTTCTTCTGGCGGTATGTCATTGCATAGAATAAATAATCACCTTCTTTTTCGCCTTCTGTAATGGTATTCCACCAAAGGTTATTCTGAGCGCAAGAAGGAAGGTGTGTAATGGCGCCAGCCGATTTCATATAGCGGAATCCGTAGATATGGGCGAAGATATTGTCAGCAGGAGGACTCATCGGACCTTCTGAGAATCCGTGAAAATCATAATCGACAGGTTTGAAGACGGGATTAAGATAACTGATGTTATGGAATACATTGGCGTAGGCATTTCCTTCACCGCCCATCATATCAGCATAGTGATTCTCAAAGATGATATTCTCAAAGAGATTATCACAAGCATGTGCGTAAATCTTCAAACCTTGATGGCCGTCATAACCCTTGATGAGAATATCCCTTATTGTTACATTTCGGCTGTCCATCACATAGAGAGGGTTGGTGAAGTCCTTGATGATGACATTGCGAACCTCGCCATGTGCAACACGTTTCATGTTAATGGCATTCCAGCCATAGTCCATTTCCTGTGTTTTTGGTATACTATAGTAGAGGGGGAATCCATGATGACGGAACAAACCGCTCCAACGACTACTTATGATAAGATTGCAGATGCAGATGTTCTCCAGCATCTTTGTATTGAAGACGGCGGGTTCGTATTTCATGTCGCAGTCACGAAGCAACGGACGGACCAACTCAATGGTGTGCTCGTCAATGATGTTTTTTACCTCCACAAGCCATTGATATGAAGGCGCTTCCTCCTCACCGGCGCGGTTTGCTATAGTCCATTCCGGACGCAAGTCCATACCAAGGATATCGTGGATAAGGTTACCCTCTGCAGTCGTGTTGTATAGTCCCAACATGATATATTTGCCTACCTCACTACTATTCTCTACATGCAGAATGCTTTCGCCCTTAAGCGAAGATTCTGTGACCTTTGTTGCAAAGTCGGGAGTGAGAATCTTTCCATCGCTACCAGGATCTGAAAGAGAATTGCTTCTATTGAAGAAATCCTTTTTTTTGCGGAACTGCAATCCCCAGAACTCATTGCTTGGTTGAAGGTTTTCGCCAGTAGTAATCAAGAAAGGTGATATCCACGGATTCTTTACGCCACGCGATGTCTTGCCACAGTTTACAAGTTCGGCAAGAGGCATTCTGTCATTGTTAGTCTCGCCATCAAGAGTGATGTTTGAATGATTAATCTTGAGGAACCTGTTGCCTCCCATATTCAGCAGATAACGACCTTTTGGGAAATACACCCTTCCCCCACCTGCCTCGCAAGCCTTGTCAATGACATTCTGAATCGCTTCGGTCTGATCCTTAGACGAATCTGGAATTACCCCAAATGAGGTGACATCAAAAGTCTGTTTTGCATTAAACTCCTGTTTTCTTCCTGCAAAAGAGCAATCTGGAATAATCGAATTTGTGGCAGTAGACTCTGTAAAGTCAATCTTGGGGTTTCTTTGCATGTAGTTTGCAATCCAAAGGTTTTTCCCGTGAGTGATTCCAAATGGAGTGTTTCGAAGGTATATTCCTGCAATAATAAAAGGTATAGTAGGAAGAACCTCCGAGCCAATCAATATACTGAGGTGATAGCAAACGAAAGCGCAGATATAAGTAACAATGAATCGCCAGTACCACGAGTAACGAACCCGAGAAGGTTGGATACGGGCAAGTAGATATTCACTTATAATAAAAACAAAAAGAACAATGCCTGTTGTAAGTATTTCCAAAAGAATGTTGGCAACAAACAACTGGTTGATTGAGATGCTCAATGCTATTACAGCTGTGATATATGTGATCCATTGAGCAATACCAATCTTGTAATTGATATTCCCTTTAAGAAGAGAGATTTCGTTTATCTGTATCTGTACTCCCAGAAATACGAGTAGGATACTAACAAGTGAAAAAATAAAAACCATCTTTAGATTTTCTTTTGGTAGACTCTAATCCAATCAAACTCTGTTTTGTAGGTTTTGTTGAAATTTGGTATAGCCCAGTCGTATGTACCATCACCTACACTTTGGTTTATAATAAGATAGAATGGAGTGTCGAATGTCCATGCTTTTTTATTTAGCAAATCCTTATCTGTTGGTTTGTTGTAAACAGCAACAGTTATGCCATCGACAGTCCATCTGACGAATGTTTCGGTCCATTCTATTCCATAGATATGCCATTTTGTGACATCACAGCTGAACTGATTCCTATTATGCTCTTTGTGCTTGGGAGTTGTTTGTGTATAGTGTGAGTGAATGCAATGCTGGCTCTCGGATTTGTTGCCAAACATCTCAACAATATCAATTTCTGCATAAATGCCTGTCTTTTCACGCAGTTGGTTCTTCATCCATACAGCCGGGAAATTGCCTAAGTTATTGTTGGTTCTCATACGAACCTCAACCTTGCCATATTGGAAAAAGAACTTGTCCTTGGTCCATATAGCACCGGTACGCATACTTTTATGTGTCTTGTCCTTCTTGTTGGGCTTTCCCAGGCAAACCAGTTTCCCGTTTTTTATATAGACCAAGTCTTTATCCTGCCTTATCCATTGAGCCCACATACTATTACTTGCTTCAACACGAGTCCAATACTTTGAATCAGGTTGTGAACCATTCTTTTGATTGAATTCGTCTTGAAAAATCAGTTTGTAGCCACTATTTTCATCAATTTGAGCTTTAATTTGTATTGAATCTGCTGCACAAATCAATGTTACAAGGAAAAAAAGTAGGAACTTTTTCATTAGATTTTAGTTTTTTGCTGCTCTTGCTATTGTGAGCAAGATATTCTTTATTCTTTTCCAAAAATAAGTAGGCAAGAAGAATGTGAACAGGAATACATAACTTAAAGCCTTGTTCCAACCGAAAACTTCGGTATATGTCTGAGCATTGTATTTTAGCAAACTGATTTTGTTTGCGCTCATATTTCCTGAATGAATACGATAGTGGGCAAGTGGAGTAGGGATGCTGTAGGCAAACTTGCAATCCTTAAGCAGATTAAGCAAGAGTGCATGGTCCTGGCGTTTGCGCTGTTTTGGCATATAGCGTTTGCCAAGTGCTTTCGTGTCATATATACAAGTGAGGAATCCCATCTTGTTATCGCACATCATCTGGAAAAGATTTACTCGACGTGGAGCACTGATATATCCAAGATACTGACTGTTCTCGTCGCATGTGTAATAAGGCGAGAAACAAAGTGCAATATCCTGCAATTTCATATATTCAATCTGCTTTTCCAGTTTCTTAGGCACCCATCGGTCGTCACTATCGCAGAAAGCAATATACTGTCCAGTAGCTCTCTTTATGCTATTGTTTCGTGACACACCAGCACCACCGTTCTTCTCGTTGCGTTGAATGATGATTCTGCTGTCACGTTTCGCATAATCCTCGAGAATCTCCATTGTGTTATCACTACTACAATCATCGCTAATGATAAGTTCGAGATTCTGATAAGTCTGCGAAAGAATGCTGTCAATGCTCTCTGCAACGAAATTGGATGAATTGTAGGTAGGCATAATAACACTTACAAGTCCTTCCTTTCCAACATAATCCTTGAAATCCTCTGGAAGTTTATGAGTAGTTGCAATATGTTCCTTCTGGCGAGATGTTGCAATTTGCCAGGCTGAATAAACAATAATGTCGATTATTACAACCCAAGTAAGACTAAGTCCTGCCAGATGATGGAGGGCAAGGTTGAGAACAATAAGCAGAAGATCGGCAAGGAGAATAATACCCAATGTCTGGAGTTGGGTGAATTTCTTTGCAGTCAACTTATGCTGGATATGCAGCTTTCTTCTCAGGTTATTGTTCAAGCCAAGCCAGACGCTTATTGTCCAGACACGGATATATTCAAACAAAGGAATGATGAGCAATGTATAGGAAAGAAGCAATCCATCTGTATGAGGCGCAATGACATTCTTGTTGACCATTGCATATTTCAGCGACATATAGACGATGCAGAAACTGAGCATCATGGCACCTGCATGCCCCATATATGTCTTTGTTCCTATGCGTTTGTCACCGAAAATGTTGTAATAGAGATAGACCAGCAATGATCCAAGCATTGCAAATGCTGTAGCCGAATAACTATAGTAGCCAAGACTATAGAAGATTGCTCCGTAAGCAATGAGCGGAGGAAGGCAAATACCTCCTACGAGTCCGTCGCTGTCGTTGAGTTCTTCAAGGCCCTTGATGATAAGTATTGTTGCTATTACGGTAATAATGCATCCCGCAGTCTGGCTTATCTCCTGAAATCCGAGGAAACCGAAAAGGTTGTTGATGTAAAGGCCACAGATAGGAAAGGCAAGACTGGCACACAGAATAAGTAGTCGTTTCTGCCATTTGTTAAGATGGAAAATATCGTCAATAATGCCCAAAATATAGATGAGCATCATTCCTATCATAATGAATAGTGTGGAGATTTTGAGTGTCTCGCCGACAGTTCCGTTATATGTGCGCAAACCAAGCGAAAGACCAAGGCCTACGGCTGCTGCTGGTGCCAGAATCATTCCCCCAATGCGTGGAATAGGGAAATGATGATGGTCGTTTGAGTCATAAGTCAGTTCCAACTTGCGACAAAGACTCAGCAGCCATGGCATAATGATGACTGCTGTGATGCTACTGCCTAAGAAAGCTATTATATGACTTATTAATGGACTCATGTGCATTTATTAGAATTTATCTCCTCGAACAATACGATAGAATGTGAGCCAGAGAATCTTTATGTCGAGAAGGAAAGAACGGTGCTCAAGATAGTAGAGGTCGTAATCCAATCGTTTGAGCATCTTTTCCATTGTGTCTGTGTATCCGTTGTAGAGTGTTGCATAACTCGTAACACCAGGACGAATCTGATAAAGGTCGGTATAGCGTGGGTTGTGCTCCATAATCTGGTCGATGAAGAACTGGCGTTCAGGGCGAGGACCAATGAAACTCATGTCGCCTTTGAGGACATTCCAGAACTGTGGGAGCTCGTCAAGATGGTGTTGGCGAATAAAGCGTCCTATCTCTGTGAGGCGAGTGTCATGCTCCTGATCGTAGAGTTGAGGTACTCCGTTAGCCTCTGCATTTGGACTCATAGAACGGAACTTGTAGATGAAGAAAGGTTTGCCGTGCAGACCAATTCTCTCCTGCGAGAAGATGGCTTTTCCTCCATCGTCTTTTCTCACTTTATACCAACACCAAAGCATTAATGGCGAAAAAACAATGAGGCAAAAGCCACTTACTACAATATCGAAAGTTCTCTTTATGAAACGTTCGATGGGATTCATTCCATCTTTTATTTGTATGTTGGTCATCTTGTTTTTTCGTTTATTATATAAACGCAGTAAACACTTTTTTATTGTATATGATAATTGTGTTTCTGCTAAATTATTGTAAATAGTCCTATCTATAGTTTTCTGTATGTTATCTTTTTCCCGTTTGCAGAGAGAATCATTGTGCTGTTGTTGAGTTCAACGACATCAAATGTGCAGTCGGTTGAATAGAAACCCCATGGAAGGATAATTCCTAATTCCTCCTCTGTTATCAGTTTGTCGATATTCTCCTCTTCTGTATAAGCCGAGCGATGGGTAAATGTATAGAAACGCATCTTATTGCCAGTATGCTCGAATTTGCAGAAGTATTTGCGCACTCCCTCTTTCTTTGAACCAAACATGCAGACATGCAGCTGGAAGGCACAATAAAGGCTCTTGTCCTTCATGCTTGTGGTTGTGCCGTTTTCTTCCATTTCCATTATCTGCCATTGTCCGTCGAGAGCACCGTTTATCGGCACTTTGTCGCAAGAGGCAAAGATGGTGGTAATGAGGGCGAATATGATGAGTATCGATTTTCTCATAATTTGAATGTCTTTCTTATTGTCAGTTGAACACCGAAGTTATTGCCGACAAGTTTTCCGTGGTCAAGTCCAAGGCCAACGGTTGCCTGCCATCCTTCGAATCTTGCATGATGGGCATTAGCCTCAATAAGGAAATACTGTTGATTTGTAGGATCTTCAAGAGGCCAGTCGTATGTTCCCCAGTTTCGGGTAAATGTGGCAAATGCCTTCCAGTTGAGCCAATCGCATGGTTCACCCGCAATACCGAAATGCCAAGCGGTAAGGCGGTTGTTTGAGAACACCAGAGAACCATTCTCGTTGTAAACAGGGGAGGTGAGGAGAGGATTGCCGTTGGCTTGTCCCCAATGCTGATAACCCGAGTATATACTATGGTTGTAATAGTTGTCCATTCCGTTCATTTTGTCCGGAATGTTCACAGCTTCATCATGCATCACAGCTCCACTTTGATCGCGAGTACTCATATGCTCAATAGTTACTGCAGAGATGTATGGATTGCGAGGAAGAGTGAAGTCGGCACCTACAAGATGGTCGTACCAACCATATTGAATGAACATCATGCTCTGGTCCTCAAACATACGCTCAAAGCGTAATGCTGCAGTCCAATCTGTACCATGCCATTTGAGTCGGCCTATCCAGGAACCAACATGATTGCCCGCAGTATTCTTTGAACTGCCATCGTTTTCGTCACTTCCTGTGCAGGTCAAAGCGTTGATGAATGCCTTGAAATTCACAGGGTGCTTGATGTCTGTGTATTCAGTAAATACACGACCTTTGTAGTTATATGTGGTTCCTCCAAATACAGAGGCGAACTGCAAACCAAGTTCGAAAGTCAAAGGAACACTCTCGTGATTTTCCTTTCCAAACTTCCAATAGAGGCTTTTTTCATGATAAAGCACATTCCCTGTGTAGTGTTCTGTTTCTGGGACAACCGATTTCTGCCACTTCCCATCAGTCGTGAAACCATAAGAACCATGAACTTTCCATTTCCACCAACCTTCTGTCCAAGGGAAACTGAACCAGTCTATGTCAAGCGTTGCCTGTGGAATAGGGCGCGAATTCCAACCATAAACCAATGCGCCCGAGCTCATTTCCTGGGTTGTGTATGGCGAAGTCCTTTTCTTTGCGCCAACGGTTATAGTTGCTTTCATGAAACTGAAATCGGCATATGCCTCGTTCGCAAAAATCGTTCTTGTGTATTTTGCTGCCAATGCCAAATCAATACCATAACCGATTCTCCATTTGCGGAGAGAATCATTTTGATTTGAACGAGAAGCCCCAACACGAAGATATCCGTTTTGCGATTCAAGAGAGGACATGCCGTATTTGTTTGCGTTGAGCCAAAGGGGGGTAGTTCCATCGCTGCAACTGTACTGTGCTTCGGTGAAAACCTCCAGCCCCTCGGCTAAACGACTTAATCCCTGACACCATGCATTAATTGAGCACAATGCCAGAGCAAAAAATGATGCTATGAATCGTTGTCTATCCAAATGTTGTTGTTTACCTTTTATTATATAACGCGCGCGTGAAAGAATTATTGTGTGCGTTGGTTGTTTTTTTTGTTTTTAATGTGTAGTTGTTGTAAAACCTATGGAATGAAGGAAAATTCCATACTTTTTTCTCTACCCTCTATTGATTTCTCGTTTTCCCCAGTAAATACGGGGCTTGTGTGAGGGTAGGCGAGATTCGTGAAAAAGGTCTTCAGAAGGAATAATTGAGGTATTAGGGAAATTCCCCTCCCGTTTAGGGAAAATCCTTTTGAAAGCATAGATTTCTTTAATAATTTTGCATCGTGAAGATAAACCTAAAGCGAATTTGAAGTTCGGCTGAAGGACAAAATGAAATAATTACAATAAAATAAAAAACATTATATTATGAAAAAGTTTATTCTCTCGATGGTTACACTGTTTGGAATCGCAGTTTCATCACAGGCAATGAGTTACGAGCAGGCTCGTTCACAGGCTCTCTTCTTGGCAGACAAGATGGCTTACGAGTTGAACTTGACTGATGAGCAGTATGAGGCTTGCTACGAGGTTAACCTTGACTACTTCATGGGTATTAACTCTCAGGCAGATCTCTATGGTGACTACTGGACTCGTCGTAATCTCGACATCAGCTATATTCTCCTCGACTGGCAGTATCGCATGTTCGTAGACGCAGCATACTTCTATCGTCCACTTTATTGGAGCGATGGTTTCTGGCACTTCGGAATTTATGCTCGCTATCCACACCGCGACTTCTTCTACTTCGGTTGCAGCCCAGTATTCATCAATGTTTACCACGGTGGACACTCATGGCATCACAATGGCGGTCATTCTTGGTATCATGGTCGTGACTTCGGTCATCGTGGCACAAACAACCACTTCCGTGGCATGCGCGATGGATTCAACAATGGCAACTATGGTCGTGGCAGCTATGGCAACAACCAGAATACAGGCAATCGTGGCAACTACGCAAACGGTCGTACACAGAGCAGCACTCGTTCAACTGTAGGTTCACGCAATGATAATGGCATTACTTCTCGTGGAAACACAACTACTCGTCGTGGCAACACATTCGGTGGCAATGGCACATCTTCACAGCGTTCAGCAACAAGAGAGCGTCTTGCAACAGGAAGCCAGCAGTCAACAACTACACGTAACGGATCTACAATGCGCAACTCAAGCATGGAGCGTTCAACTCGCTCAGCAGGTTCGCAGAGCTTTAGCCGCTCAGGTTCTACCTCTGGTCTGCGCTCATCAGGTTCAATGGGCTCACAGATGAGAAGTTCTGGTTCTTCAATGAGCCGTCCTTCAGGTTCTTCAATGAGTCGCTCAATGGGTTCTTCAATGGGTTCTTCTATGGGTCGCTCAATGGGTGGATCATCAATGGGAGGTCGCTCTTCAATGGGAGGTGGTCACTCTTCAATGGGTGGCGGTTCGCATGGCGGTGGTGGCTCACACGGTGGAGGCTTCGGTGGTGGCCGTCGCTAAAATAAAAAAGAAACACTCATTCATACCTAGATAGTTTCATAGACAACACTCAGAGAGGGAAGTCGGCCAAGCGAGGCGACAACCCTCTCATTTTTTTGCGTAATTGCAAAATTATATTATTTGTGCAAAATTATTCAGCGATTGATATGTTTTTCTTCTTATTTTTCATTAACTTTGTAGGAGAAACCAATATATACTAAACAAAATATGAAAAAACAATTTATTCTTCTTGCTGTTCTTTTCATGCTGGCATTGTCGATGTCTGCGCAGAACAAAGCAAAGTATGTATTCTATTTCATTGGTGATGGAATGGGAGTTAATCAAGTAAATGCTACTGAAACATATCTTGGTGCATTGGAAGGTCGCATAGGTATTTCAGAACTCTGTTTCCCAAGTTTTCCTTATGGAGGTATGGTAAATACTCAGAGTGCTACAAATGGCGTTACAGATTCGGCTGCTGCCGGTACTGCTTTGGCAACCGGTTGCAAGAGCCATAATGGTTCTCTTGGTGTTCTTGCCGACCAGAAGACTGTATGTACAAGTGTGGCAAAGTGGGCACACGATGCTGGTGCTGCTGTAGGTGTTACGACAAGCGTTTCTGTTGACCATGCTACTCCTGCCTCTTTCTATGCACATGTGGCAAGTCGTGGTGAGTCATATAAGATTGGTCAGCAACTCATTGAGTCGCAGTATGATTTCTTTGGAGGCTCAGACTTGGTTTCTCCAAAGAATCCAGATGAAGGCGGTGCAGACCTCTATGCTCAGGCTCAGCAAGGTGGATATACAATTGCTAAGGGCTATAAGAACTATCAGAAACTTGCAAAGAAGGCCGACAAGATGATTCTTTTCCAGTCGGACGCTGCAAATAAGAAGGATCGTGGTAGTATTCCTTATGCTATCGACCGTACAAAGGAAGACCTTTCTCTATGTGATATCACTCGTGCGGCAATCAACTTCCTCACAAAGAAGCAGAATGAAAAGGAAGGTTTCTTCCTTATGGTAGAGGGCGGCAAGATTGATTTCGCTTGTCATGCAAATGATGCTCCTACTTTCATCCATGAAGTTATAGATATGGATGACGCTGTCAAGGTGGCATTTGAGTTCTATCAGCAGCATCCAGATGAGACTCTTATCGTTGTTACGGCAGACCACGAGACTGGTGGTTTGGCACTTGGTGCAGGTGCCTATAATCTTTATATGGATCGCCTTCGTTACACCAATATGTCAATTGCAAAACTCGGTGGTGAATTGCACAAGTTGCACGAGAAGTATGGGGCTAACTATAACCTTGACATCGTAAAGAAATTCCTTAGCGACAACTTCGGTTTCTGGACAAAGATTGAACTCAGCGAAAAGCAAGACCAGCGACTTGAGACAGCATTCAACAACATCATGGCCGGAAAGGGACAGGACAGCGAGAGTCTCTATCAGAAAGATGATGAATTCGCTCATACAGTAAAGCGCATCCTGACAGAGGTTTCTAATCTCTCTTGGGCAAGTGGTAGCCATTCTAATGGTTATGTGCCTGTGTTTGCTATTGGTATTGGTGCAGAGCAGTTTGTTGGCCGTATGGACAATACAGAGATTCCAAAGCGTATCGCAAAGGCTGCTGGTTGGGCTAATGGTAATGAATAACTGAACCCGATAATGACAAAACAAAAAAAAGGATCGCAATTCGCGGTCCTTTTTCTTTTATTGATATTTTTAATAAAAAGCTAATTACTCAACTTCTTTCTCTTCATCAGAATTATCCTCAGCAGGTTCTTCTTCATCTTTATCTTCTGCTTCTTGAGCAACAACCTCTTCTGGGGTATCTTCCTCTACAGAGGTATCTTCTTCTGGTTTCTCCTCCACAATCTCTGCATCGGTTATCTCGTCTCCCTTGTCTTCAATCGCTTCCATATCCTCTGGTTCTTCAGTTCCTCTCGCAATAGTCTTGCGAACAGAATAGAATTTGATAGCGTTAATAAGTTCGGCCACTCCATAGAATATCATCGCAATACCAATGAAAAGGAATGGGGCAGAGGCAATGGCGATTGGATCGAGGATTGAATATATGCCAAACAACAGCAATATTGTTGGAATAACCCAATAAATAAAACCACAATGCGGAATCTCTGGTGAATCCTCAGAACTGAATCCTTGTGATTTCAGTACGGTTTTATAGTGCTTGATTGCATTCTGAATTGAGATAAGAGAAACATATTGACCAATAGCACCAAGAATGATTATTGCTGCAAAGATATATACGAGATAACGTACAAATGTTGCTGGCATAAAGAAGAGGATTACACCGAGAATGATACTTCCCAAACCAACAATCGGGAAAGTCGGTTTTGTGATTACTGCAACTTCTGCTTCTGGTGCTGCACTCAATTCTGCCTCGCGTACAGCTTTGTCGGCATTATTCTTGCTGACATAATAAGCAATAATTGAAACCACTCCCGAAAGGAAGAACATTACTCCAATGCCGACAGTCAACCATGTGACCATCTTTTCGCGATACTGAATCATTAATCCGCCTGCAACAATTGCGATTAATGCCCTGAATAATGCTGTGTTGACAATCTTCATAATTATTTTGATAATTTGAATAATACAATTTGCGCCACAAAACAACCCCTTTTAGAATGAAGGATTTACCATTAAGGGAATCATGGCGCGACAAAGGTAGTAATAATATTCGAAAATAACAAATAAAAACAAAAATCCCCGGAAAGATTTCTTTCCAGGGACTATCGTTGGGTGCCCGGTCGGATTCGAACCGACGACATTCAGAACCACAATCTGACGCTCTAACCAACTGAACTA
>DCIM01000054.1:966-7020 GCA_002316005.1 Prevotellaceae bacterium UBA1726 | reverse complement strand
CAAAGCACGATGGCAACTACTTCTTTGCCGACCGTCATGACGTGAAGGCTTTCACTCCATTCGTTTACACAGCAAAGGGTGTTCAGCTTTCTCAGAATGATGCTCACGCATTGTCGTTGTTCTTCGACTTCGGTGGTACTCCTGCAGGTACTAACATCAAGGTTACGAACATTGTCTTCAAGAAGAACTAACATCAATTGGTGTACTTTCCAAGTACATCTCTGAATAATTACAAGACTGCCTCATTACCATTTGGGGCAGTCTTCTACGCTTAACAATTATGAACAAGTTTTATTTCCTTATTCTGTCACTTCTCGGCATTGTCCTTACTGCTTGCGGTGGTGAGAGCGACGATAACGGTGGCAGTCAGCCAACCAGTGTGGATGTGACTTTCTCGCAAGATGCAATCAATGTCTCTTCTTTGGGACAGACAACTATCGTGCAAGTCAAAACCAATGCAAAGGAATGGACTGCCTATGCTGCCGATGGTTGCTCTACATGGGTGAAGGCAACTCCAAACATGCAGGCAGGCACTATTACTGTTGCTGTCACGGCTAATGACGGTGAGGCTCGCAAGGGATCTGTCTATTTCAAAAGCGGACAGACACGAAAAGAAATTACAATCACACAGGAGGCTCCTCTGACAGTCACTCCAACATCTCTGTTCTTCCCTGCCGAAGGCGGCACTCAAAAGGTAACTCTTAGCATCAACGGCAGCAATTGCTCTGCCTCTACTCCGGCCGATTGGATTGTTATGGCAATAAGTTCAGGCACTCTTGTTGTTGCAGCAGAAAAAAACACTGGTGATTACCGAACTGCTGATATCATTGTCACTGTTGGTGAAGAAACCGCAACTGTGAATGTAAAGCAGGATGGTAATTCCGAAATTGTTTGTCCTATTGAGGGCTATCATCTTGTATGGAACGACGAATTCTCGGAAGGAACAGAACTCAACTCAAAGATGTGGACTCACGAGGTTCAGAATGCTGGTTGGGTGAACAACGAAAAGCAGAACTATGTAAACGGCAAGTCGCCTGCTGGAAAGCGTGTGACAGAAATAAAGGATGGTTCGCTGTTCATCAACTGCTTCAAGGAGAACGGCAAAATCTACTCTGGTCGCATTTATGGCAACAAGAGCAAGGGTTTCACCTATGGTGTTTTCGAGGCTCGCATAAAACTGCCAAAGGGCAAAGGCACATGGCCTGCATGGTGGATGATGCCAGTAAACTACACTGGTTGGCCTCACTGTGGCGAGATTGATATCATGGAGGAGGTTGGTGCCGATCCAAATATTGTATCTTCGTCAATTCATTGCACAGCCTACAACCACACCAAGGGTACACAGAAGACTCACTCTATGACCTGTTCTGGTGCTGAAGGCGAGTTCCATGTGTACACATTGGAATGGACTGAAGACTACATCCAGACCTATGTAGACGGAAAGAAGCAACTCTATTTCGCCAACGACAAGAAGAACAATGACGACACATGGCCATTCCATGTAGCCTTCTACCCTATTCTCAACCTCGCATGGGGTGGCGACTGGGGCGGTTACAAGGGCGTTGACGAGTCAGCCCTTCCAGTATCACTGGAAGTTGACTATGTCCGCATATACGAAAAGTAACTTGACATTAATAAAAACAAGAAGAGAGTCCTACTGCAGGGCTCTCTTTTTGTATCCTTGCCAGAGGGTATCCGATACCAAAGCCGAGGTGGGCGCTTGTAAAGAATTATGACTAACAAAACTAACGAAACTAACACCCCCATGGGTATAAAATCAATACATAATTCTCAACAGAGTAATTGTTATTTCAATCTAAATATAAAATTAGGTTCCTTTCCATACCCTACCCCCCCCGTTAGTTTTGTTAGTTTAGTTAGTTTCGTTAGTTTTGTTAGTCTCGAGGATTATGGAGGAATGGGAGTTTTTTCCGTGTTATCAACTGTTTTTCATTACGGCATTCTTTCTGAAAAAACCGCTTCTATTCAAAGCATTGAAATGAGCATGTCATTCCATTGGAATGAGGTGGTCATTTAACTGAAATGACGAAGAATTCGCTAGCGAATTTCTGCTCATTCCGCCCTTTTCATCTGGTCACAAAGAATTTCATGCCTCAACATTAATTATTATGCGGTTTACTTTGGCGGTATCAAAGAAAATACCTAACTTTGCGAGCAAAGTTTTGAATAAATGTGAAAAAAAAGAGATACTACTATGATTAAAGCGGGAATAAGGCTATTGGCTGTAAATGATGATGACATGAACTGTGCCTTTAGGGCTTCGCAATAATACGCCCGACAAAAGCCCAAGAACTTTACTCTGTTTCAGAAATATCTCGTAAATCTGCACTATCTATATTGAGATGAAAACAATACTTACAATTCTATTATTTTTTGCAGTAGTACTGCCCTCAAATGCTCAAAAGAACGACTCTATTGGTTTTGATGTGGACTTCATCAACAATAGCGAAAAGAAACAGATGAGCAATTATTATGCCCTAAGGACGAAACAAAACACTCAGGTGAAGTCGCGAAAAAATCGTGTCTTCTGTTATGATTCGGTTACAGAGCATGTTCAGGAAATAAATGTGAAAGACATCTATCATGCAAGTCAGTACGAGATGCAAAACTCAATAGTAGCCCTTGATGAGGACGGAACTGAGCATCACCTTACTCCTGACAGCATTGTTGGATTTGCTACTAAGGGTGACTATTATCTGCGCAAGACAATAACATTCCGTGGGGAGAAAAAGACGCTATTCCTGCTGCGTGAGGATGTGTATGAAGAAGAGGATGTGAGATTATATAGTTATGAAGATGAGAATAGTCTCAAGACTTACTATTATGTGGAATTCGCTGACAGCAAGGAACTTCAGCTTATGTCAGACGATAATTCGGAAGCAAGTATTAACCGCATAAAAGGAATCTTCCTGAACAATCCTAATGCAAAGGACGAAATGACGAAGAAGATGATTGCCAATATGAAACCTACGACTACCGACATCCGGACAGTTTACAGAGCCTTGAAAGCTGGCGGTTATGGTCATTTGCAGCGTTTCAGATGGGGCTTTGAGGCAGTTGGGGGTATAAGTAAAGTTAATGCCGACGGATATGATCTCAACTCAAAAATGTTAGCCACATTAGGACTTTTTGCAGAGATTCCTATTGCTTCAAAAGTATCGATAGTTCCCGAATTATTCTTTACAAAAGTATCAGTAAAAGGCAATTTGAAAGATGTTGGGAAACTTCCAAGTTCTGCGGTTTATAATCGTACAGAAATAAGCATTCCGGTGATGGTACGCTATACCCTCCTCTCTGTTCATGGCAACTTCATTCCATATATCCAGGCGGGAATAGCCCCTAACTACGGACTGAAACAGAATCTTGACTACCGACTGGTTGTCGAAGAAGCCAAAAGTTCTTTTGATGTTAATTCTTATGTTGTGGAAGAAAGTGAAGATATTCCTGCTTTTCAGGCAAGTGCAGTAGCGGGAATAGGTGCAGAATGTCTTGTTGGCCGGAAATATTCATTTTTCTTTGAACTTCGTGGGGCTATGGGACTAAGTCGTTTCGGTCGTAATGACATCATGCTTGTTGCTGGTATTAAACTATAAACTTATTCGCTTTGTATAATTATGAAATACTATATATTTACACTTCTTTCAGCGCTTATGCTCTTTTCTTCTTGTGCCGATGAAGAACTTGATCGCTTTGCAATTGACGACATCAGCATTAATATCACTCAGTCGTGGGACGATAAAAATCCGAGATTTGATGTTAAGGTAAGCAACGAACAAAATCAAAACATTGGCAAGGTTATGCTTCGCTTGTTCTACCATGACCAAACCGCACAATCCGATTATGAAGGAGACTGTAAAGACATAGAACTGAAAGGATCTGACGGGAATTATTCTTATACCGCCAACGATTTCCCAAATGCTTTCGCTGGCGACACTTACAAAGCTTACGCCTTTACGGAAATTGACGGGTACATGATAACAAGCGAGAAGTTGGAGATGATAGTTCCTGGAGATCATACGCCAATAGTGACATCCGGCACATTCGTTTTCTATGAGCAGTCAGCAGAGCATCCTTACTATGGTGAAGGCGAAATACACTTGACAGGAAGTAACTTCTCTCGTCATCTTTATGTCAGCGAATACGACCAAACAAGCTCTTATCTAATGATACCTGAAAATGTGCTTTGTGATGTTTCTTCAGATGAAGCTATTATACGTGGTTGTACAGTAAACTGTTATGGCGAAAACGAAGTTGTAATCAGACAGCTCGGCAAGTCGTATACATTCAACTTTGATGTGCCAGGGCTAAAGATAGAGAGCTTCGACAAGAGATATGCATCTCTCGGTCAGACTATTACAATGAAGGTTTCCGGAATGAAGTCCGAATGTACCTATGAAATTTACGATGCGAAAATCGTATCTGCTGCCGACGATGAGATAAAGTTCATTCCTAATCAATATTGGCAAAATCAGAAAGTCAAATTGATCGAGAAACATCATAGAGATGCTGTTTATGATGCGATGTATTGCTTTTCGAATGATAGAATAACCGTGAGATGATACCTTCTATTTAAAACCGAGCGCGATTACATAACGAAGTGGAGAAAGAAGGTAGGCTGCATTTATCTTCGATGACTTTCCCCACGCTCAACAATTGATGCAAGCATCATTGTATTCGCTCAATGAAAGTTCAGAAATACAAAGAAAAATAAGATTTTCCTTTGATATTTCGTTCGTTTGCACTACCTTTGTAGTTGAAAACAAAAAAGTAAAAAAGAAGAATGAAGAAATTCCTTACTATCAGCCTCTTGTTCATCATCGCTATGATGGCAAATGCGCAAATGCTCGACCCAGTGAAATTCACTTCCGAACTGAAGACTAACAACTCCGCTGAGGGCGAAATAGTGTTCTCTGGAAAGATTGATCAGGGATGGCATGTATATTCCACCAACCTCGGCAGCGACGGTCCTATCGAGGCCTCGTTTACCGCCAACAAACTCGAGGGCGTGGAACTCGTAGGCAAACTGACTCCTGTGGGAAAGGAGATTTCAGAGTACGACGAGATGTTCGGTATGAAACTGCGCTACTTCGAGGGTGCGGTGAAGTTTGTGCAGAAGGTGAAGTTCACAAAGCCAAACTACAACATTGACTGCTACCTCACTTTCGGTGCCTGCAACGACCAGAACTGTATGCCTCCAACCGATGTGGACCTGAAGAAGAGCGGCAAGAGCCCTGCTACAGAGGCTGCCGACCCTAAGGCAGAAGAGGCAAAGGAGGAACAGACAGCCGAAGAGGCTACAACCGACACAGCAGCCATTGCACCAGCAGCAGTGGACACTACTGCCATTAATGCCGATTCCGACCTCTGGGCACCTGTTGTTGACCAGATGAAGGCGGTGAACGACGGCAACGACCTTGCCGGCAAGGGATTGCTCTACATCTTCTTCATGGGACTCGTGGGCGGATTGCTCGCACTCGTGATGCCTTGCATCTGGCCTATCATCCCAATGACAGTAAGTTTCTTCCTGAAGCGCGCAAAGGACGACAAGAAGAAGGGTATCAAGGATGCTGTGACCTACGGCATCTCTATCGTGGTGATTTATCTCGGACTTGGAATCCTTGTTACAGCCGTAGCAGGACCAAGCAAACTGAACGAACTCTCGACAAATGCTTACTTCAACCTCTTCCTCTTCGGATTGTTGGTTGTGTTTGCATTGTCGTTCTTCGGATGGTTTGAAATAAAACTGCCTGACAGTTGGGCAAACAAGGTTGACACAAAGGCTTCCTCTACAACAGGACTGCTGTCAATCTTCCTCATGGCATTCACCCTCGTATTGGTTTCATTCTCTTGCACAGCACCAATCATCGGATTGCTGCTCGTGGAGACAGTGACATCGGGCAACTGGGTTAGTCCTACAGTGGGAATGCTCGGTTTCGCACTGGCATTGGCAATACCATTCACATTGTTCGCATTGTTCCCTTCATGGCTCAAGAGCGCTCCACGCTCGGGCTCGTGGATGACAACAATAAAGGT
>DCIM01000054.1:0-893 GCA_002316005.1 Prevotellaceae bacterium UBA1726 | reverse complement strand
GCCTACGGATGGCACCTGATGGATCGTGAGGTGTTCCTCTCGCTCTGGATTGCAATATTCCTCTTCCTCGGCCTCTACCTCATCGGTATACTGAAGTTCCAGGAGGACGAGGTTGGTGGTGACATCAACAAACCAATGCCTGTTCTCTGCATCATGGGCGGACTTATATCAATCGCTTTCGCCATCTATATGATTCCTGGTCTCTGGGGTGCTCCTTGCAAGGCTGTATCGGCATTTGCTCCTCCAATGAACACTCAGGACTTCAACCTCAACACGAAGGTTGTGGAGGCAGAATACACCAACTACGACGAAGGAATGGCAGCAGCCAAGGCAAAGGGCAAACCAGTATTCGTTGACTTCACTGGATTTGGTTGCGTGAACTGCCGAAAGATGGAAGCAGCCGTTTGGACAGATCCTGCAGTGGCAGACAAGTTGACTAAGGACTATGTGCTCATCTCGCTCTTCGTTGATGACAAGACGCCACTCGCCGAACCAATGGAGATTGAGTTCAACGGCCAGAAACGAACGCTCAGGACGGTAGGCGACAAATGGAGCTACCTGCAGGCAAGTAAGTTCGGAGCCAACGCCCAACCATACTATGTCTGTCTGGACAACGAGGGCAAACCTTTAGGAGGAAGCTTCTCATACAAGGAAGACATTCCGGGATTCAAGGACTTCCTCGACAGCTGTTTAAAGAATTACAAGAAATAAGAAATAAATAAGAGAGACCCTCTCTGCCGAGTGTGCAGAGAGGGTCATTATATTCCTATGCTAAACCCTACAATCCGCGAGCAGATTATTGCTCTGATAAACAAAGAAGTAGTACCAGCCGTTGGTTGCACCGAACCAATGGCCGTGGCCCTCTGTACGGCAAAGGCGGCAGAGATTCTCGG
>DCIM01000091.1 GCA_002316005.1 Prevotellaceae bacterium UBA1726 | reverse complement strand
ACAGAAGACCTGACAGACGACATTCACCGTTTCAATCCAGACCTCACATGGGAAGTTGATTGGGGAACAGTGTATTCTGCGGCACAGTTGGAGACCCTCAAGTCTTATTGCGCCTGGCAGCCAGTGATGAACGGTTCGGTGGTTGATTCCCTCTATACAGTGTCATACAATGTGTTCAGTCCAAGCAAGCCAAGCATCACCCGCTATAAGGTGCTTCAGCTCTCGGACCGCACTTTGAAGTTGGAGAGTCACCAGAATCTTTCTGCCTTTGGTGACTATTCGACCGATGAGATTGTAGTCGAGACCTACGAGGCGATAAGCAAGACCGACGACTTCACCCCATATCGCAACCAGATACCAGAGAATTATTATATCGAGGCTTGTGATCCAGGCAGTTACAAATAGCAAAAAGATGTGTTATGAACAATACAGTTAGAATAATCAGTAAGATGATGCTGTTGGTGGGCATATTGCTTTGCTCGGCGACAGCTATGGCACAGAATGTACAGGTATCGGGTACTGTTGTGGATATCAAAGGCGAACCGATTATAGGAGCCACGGTGTCTGTTGCAGGCACTTCAACAGGTGCTGTGACAGATTTGGACGGGCGATTCCAAGTAAATGCACCAAAAGGCAAAACACTCACTATTACATATGTAGGCTACAAGTCGCAGGAAGTGAAGATTACTGAACAAAAAGATCTGGACATCACACTCGTAGAGGATTCAAAGTCGCTCGACGATGTTGTTGTAGTAGGTTATGGCGTTCAGAAGAAGAGCAGTCTTACCTCTGCAATTTCAAGTGTGAAGGCAGATGACTTGGTAGCCACATCAATCACCTCGTTTGACCAAGGTCTTCAGGGCCGTGCATCAGGAGTGGTCGTCCTGAACACCTCTGGTCAGCCAGGTGGTGCCACCTCAATTCGTATTCGTGGTACCAGTTCGATCAACGGCAACAACGAGCCACTCTATGTCATTGACGGTATTCCAATCATCAGTGATGCCAGTTCGATTACTACAAGCACATTGAAGAGTCCTGCATTGAATCCACTGACCAGTATCAACCCCAATGACATTGAGTCGATAGAGGTCTTGAAGGATGCTTCTGCAACCGCCATCTATGGTGCTCGTGGTGCCAATGGTGTTGTGCTTGTGACAACGAAACAAGGAAAGAAGGGAAAGGCAAAGGTTAGTTTCGGAGCCCGCGTGTCTATGCAGCAAGTGGCACGCAAGATGGATATGCTCAATGCCTATCAGTTGGCAGAGTTGGCAAATGAAGTTTCCGACAATGACGGTATAGAGCGTAAGGCAATCTTTGCAGGATTGAACAACCTGAAGCGCAATTCCACAGATTGGCAAGACGAGATTTTCCGTACAGCCCCAATGCAGAACTACGATATCAATGTTTCGGGTGGTACAGAGAACACTTCATATCTCGTATCAGGAAACCTCCTGTTGCAGGACGGAATCATCATTGGTTCGGATTATGGAAAAGGCAGTGTACGAGTGAACCTTGGCCAGACAATCAACAAGTGGCTTAAACTGAATGTGGCTTCGAACACCAGTTATGCCCATTCGAATGGTGTTGTTACCAACTCAGAGGGAAGTTTCGCATCGAGTATCACATCTTGGGCGCTTGAGATGAACCCTGGATTGCCAGTGTATAATGCCGATGGCACCTATGTTTATGAGAATAACACTGCCAATCCGAATGTCGGTAATCCTGTTCAGGATGCCTATGAGGCGAAGAACACCAGTACTACTTTCCGCACTATCAATAATGCCAGTCTGGAGTGGACACCGATAGAAGGACTGATGCTGAAGTCGAGCATCGGCATTGACTATTTCAATATCAAGGACCAGGCATTTGCCCCAGCCACTATAAAGCGAGCAGAGTCGAATTCAGGCTATGCGCAGGTAGGACACCGTGATGCTTACAACTGGATATGGGAGAACACCGCTACATACAACCGTCAGTTTGGCAAGCATGGCCTGACAGGTCTCGTTGGTATGACAGCCCAGAAGTTCCGTTCGGAGACAACAAGTGTTGCAACAGCCGATTTTGAGGACGGTTTCCTTGGCTACAACTCCATCCAGTCGGGTAGTCAGAAGCAATTGGCTCAGACAGGAATAACAGAATGGCAGATGCTTTCCTACCTTGCCCGCGTGAACTATAATTACGCCGACCGTTACCTTCTCACATTGACAGGCCGTGTGGATGGTTCGTCGAAGTTTGGACGAGGCAACAAATATGGTTTCTTCCCATCTGCATCAGCAGCATGGCGTATCTCGGAGGAGAATTTCATGAAGGCTCAGGATGTTGTATCCAACCTGAAGCTCCGTATGAGTTATGGTGTAGTTGGAAATGAAGGCATCCCAGCATATAGTTCTCAGGGTTTGATGTATAATGCGGAGGCGTATGTCGGCAACAACGAGATTATCAAGGGACAGACACCTTACACCATCAGCAACCAAGACCTCAAATGGGAAACAACAACACAGTATGACCTTGGATTGGACCTTGGTTTCCTGAACAACCGTCTGAACATCACATTTGACTATTATCTCAAGAAGACCCACGACCTTCTGCTGAACATGCCGGTAGCATACCACACAGGTTACGACTCGGTCATGAAGAATGTCGGTGACCTTGAGAATAAAGGTTTTGACCTCACACTCAACGCAGTACCTTTTGCAGGCAGATTTACATGGAATATGGACCTCACGATGGGCTACAATGCCAATAAGATTACGAATCTTGCAGGAAGTACAGAAGACCTTCATGGCACATCTATCCTTGGCATCACATATTGGACCTGCATCACAGAAGGAAAGCCAATCGGCACCCTCTACGGATATAAGTGCGACGGTATTGTGCAATTGAACGAAGATCCATCAAAGATTCCGTTCTTTACAGGCAAGACCCTTACTTATGGCGATCGTAAATATGTAGACAAGAACAAAGACGGTGTAATCAACGAGGAAGACCTTTACGAGTTGGGTAATGCGAATCCGGATTTCACTTATGGTTTCAACAACACCTTCAGCTATCGTTTCAAGGATCACTCAATGCTTGCTCTGACTGTGTATCTTCAGGGTGTTGTTGGCAACCAGATTGTCAATTTCAACAAATTCTCGCTTGAGAGTCTTAATGGTTACAAGAACAACTCTACGTCAGTGCTTAACCGATGGACAGTAGACAATCCTACAAACGAGATGCCACGAGCAACGACAAAGTCGGCAGGAAACATCCTCTCAGATCATTATGTTGAGAATGGCGACTATCTGCGTGTAAAGGACATCACGCTCACTTATACCTTCAACCGCAATATCCTCAAGTCGTTCCTCTGTGAAGGATTGTCGGTGTTTGTAAGTGCAAAGAACCTACACACATTCACCAGCTATACAGGCTATGACCCCGAAGTGAGCCGTTTTGCAAACAACAATCTGTCAATGGGAGCTGACTATGGAGCATATCCAATCAGTCGTTCATATGAATTCGGTATCAAGTTGAACTTCTAATTGCAGCATAATTATGAAAAGAAATATATTATATCTGTGTGTCATCGCCCTGTTCAGTTCATGTAGCGGTTTTCTCGACGAGGAACCAAAGGGCAGTATAACAACCGAGAGTTATTATAAGACAGAGCAGCATGCTGTGACTGCTACTAATGCCATCTACGACTATATCATAGCCGGCTATTCGCCAGGTGGATTGTGGGACAACAACTTCGGTGGCGTGTTCTTCAACTACTACTGGGTGTTGCAGGACGTATTCTCAGACAATGCCAAGTCGCAGATAACCTCTTCGACATATCAGTCGATAGATAATTTCCAGATTGATGCCTACAACGAACCACTCGAATATCTCTGGCGCGATTTCTATCAGGTTATCAAAACTTGTAATGTAGTCATTGACCATGTGCCAGCTATAGAAATGGACGAGACCTTGAAGAACAATCTTCTGTCAGAGGCGCGTTTTTTCCGTGCATATATGTACTTTGACCTTGTGAGGATGTTCGGTCCTGTGCCACTCCGTGTTCATGATATGAATGGTGCGGAAGATGAGCAACTACCTCGTGCTTCGGAAGAAGACATCTATACTGTCATCCTCGACGATTTGAAGTTTGCAGAGAAGAATATGAACTATTCTCAGCGTCAGGGAGGCGGACGTCCTTATGCACTATCAGCTACAGCACTTCTTGCCCGTGTCTACAACACCCTTGGCGCAGAACGTCAGAGCAAGGACTACTATCAGTTGGCAATTGACTGTGCCAAGAAGGTCATCCCTTCGTTCCCACTCCAGGAAAAGTTTGCCGACCTGTTCCTTATTTCCAACCGTTTCAATTCGGAAATCATCTGGGGAGCCAACTTCAACACAACCCTCAGCGAAGGTTGGAAGGGAGGTCAGTTCCTTGTTCGTCTTCTTCCTTCGCTCGATACAAGTCTTGGCGGTCCTGACAATGCTCAAGGTTGGGAGGTAGCTACAGATGACCTCTACAGCATCTACAGTTCGTTAGATCAGCGTCGTAATGTGACACTGGCAAAGTCGTTCACATACAATGACGGTTCGAAGGCAACACTCAATGCTCCTTATATTTTCAAATACTGGGACCGCGAAGCCGAGCCACATGGTAATAGCAGTGATGCTGTGTTCCCTGCAATCCGTACAGCCGAGATGTATCTTATCATAGCCGAGGCACTCAACGAGATTAACGGCGGTCCAAACGATGAGGCACGCGAGGCAATTCAGACAGTCCGCAAGCGTTCGGGCATTGTGAAGAAGCCAGATACCACATACGAAGGCTTCAAGAAGCATGTCCTTGAGGAGTATCGTAAGGAGTTTGTCATGGAAGGTCATCGCTGGTTTGACATGAAGCGAATGCTCGCACCAGAGGAGTTCGTTTCATTCATTCAGGCAGTAAAACCAGATGCTACACCAAAGGCATATCATCGTTATTTCCCTATTCCTCAGCATGAGATAAATCTCTCACAGGGATTGATTACCCAGAATGAGGGATACGAAACAAAATAAAAAGACATAAGAATGAAAAGAATACTTATATTATCCATTGTTACTTTGCTTGGGTTCTCGTCAATACATGCAAAGGATGTAAAGCGACAGCAGAAGCGCCCTGTGGATTATGTTGATCCACTCCTCGGCACCTGCAATTCCCGTTGGATGGTGACACCTGGTCCTTGCACACCTTTTGGTATGGTGCAGTTAGGACCAGACAACCAAGACACCGGATGGAAGGCAGGATATGATTATGACATTGACAACATAGCAGGTTTCTCGCATATCCACTCTTGGACAATGGCAGGTCTTCTTGCTATGCCAACTACAGGTGAGCTACAGATTGTACCTGGCGATGAGAATAAACCGTGGTCGGGGTATCGCTCACGTATAGATAAGAAAACAGAGGTGGCTCGTCCAGGATATTATTCTGTGTTCCTTGATGACTATAAGGTGAAGGCCGAACAGACATCAACCAAGCGTGTGGGAGTTCATCGCTACACCTTCCCAAAGAACTATCGTTCACGCATCTTGTTCGATCTCCACAACAACGATGAATATGGTTTTGTTCTTGACAATGCGTATCTCCTGAAAGTGTCGGATACCGAACTCTGTGGCTTCACATATCAGGCAGGCAATGGGGGCGCACGCTTCCAGGACTATTCGGTTTGTTTCTATATTCGTTTCAGTAAACCATTCCTTACTTGGAACGGATGGCGTAAGGACGAGATTGTGCGCAATCTTGATGATGGTTTTCAGGCAGGCTGGGGTGACAAAAAATTCGGTTTTTTTGTAGAGTTTGACACAGAGGAAGGCGAGCAGGTTGTAGTAGAGGTTGGTTTGTCGCTTGTATCATGCGATCAGGCAAAACTGAACCTTGACACAGAGATGGAGCCATACGGATTCGACTTTGATGCTGTTGCACGCGACAGCGAGAAGACATGGAACGACCTCCTTTCAAGAGTTGAAGTTACCTCTGACGATGATGATGCCCTTCGCAAGTTCTACACCAACATGTATCGTTCGTTCTGTGCTCGTACGACATGGAGCGACGTTGATGGCAAATACATTGATATGTACGAGAAGCAGCAGCAACTGAGCAATCCAGAGGATGTTGTTATTGGCTGTGATGCCTTTTGGAACACATTCTGGAATCTGAACGGATTCTGGAATCTTGTCGCACCAGAATACTCAAAAATGCATGTCAATTCCCTTCTTGAACTCTATGATAAGGGAGGTTGGTTGCCAAAGGGTCCTGCGGGTATTGAATACTCTGGTATTATGGTGGCTTCGCATTCGATTGAATTGATAGCAGCAGCCTATCAGGCAGGAATTCGGGATTTTGATACACAGAAAGCCCTTGCTGCAATGATTCATCAGCAGACGGAACAAGGACGTCCACACGAAGGAGGTGGCTGGGTTGGCAATCGATGTCTGAATTCATACCTCAAGCATGGATATGTGGCAAACGAGGATGGTCCTGTGTCAAACACACTCGAATATGCCTTTGATGATTGGTCTGTGAGCGAATTTGCAAAAGCCCTGGGTAAGGAAGATGTAGCTAAGACATTTGCGAAACGAAGCAGAAACTTTGAGAATATCTTTGACCCCAACGTAAAATATGTGCGCATGCGTAATAGTGATGGTTCGTGGTTCGAACCATTCGATTCATTAGGTTACACCACATTCCTCGGTTCGGGTTATGTAGAAGGCAATGCATGGCAGTATACATGGTTTGTGCCACATGATGTGCAGTATGTTGTTGATTTCCTTGGTAGCAATGAGTTCTGTGAGCGTCTGAATCGCGGTTTTGTTGCCTCTGAACCATGGAAATTCTCGAGCGAGAGTGTGGATTTCTCAGAATCACTAGCATCAATGGGCCGTTTGCCAATCAATCATGGTAATCAGCCAAACATGCAGGCTGCTTATTTGTTCAACTATGCCGGTCGCCCTTGGCTTACTCAGAAATGGGCACGCGCCATCATGGATAAGTTCTACGGAAAGACACCGCAAGACGGATGGATGGGCGACGAAGACGAAGGTCAGATGGGTTCGTGGTATGCACTCAGCGCCCTTGGCTTGTTTCAGATGCAAGGCGGATGTGCCACAGAACCAATTTGGGACCTTGGCAGTCCTCTCTTCTCAAAAGCTGTAATTCATCTTTCAAGCAAATACTATTCTGGAAAGACATTTACAATTGAGACAGTTAATAACTCGGCAGAGAATATCTATATCCAGAAGGCTTATTTAAATGGCAAAGAGTACAACTGCCCATGGCTTTATCATAAGGACATAGTTGGTGGCGGTACGCTGAAGCTCATCATGGGTCCAAAGCCAAATGAGAAGTGGGGTAGTGCCCCTGAGATGGCTCCTCCTTCAATGTCGCATAAAGCAGTAAGATGAGAACGATGAAGAAATATCAGTTTCTAATAGTTGCACTCTTGTTTCCACTTTCTGGTTTTGCGCAAAAGCGCGAACCGGTGGTGCTTGACAACTATTTCCAACAGTTCCTGTTCCGTCCCGGTATAGGCAATGTGACAGGAGCAGACGGAGTTATATCCATACCAATCACGGAAGATTCGTCGCTGTTTCTTTGGGGTGACTCATTCTATGGTGAGGTGGAGAACAATACTCGTGGAGAACTATCACCATTCATCAGTGGAAATGCCTTCTCTTTGGTTACAAAGAACGATGCTCGCACTATCACGGCAGGAACACCGGAGGCTCCGACATCGCTCTACACTACAGCTGACAAGGATGGCTATCGAACTGTGATGTGGCCAGAGCATGGTTTTGTGCGTGATGGAGTGTTGCATGTTTTCTTTGCCGACATAGCAGCCTTTGGACATGGAACATTTGATTTCTTCTGGCATTCACTTGACTATCTGCGAGTGTCAATGGATGACTTTTCTGTCATTGACTCACATAATTTCCCGTGGAAGGAGCTTGCAGGAATTCATTTTGGCTTCAGTTGCATTGAAGCCGGTGACTACGTTTATTCCTATGGCACTCGAATGGCCGAAGGCAAGAACCGCCTCTATTTATGCCGTTTCAAAATGACGGATGGCTGTCTGGGGAACCTGGAGTTCTGGTCGTATGATAAATGGACAACGGATCCGATGCTTGCAACCCGCCTTACGGGGAATGTTCCGAACATGTGTGAGCAGTTCTCTGTATTCCGCCATAATGATAAATATATTCTACTCACCCAGGAGCGTGAGAGTAAGGACATATATACAGCGATAGCCGATGCTCCGCATGGTCCATGGTATAACAAGAAACTGGTATATACAACACCTGAGTCGGGAATGAAACAAGGTTGGATTACATACAACGCCATGGCCCATCCTCAATACGCGAAGGATAATCGCTTCTTGGTAGGCTATTGCGTTAATACGCTTGACATTAAGCAACTATACACAGATGTATCCTCTTATCAGCCTCGTTTCTTCTGGTTAGATTATGATTACATATTAAAATAAAAACAAATAAAAGATGAAAAAGTTTATCCAACTCATTCCACTTCTCCTGGGATTCTATGTGATGGGATTCTGTGACATTGTGGGAATCTCATCCGACTATGTGCAGAAATCCTTCGATTGGTCCCCATCAATGACAGGATTCGTGCCATCAATGGTATTCATCTGGTTCCTGTTCCTAGGTATTCCGTTCGGCAATCTCATGAGTCGTATCGGACGCAAGAACACGGTGCTAATAAGTTTTGTGGTTACAATCGTGGGAATGTTCCTGCCACTGTTCTACTACAACAGCACCATCTGTATCATTGCTTTTGCCCTCCTTGGCATAGGAAATACTATTCTGCAGGTGTCGTTAAATCCTCTTATAGGTAATGTAATAACCGAATCCCGCTTGCTTACAAGCAGTCTTACCGCTGGACAGGTTATCAAAGCCGTATCATCCCTTTTGGGGCCTGAGATTGTCATCCTTTCCATCTCACTCTGGGGTGGTGACAAGTGGTACTACTGCTTTCCTGTGCTGGGTACTATCACCATTATTACCGGTCTGTGGCTTCTCCTCACTCCAATTGAGCGCGAACCAAAGCAAGAAGAGATGACATCTATAGCAAGCACTTTTGCCCTTTTGAAGGATAATGTCATCTTGCTCCTTTTTCTAGGTATCCTTGCGGTTGTGGGACTCGATGTTTCAGTCAACTATCTCTCATCTAAGATTATGGCTACCCGTTTCAACTGGGATGAACAGATGGTGAAATATGCCCCTCAGACATATTTCTTCTGCCGTACAGTGGGAGCTCTGCTCGGTTCATATCTGCTCACTCGTATTGACGCAGTGAAATATTTCCTAGTCAATATCCTAACATGCGTGGCAGTGATTCTCGTTCTTATGTTTGTTGCCAATCCAACAGTCAATATGGTATGTATTGGTGCTATCGGTTTCCTTGCTTCATCGGTATTCTCTATCATCTATTCTGTTGCCATCCAACATACACCTTCAAAGGCAAACGAGATATCAGGTCTTATGATTACAGCCATCTCTGGAGGTGCTATCGTGACTCCGATCATCGGCTTCGCCATTGAGTGGTTTGGTATAGTAGGTGGTATTAGCGTTATCCTCGTGTGTGCGCTCTATCTTTCATTCTGTGCTTTCAAGACAAAAACAGTATAACTTTAAAACAATAATTATTATGAAGAAAATTTTATCTGTATGTGCATTTATGCTCGCATGTGTTGCAGCAAATGCTTCTACTCCTTACAAGAACCTCTATGTAGTGGCCGAGGCTTATCCTTCAGGCTCAGGCCTTGTTTATCTTGGTGCAAAGAACTCTACCGATGATGCTTATGTAAAGGAACAGTCGGAAGATCTTGGTGAGACTGCTTTTATCAAATATGTTGGTGCAGAGAATGGTGATGGTAT
>DCIM01000055.1 GCA_002316005.1 Prevotellaceae bacterium UBA1726 | reverse complement strand
TGCACAACTCACTCTACTTCTGTCAGGTGGAGGATGTGAATAATTTCGACCTCGCAGAACCAATTCCGGGTCCATCGACAAATTTCTTCGGAGAACTGGCACGCCAGTTGGAGGTAGTCATCGTAACATCGCTTTTCGAGCGTCGAGCACCGGGTTTGTATCATAACACAGCCGTTGTGATTGAGAAAGACGGAAGTATTGCCGGCAAATACCGCAAGAACCATATTCCAGACGACCCAGCATACTATGAGAAGTTCTACTTCACACCTGGCGACTTAGGATTCCAGCCAATTCAGACCTCTGTAGGAAAGCTTGGCGTACAGGTTTGTTGGGACCAGTGGTATCCGGAAGGAGCACGCCTCATGGCATTGGCAGGAGCCGAGATACTCATCTACCCTACCGCCATCGGCTATGCCGCTTCGGACGACGAAAAGGAACAGCAACGCCAGAGAGGAGCATGGACGACAGTTCAGCGCGGTCATGCTGTAGCCAACGGACTTCCTGTCGTTGCCGTGAATCGTGTAGGATTTGAGCCCGACCCAAGCGGTCAGACAGAAGGAATACAGTTCTGGGGTTCAAGTTTCATTGCCGGCCCTCAGGGCGAGATTCTCTATCAGGCATCCGACAATGAAGAAGAGAGTATCATTGTTGACATCGACCTTGCCCATTCGGAGGATGTGCGTCGTTGGTGGCCATTCCTTCGCGACAGAAGGATTGACAAATACGGTCCTATCCTGAACCGCTTCAACGATTAACTATTTAGTGTCGAGCAAGTCGCTCCATCGAGTGGTGTAGTTCTTTGAGCGGAACTCGTGCTTGATGGCATCGCGGAAAGACATAGACTTACCACGAATCTTCTCATCATGAGGGTTCGTGGTATTTTTTGTGTCAGTCGGTTCCTTCTGCAAAGGATACTGCTGAGCACCAAGCACTATCGTCTCATCGCCAAGCAGACGGTTTATCCGGTCGATGGCAGAATCGAGGCGTTGGAGTTTTTCGTGAGTCTTGTCATCAAAGTCGAGGAAGTTAGTCTGGACAGCATTTGAAGGCTGGATATCGCTCACAATGACGCCAGCCTTCTTATATTGGAAATATGGTCGCCAGATAGCCGCCAAAGCCTCGCACGCCTTGCTCACGATGACCTGCGTGGAATTGTCGGGAGTAAGAAGCGACACGCTGATGGAATTGCCATATTGAGGAAGGTCCTCACGGAAACGGTTGGTATGGACAAACACCGTCACAAGTGAGCAGACCGTGTTCTGTCGGCGGAGTTTTTCGGCACAACGAGCGGCAAAGTTGCTCACATGAGTACGGACCGTTTCAATGTCGCCAATATTCGAAGGAAACGAGCGGCTCGTACAGATACTCTTCTTTGTCGTCGTGTCCTCCATCGGGATGCAATCGATACCGTTCAGTTCCATCCAGGTGCGTTCGCCCGGCAGATGGAATTCGTGCTTCACCCACGACTGAGGTTTTGAGATGAAGTCGAAAGCCGTTGCCACGCCATAGTCCTCCAGTCGGCTCTTGAACCTACGCCCAATGCCCCACACCTCACCGATTTCGAACAGTTTCAAGGCTTTGACACGCTTCTCTTCGGAATCGATAACACAACAATGATTATATCCAGGATAGTCCTTCGCAAATCGGTCGGCACATTTGGCGAGCGTCTTTGTAGGAGCGATGCCGATTGAGACAGGTATCCCCACCCATTTAAGTATCTGCTTGTGAAGATCCTCACCCCATTTCTTCAGTTCGATATGCTCCATGCCTTTCAGTTCGACGAAAGCCTCGTCGATGCTGTATCGCCAGAACTCCGGTGAAGCCTTGCGCACGATGCTCATCACACGAGCGGTTAGATCTCCATAGAGTTCGTAGTTGGATGAAAAGCAATGTATTTCCTGTCCAGGGAAAAGGTCCTTCAACTGATAATAGGGCGTTCCCGCCTTGATGCCCATCAGCTTAGCCTCCTTCGAGCGAGCCACGACACACCCATCGTTATTGCTCAGCACAACAACGGGTTTTCCGTTCAGATCAGGTCGAAACACCCTCTCGCAGGAAACATAGCAATTATCGCAATCAATTACGGCGTACATATACCCCTACCCCCTCGCCCTTCGGGCTCTTCCCCTCCCCCGTGATGGGGAAGGGAGTTGGATACTCATTATTTGGAATAAAACAAATTACCTCCAACTATTCTACTCCCTTCCCCATCACGGGGGAAGGGGAGAAGACTTTTAGTCTTCGGGGTTAGGGGTTATTTCCTCTTTCTGTCCGAACTTCGGGTCGATCTTCAGCAACGAGGTGACGATGTAGGTGACAGCACAGAAACAGCAGACAATGATGAAGAATGTGCGATAGCCTACAGCCTCCTGAAGGGCACCGGCAAACATTCCCGGAATCATCATCGAGAGAGCCATGAGGGCCGTACAAAGAGCATAGTGACTGGTTTTGTATTCGCCACGACTATAATAAATAAGGTAGAGCATATAGGCGGTGAAACCGAAGCCATAGCCAAACTGCTCGACGAATACGCAAGCATTCACGATGAAGAAATTGTCGGGGAGAACAAAACTCAGATATACATACACAAGGTCGGGCAATGTTATTGCCATCACCATTGGCCACAGCCAGCGCTTCAATCCATCCTTGCCGGCAGCGATTCCACCAAGGATTCCACCGAGCGTGAGACCTACAACGCCAACAGTACCCTGAACCAAGCCATATTCCTGAGGCGACAAACCAAGGCCGCCCTTATGAGTGGCGTCGAGAAGGAAGAGAGTGCTGATTTTGGCAAGCAGACCTTCAGGCATTCTGTAGAGAAGCATGAAGAGGATTCCCGCAAGAACCTGCTCTTTCTGGAAGAAAGTCTTCACGGCATGAACCAGTTCCTGCCATACCGTCTGATAGGTGAGATTCGAGCGAGCCTTGTCCTCACTTGGTCGAGGCAGAGCATAACTATGCCAGAGCCAGAGGGCGATGAAGATGCCCGTCACTCCATAGAACATAAGGCTCCACGAGAATGGTATGGAGTTGCGATAGAGTACCTGGAGATTGCCCGCAATCATCACGAGGATGCCCTGGCCGAAGATTGTTGCAAAGCGATAGAATGTGGAGCGTATTCCCACGAACCACGCCTGATCGTGCTGCGAGAGAGCAAGCATATAGAAACCATCGGCAGCGATGTCGTGAGTGGCACTGGCAAAGGCCATCACCCAAAAGAAGAACAACGTTCCCTGAAGCCAGAAGTTCGTCGGGATGGTGAAAGCCACGCCACCGAAAGCAGCACCGATGAGAAGTTCCATGGTGACAATCCACCATCGTTTTGTCTTGATGACATCGATGAACGGACTCCAAAGCGGTTTTATCACCCATGGCAGATAGAGCCACGAGGTATAGAGCGTGATTTCAGTGTTCGACAAGCCAAGTTGCTTGTAGAGTACGAGCGATATTGTCATCACCGCCACATAAGGTAGTCCTTCGGCAAAATAAAGAGTCGGAATCCAACTCCAAGGGGAATTCTTAAACATAGATTTCAGTTTTTCTTCTTTCGACTACAAAGATAGGGAAAAAATCCGAGAACTGCAAATTAATTGTCCCCACATTGAAAAACAACTGTCCCCAAGGCGAAAAACAGTTGTCCCCACGATGAAAAACAAATGTCCCCAAGGCGTGGGGACAAACAGGTAGAAATGAAATGATTATATTACCAGACTTTCTTCACTTCGGCACCGGGGTAATAATGACGGAGAATCTCTTTGTAGTCGTAGCCCTCCTCGCCCATTACGGCAGCACCAATCTGGCAGAGACCCACTCCGTGACCCCAGCCTTGGCCAATAAGAGCCCACCCAAGCCCTCCCAAAGGGAGGGATGTTTTATACTCAATATCAAAGGCACTACTATAGAGGCAGGTTTCGCTCAGAGCTTTGCGAATGGCAAGTTCTTTGCCGATGATGACGGAGCCGTTCTCGCCAACGATTTTCAACTGGCTAATACGACCACTCTTACCTCGTTCAAGAGGGATAAGGTCGGTGATAAGGCCCAAACCTTTATGGAGTTTGCGTTCGACAAGGTCGGATAGTTCCTGCTGAGTGTATTCCACACGCCAATGATAGAAATCGCGCGTCTTCTGGTCGTAGTCGTTGAGAACCTGCGAGAGAACCTTTGCATTCTCAGTGTCACAGAAAACGGTTCCATCAGGGCGAGCATCACGAATACTGCGAAGATAAGGATAATCCTTGTTCTCCCAACAATAACGGAATTCCTCCGTCTGTCCACCACAACACTTCGAGTAACGAGCATCGCAAATCTCGCCTTCATACATCAGCATCTCTCCGCGAGTCTCCTCAATGGCCTGTTCAACGATAGGGTTCATCTTGTCGGATATGCCCTGATAGCGCTGACAGCAATCATCGGAACAGACATCGAAGAGAGTATGAGGAGCACTACCGAACATCAGCCACGAACGAGAGATAACGGCATGAGCCTTAAGGAGTTGCAACGAGGAAGTGGCCGACATCTCAGAGGAGATGACACTCTTGAGATACTGTTCTACGGGAAGGCGGTTTATGACCCAATCAGTCCCTTTCCCCGCTTCCCCGAGAGGAAGAGCCTTCTTAAAAATGCAACCTTCATAGCGGAAAGTACGTCTTTGATCCCAATGAAAGCCAATGCCTATGCGTACATTATCTAATGTTGTAGTGCCGTCTTCATTATCGTGACGGGTAATACCTTCTGCAGGGCCAATGCCCACATCGACAAGCGGCTCTTTCTCCCAACATTGATTGTAGATGTCACCTAAAAGTGAATCCGTCATCTTATTGAAATCCTCTTCACGTGCAAGAGGTACGACACCAGCAAATTCGAGCGAGGCAGGAGAGATGAGCACTTTCTCATCGCCTTCGGCCTCATACTGCCAAGGACGATGACAGCGACGATTCACTACCCACCAATGGACTTCGCCACCATCAACCCAACAAATAATATTACAAAAGTCAGATTTGGAGAAATCAATTTTCAGGTTTTCTGCATCGCATTTCTGTACGCCTATAGTCTTCCATACCGACTCGCTCCACGAAGTGAGAGGAACGAGATTCTTTGGTACCGCCTGAAAGTGAAAATGATCAGGAGCAGACGCCCCGGAGCAAGCACCATTAAAGAACACCAGATAACCCTCCATCTCACGAGCGATGAATGCCATATCCTTAAGTCGGGCAAGAGTCATCGTCTGTCGTTCATGCTCAGAGTTGATGATCGTGAAATGCTCTGGAAGTATAGGAAAAGGATTTACAGAAAGGAGATATTTAGAGGTTGAATGTTGAGCGTCGGGTGTTATAGGAATGTCATGTTGGACATCGGGACGATTCTTGCGGCAAAGGAAACAAGGGCGATCAACCTTTCCGGCAACAACCTTGGCAGTTGCCGAGCGCATACGGGCAGGATTGAACATGAGGGAGTATTCCCTTCCATCAACGATAACCTTTCGGCTTTGAGCCTCCCGAAGGTCATTATATCGTTTTGCACAATCCTCCCAGTTAGCCAGTTCGGAAGAAAAGAAGGATTGGATTTCTTCGTGTTTCATTCTTTATGTCATTTGTTATCACGGCGAGATGTATCTCACCGCACAGGACATTTAAACATCCCTCCCTTCGGGAGGGCTTGGGTGGGCCTTATCTTACTCTCGCAAGGAGTTCTATTGTACGGAGACGGTCCTTGTAGAGGTTGTTCTTGTTGATTTTCTCAACGCTAAGAGCGGCATCGGAATTACCTTCCCAACGACGACAGAGATAGAGTTCATCATAAATACGACCTATCCTATAACGTCGCGAGAATGCCAATCCCATGGCATAGTCCTCGCCGTAACTGGTGTTAGGGAACTGCAACTGGCGAAGCAATGGAGTGAAGAAGGCACGAGGAGCACCAAGGCCATTGATGCGAAGGGCGTTGTTAGGACCATTCTCATCGGTCCATTCCGCATGACTGATAAGACCCGGAGGGAGAGTCTCCAACTGGAAGTTGCACATACGATAAGAGCCCACAATCATTGCCGCCTTCTGCTCATAGAAAGCATCGACGATGCGTTGAAGAGTCTGAGGCGAAGAATAGAGATCGTCGGAATCCAACTGAACGGCAAATCGGCCGCAATACTCGGAGTTGATAGCCTCATTCCAGCAGCCACCGATACCAAGATCGTTGCGCTCAGGGACAATCACCTTCAATCGTTCGTCGGCGATTTCAGCAAGAATCTCGCTCGTGCCATCGGTAGAATGATTGTCAACCACAATGACATTGTAAGGGAAAGAGCACTCCTGACTGAGCGCGCTCTCTACAGCATCGCGAACGGTACGGACACGATTACGAACAGGAATAACTACCGAAGCCTCGACAGGGAAATCGCCACGCGAGAAGTCAGGGGCTGCATATTGTGTTGTGTCAACCAATGCACCAATCTCCGAAAGATGATATGTGCAAGCCTTTTCCATCTCAATCTGCACCTCACGATTACGAGGATCGACATAGTCGAACTGTTTCTCGCCACTCTTTCGGAGGTCGAGTTCATCCTCGGTGTAGAGGAACTCGTCGAGGTGGACAATCATGTCGCAACGTGAAAGGAACAGACGAAGGGCATAGAGTCCAGCGTACTGATAGCGACGCGACTCCTCATACTCAGCAAACACACGGACATAATAGGCATTGATGAGCATCACGCTACCGAAATCGAAATCGTCGCGAAGACTACCTGTTTGGTAGTCGATGACAGGATGAGCCACCAGTTGCCCTGCCTCTACCTTATAATAATCGGAATAGACAAGAGCCGCATTTGTATCCTCGGCAACACGCACAAGGCGTTGTTCGGCATTCTGTCCGAAACGGACATTTGGTTTTGTGACAAGAAGGGCCCATCTGCCTTCAAGACTTCCGTTGGAAGCCGCCTCAATGAGTTCGTTGTAAGAGTTGTATCTCTGTAGATTTTCCATACTTTCAGTTTTAATTTTCTGCAAAGATAACACAAAATGAGCGAAAAGTTACGATATTTGGATTTTTTTTTGTAACTTTGCACGCTATTTCGCGCGAAAAGGATAAGCAGATGAACAAGAAACCACTTCTCGGCCTAACTCAGACCGAACTAAAGGCTTTAGCCAAGGAACTTGGAATGCCCGCCTTCACAGGTGGACAGATAGCCCAGTGGATCTATCAGAAGCATGTCCAGTCGATAGAGGAGATGACGAATCTGTCGAAGAAAAACCGCGAATTGCTCAGCGCAGAATATTGCGTAGGAACAATGCCTCATGCAGATGCCCAATACTCGAAGGATGGCACAATAAAGTACCTCTTCCCTACCGAGTCGGGCAAACAGGTAGAGACGGTGTTCATTCCCGACCGTGATCGCGCCACACTTTGTGTGAGTTGTCAGGTCGGTTGCAAGATGAACTGCCTCTTCTGCCAGACTGGTAAGCAAGGATTTGAAGGTAGCCTTTCGGTTTGCGACATATTGAATCAGGTTTATGCCCTACCGGAAATAGACCGGCTGACAAATATCGTCTTCATGGGTCAGGGCGAACCAATGGACAACCTCGACAATGTGCTCAAGGCAACACAACTGCTAAAAGCAGAATACGGTTTGGCGTGGAGTCCTAAGCGAATCACTGTGAGTAGTGTAGGCATAAAGAACAAACTGGAGCGTTTCCTCGAAGAAAGCGACTGCCATGTAGCGATAAGCCTCCACTCCCCTATCCCAGAACAGCGTGCTCAACTGATGCCTGCCGAGAAGGGAATGCCGATTGCAGAAACCGTGAAACTGCTTGAGAAATACTTCCCAAGAGACTGGTCGCAAGAAGAGGAAGGCACTCCACATCAGAGAAGGCTCACATTCGAGTATATCGTGTTCGGTGGAACAAACGACACTCAGACACATGCTCGCGAACTGGTGAAACTGCTGAAAGACCTCGATTGCCGTATCAACCTCATCCGTTTCCACCAGATCCCGGAAGTCGACCTCAAGGGTGCTGACGACAAGAAGATGGAATCGTTCCGCGACTATCTGTGCAACCATGGCATTACAACGACAATCAGAGCATCACGCGGTCAGGATATATATGCCGCTTGTGGATTGCTCTCGACTGCAGCCAAGGAAAAATTACAATTCAGAAACAATAAATAGATATCCCATTAATGGAAAATCATAAGATTCGCATTGCAATAACGCAAGGCGACACCAACGGAATAGGCTACGAGCTTATCTTCAAAACCTTCGCGGAACCGGAGATGCTCGAAATCTGTACTCCGATAATATACGGCTCGCCGAAAGTGGCTGCTTTCCATAGCAACGCCATTCAGGAAAGATGCCAATACAGCATCATCAAAGATGCTCGCGAGGCACGCGATGGTCGCGTAAACCTTATCCCTTGCTTCGACGAGGAGATAAAGGTGGAATTCGGCAAATCGAGCATTGAGGCAAATACAGCTGCCGTAAAGGCACTCGACAAAGCCCTTGCCGACGGCAGAGAGGGCATGTACGATGCTCTTGTCTGCGGTCCAGTAAACAAAGGTTCGCTTGAGACAAGCAGCTTCAAGTTCCCTGGCACCGTGAAATTCATTGAGTCATCAATGGGTAAGGACGCAAAGGTTCAGGCGCTCTATCTCAACGACATCATCCGTGTGGCTTTGGCTTGCAATGGAGGAGTAAAAGAGACTGCCGGTCAACTCTCGGTTGACAATATCGTGGCAAAGGTGAAGACTCTTCATGCTACTTTGAAGCGCGATTTCCGTCTGTCAAGTCCACGCATCGCCGTTCTCGCCCTCAATCCTCAGGAAGGAACAGAGGAGAAAGAGATTATCACTCCTGCTGTGACAACACTTGCAGAAACTGGAATCCAAGCATTCGGTCCTTATCAGGCAGAGGAATTCTTTGCAAACAGAAAGTACGAAGCTTTTGATGCAATTCTGGCAATGTATCACGATCAGGGATTGCTCCCACTCAAGATGCTTAGCGACGATGAAAGCATCATCGCTTTGACCAACATACCTTTGGTATGCACAATGCCCGATACTGATGCCCGCTATGACATTGCAGGAAAGGATATGGCTGACGAGAGCGTAATGCGTAATGCTATTTACAGAGCGATTGATATCTGCCGTTATCGCAAGGAATACGATGAGCCAATGGCAAATCCATTGCCAAAACTCTATCATGAGCGTCCTGACAACGGAGAGAAATTGCGTTTCTCAATCCCAAAGAAAAAGGAAGAATAAAAACAAAGGAGACCGATTTGGCTTCGCTAATATATAAATAAGGAATATGGATACTTCAAGGCTTCAGGAAATAAAGCATCGGTATAACATCGTGGGAAACTGCGATGCGTTGAACCGTGCATTGGATGTTGCTTTGCAGATTGCGCCAACCGACCTTTCTGTGCTCATAGCAGGAGAAAGCGGTGTTGGTAAGGAAATTCTCCCTCGCATCATCCACGAAAACTCTCCTCGTAAGAAAGGGCAATACATTGCCATCAACTGTGGAGCCATTCCTCAGGGAACAATAGACAGCGAATTGTTCGGTCACGAGAAGGGTGCTTTCACAAGTGCTATTGGCGAGTCTCAAGGTTATTTCGGTACGACTTCAGGTGGAACTTTATTCCTTGACGAGGTGGGCGAATTGCCTTTGGCTACACAGGCTCGTTTGCTTCGTGTGCTCGAAACGGGCGAATATATCCGTGTTGGTGGGCAGAAAGTGCTGAAAACCGATGTGCGCATCGTGGCAGCTACTAATGTAAACCTTCCACAAGCCATCAAGGAAGGCAAGTTCCGTCAGGATTTGTACTATCGTCTGAATGCGGTACCTATCCAGATGCCTCCTCTTCGTGAGCGTGGCGAGGATATTGAAAGATTGTTCCGTATGTTTGCCCTCCAGATGTCGGAGAAATACCGTATGCCTCGTGTGGAACTGACTCCTGAAGCCAAGCAGATTCTCTTGAACTACAAATGGCCAGGAAATGTGCGCGAACTGAAGAATATCACAGAGAGGATCTCTGTTTTATCGGAATCGCGCATCATTGACGAGCAGGTTATACGCAAGTTCATCCCTGTTGACCCAGAGAGTACAGGACTTGTGGTCATTGATTCGCAGGATTCAGAAGGCAACTATGCCAACGAGCGTGAGATGCTTTGGAAGGTTATCGTGGAGATGAAGAATACTGTTGACACGATGAAAGCCGACATGAAAGGTCTTCGCACTCAATTGAACGAACAGCGTGGATTGGCAGGTGCTCGTGGTTTTGACACTCCGATAGAAGAACCTGCCCAAACCTTTAGCGGTCCTATGGATTCGGCGGCAACATCAATTACCACGCCTCCTGCAAGTCACGAATTCCTTGAGGCAGAGGAAGTTCACGACACCCAATCAGCAGAGGAATCGCTCAATTTGCGCGAGATAAGCGAGCAGGCTTTGCTTCGCGTGCTTGAAAAGCATAACGGTAATAGGAAAAAAGCCGCTGAGGAATTAGGCATATCAGACAGAACACTCTATCGCAGGCTCGATGCCCTCGGTATTTCAAGAAAAAGAAAATAAAAGGATATGAATATACTTCGAAACAAGACAAGATTTCATTTCGTGTGGGTGATGGCACTCATACTGGTGCTTTCTGCTTGTTCGATCTCATATAAATTCAACGGAGCAAGTATTGACTATTCGAAGACAAAGACCATTCAAATAGCCGATTTCCCAATCCGTGCCTCTTATGTCTGGGGACCAATGGCATCAATATTCAATAACCAGTTGAAGGACCAGTTTGCAAGTCACACAAAACTTCAGCAGGTTAAGCGAAACGGCGACCTGAAGATTGAAGGTGAAATCACCCAATACAATCAACGAAACAAGTCCGTGTCTTCTGACGGTTATTCTGCACAGACAGAGTTGTCTATAACCGTGAATGTTCGTTTCACTAACAACATAAAGCACAGCGAGGACTTTGAACGCCAGTTTACTGCCACCTCTACATACGAGACAACACAGAGTTTGGCTTCTGTACAGGAAGAACTGGTTACACAGATGGTCGAGGAACTCTGCGACCAGATATTCAATGCAACTGTAGCAAATTGGTAATTATGGAATTAAACAGATATATACAACATCCGGAACTCCTTGACCGCGAGACGCTCTACGATCTCCGCAGTTATGTTGCGCTCTACCCATATCATCAGGCAGCGCGATTACTGATGTTGCAGAATCTTTATCTGCTCCACGACCCTTCGTTTGGCGATGAACTGCGACAAGCGGCTTTCTATATTACCGACAGAACCGTTCTTTTCAATCTCGTAGAAGGTAATCACTACAAACTGGCACGCCAGGAAGAAAAATTGGCAACAAAGAACGAAGACCGAACTGATGTTCTCATAAGTAGTTATCTTGATTCTCTGCCTCAAGAACCAGAACCTGAAAAGAGGACAAAGCGCAATCCAACTGCCACAGATGCAACGATCGACTATGTAGCTTATCTTTTGGAAACGGGTTCGTTTGACAAAGAAGAACCTAATGAAAAAGAGACGGTTGAAAATGGTTCACGAGATCATGCAGAAGACCTCATCGACAACTTCCTTGTGAAGGAGGGCGGTAAGATTACTTTGACAGAAGAAAGCACTTACACACCACACACCGAAGTTGCACTTGAAAATGACAAAGATGAACTCGAAGAAGGGTACTTTACCGAGACTTTGGCCAAAATATACATAAAACAAGGCAATTATTCGAAGGCTTTGGAAATAATTCAACGATTAAATTTGATTTTTCCAAAAAAAAGTGCTTACTTTGCAGATCAAATGCGATATTTAGAAAAAATAATATTAATAAAACAATAAAAAGATGTACACATTACTAGTAATTATCATCGTAATCGCTGCTATCTTGATGATTAGCATCGTACTCATTCAGGAGAGCAAGGGAGGCGGTCTCGCATCGAACTTCTCTGCTCAGAACAATTTGCTTGGCGTTCGTAAGACCACTGATGTTGTTGAGAAAACAACTTGGGGCTTGGCTATAGCAATGGTTATCATCAGCATCGCTTGTGCTTATGTTGCTCCAAAGGCTTCAACAGAGCAGAGCGTATTCGAGGGTGCAACTCCTCAGACAGAGAAGACAAACCCTGTTACAACTCCTGGTTTTGGTGCTAACGCTAACCCTGCAGAGGGTGCTGCAAAGGAGGCTACTCCAGCAGCTGAGGCTCCAAAGGCAGCAGCAACAGAGACACCAGCAGCAGAAAACTAAGCTAAATAAGGCTGGTGGCAAAAAAATTAAGCAATTTGTTTGGATATTCCAAATAAATATAGTACCTTTGCAGTCGCAAATACGGATTGCAACTGTAAAGGTTGCTTAATATGGTGCCCGTAGTTCAGTTGGTTA
>DCIM01000011.1:3403-6400 GCA_002316005.1 Prevotellaceae bacterium UBA1726 | reverse complement strand
AAGAAAGTAAATTCGTTGATAAAAATAAATATTCTCATCATAATATTTTATTATGAAAATCATAATAACAGGAGCCAAGACAATTGGTTCGCACCTGACAAAACTCTTATCCCGCAACAACGAGGATGTGACGCTCATCGACGAAGATGCTGAGCGCCTGTCGAAGTTGGCTGCCGACTATGACATTCTCACCCTTCAGGCTCCTCCTTGCAGTCTTGAGACAATGCGCGAGGTGGGTGTGAACAAGGCTGATCTGTTCATTGCCGTTACTTCCAACCAAAACCAGAATGTGCAGGCTTGTATCATGGCAAAGCATCTGGGTGCGAAGAAGACTGTCGCAAAGGTTGAGGACAAGGAATACATCCTTGAGGAAAATATCAATTTCTACAAGGAGATAGGCCTTAGCAGTATCATCTATCCAGAGATGCTTGCTGCACAGGATATCATCCAAGGCTTGAAAATGTCGTGGGTTCGCCAGCGCTACGATGTGCATAACGGTGCTCTTGTAACGCTTGGAATCAAGTTGCGCGAGGAGTGTACCATCCTGGGTCGTCCTCTCAAAGAGATTTGCGGTCCTGACGATCCTTATCATGTTGTGGCCATAAAGCGTCAGGGCGAGACAATCATCCCTGGTGGTAATGATGAGTTGCATCTCTACGATATTGCCTATTTCATGACCACAAAGCAGTATATCCCTGATATTCGCCGTATTGTGGGAAAGGAGGGCTACACAGATGTGAAGAATGTGATGTTCATGGGTGGCGGAAAGACTTGTGTCCGTTCTGTCAAAGCCTTGCCCGACTATATGCATGCAAAGGTCATTGAGGTTGACGAAAACCGTTGTGCCGAACTGAACGATACTTTTGGCGATCGCTGTCTCGTCATCAATGGCGATGGCCGTGATGCGAGTCTCCTCGTTGAGGAGGGCATCAAGAATACTCAGGCCTTTGTGGCTCTCACTGGTAATGCTGAGACAAACATTCTTGCTTGCTTGGCTGCCAAGAAGATGGGCGTGCGTAAGACTGTCGCTCTTGTTGAGAATCTCGACTATGTCAGCATGGCTGAGAGTCTTGACATCGGTACTATCATCAACAAGAAAACCATTGCGGCGAGTCATATCTACCGAATGTTGCTCAATGTGAATGTGAGCAATGTTCGCTTCCTCACTTCCATCCAGTCTGATGTGGCTGAGTTCATAGCGATGGAGGGCTCGCGTGTCACAAAGAAACCTGTAAAGGACCTCAGTCTGCCTAAGGGCGTGACTATCGGAGGTCTTGTTCGTGATGGCGAGGCAATGCTTGTAAATGGTAATACAATGATTCTCCCTGGCGACTCTGTAGTGGTGTTTATTCATGGCACCAACATCACTCGCGTTGAGGATATGTTCAAGAAAACCTGGCAGTTCTCGCTGTAATTCGTTGATAAAAAACTCCGCGTACCTAAGAATTAGTGAAATTCGCGCGCTCGGCTTTGCCGCTTTCATAGCGTAGCGGAGAAAGAAATTCGTTGATAAAAAAACTCTAAAGTCAAGAATGATTAACGGAAAAATGATATACAAGGTCTTGGGATCTCTGCTTTACATCGAAGCAGGACTGATGCTTTTGTGTATGCTCGTTGCTTTCTATTATGCGGAACCCGACCAGTTCTCGTTCTCCCTCTCGTTCGTCATCACAATACTGGCTGCTGCCACATTCCGTTACATCGGTCGTGAGGCCGACAACTCCCTTTCGCGTCGTGACGCCTATCTTGTGGTGACACTCGCATGGGTGATTTTCAGTCTTTTCGGTACATTGCCGTTCCTCATAAGCGGATACATAACCAACTTCACTGATGCTTTCTTTGAGACGATGTCGGGATTCACCACTACTGGTGCCACCATCTTTGATGATGTTGAGGCTCTGCCTCATGGCATCCTCTTCTGGCGTTCTGTGATGCAGTGGGTGGGTGGTCTTGGAATTGTGTTCTTCACCATTGCCATCCTTCCGTCAATGACGGGTGGTAGCGTGCGTGTCTTTGCCGCTGAGGCTACTGGTCCGATAAAGACAAAACTCCATCCTCGTCTATCTACGAGTGCTAAGTGGATTTGGTCTATCTATCTCTTCCTCACCCTTGCCTGCATGGGTTGTTACTGGCTGTTCGGAATGACTCCGTTCGATGCCGTCAACTATGGTATGACAACAACGGCTACGGGTGGATTCTCTACTCATAACATGAGTACGGAGTTCTTCAATTCCCCTGCTATTGAGTACACTTGCATTGCTTTCTGCTTCATGTCGGGAGTGAATTTCGTGCTGCTCTGGACTTCAGTGATGCGCATGAAACCGTATCGTCTCTTCCAGAGTACGGAGTTCCGTCTTTACATCTTCCTCATCGCCTTCTTCACGGCATTCATAATGCTCGAACTCATTTTCCGCAATCATTATGACATCGAGCATGCCTTCCGTTCATCGTTGTTCTCTGTTGTTTCGTTCATCACAACGACAGGTCTCTTCAACGATGATGCCGGACAGTGGCCTCATGTCACATGGGTGGCACTTGCCGCGTGTATGTTCATTGGTGGTATGTCGGGTAGTACTGCCGGTGGTCTGAAGTGTATCCGTGGCATCATGGTAATTAAGATGATAAAGAACGAGTTCCGTCAGTTGGTGCATCCTAATGCGGTACTCCCTGTGCGCGTGGACGGAAATAATGTGTCGCAGCAGAAACGCAACTCGTTGCTTGCACTGCTCTCCATTTATATCCTGCTGTTCTTCGTACAGGCATTCGTCCTTACTGTTGCGGGAATCGACTCTACCAATGCCATCACCATCATTGTGAGCAGTCTGGGTAATGTCGGACCAACACTCGGTGTGGAAATCGGTCCTACAATGTCGTGGGCAATTCTCCCTGGCTTCGCCAAGTGGATGTGTATGTTCTCTATGCTCCTCGGCCGTCTCGAGATATTCACGGTCCTCGTCATCTTCACCCGCTCCTTCTGGAAGGAAGGGTAGGAGAGGA
>DCIM01000011.1:0-3356 GCA_002316005.1 Prevotellaceae bacterium UBA1726 | reverse complement strand
TTGCAAGTGTCCTGTTCGGTGAGGCTTGGCCTCGCCGCTAATAAGAAAAAATTATTTAAACCAAAAACCTATGTTCAAGTTCAAACCATTACTCGTGCAGACCATTTGGGGCGGCGAGAAAATCGTTCCTTTCAAGAAACTCGACAGCGACCTTACCAATGTGGGTGAGAGTTGGGAGATTTCTGGCGTAAAAAACAGTGAAACCGTTGTTGACGGTGGTGAATATGATGGCGTGGCTCTCAATGCTCTCGTCGAAAAACTCGGTGCTAAACTCGTCGGTGCTGACAACTACAAGCGTTTCGGCAATGAGTTCCCACTCCTCATCAAGTTCATCGATGCTCGCGATGATCTCTCTATTCAGGTTCACCCAACCGACGAGATTGCTGTTCGTCAGGGCCGTCAGCGTGGAAAGACTGAGATGTGGTACCTTATGGGTAGCGACGAGAATGCAAAACTCTATAGCGGTCTGAAGATGAAACTCACTCCAGAGGAGTACACTGCTATGGTCGAGAACGACACCATCTGCGATGCTCTTGCTCAGTATGAGGTGAAGGAGGACGATGTATTCTTCCTCCCTGCTGGTCGTATCCATGCTATTGGTACTGGTTGCTTCCTCGCTGAGATTCAGCAGACAAGCGATGTGACATGGCGTATCTACGACTTCCACCGCAAGCAGAAGGATGGCAGCTATCGTGAACTCCATACAAAGCAGGCTTCTGAGGCTATCGACTATACCGTTGAGAACGACTATCGCACAGACTATCGTCCAAGGAAGAACGAGAGCGTGAACCTCGTCAACTGTCCTTATTTCAACACTGCGGTTTACGACCTCAACGAACCAATGACCATCGACTATTCAGAACTCGATAGTTTCGTTATTCTCATTGGTCTCAAGGGCGAGGGTACTGTGACAGATTCAGAGGGCAACACCACTTCACTCAAGGCAGGCGAGACAATCCTCATCCCTGCAACAACCGAGACAATAAAGGTTGAAGGCACAGTGAAGTTCCTCGAGACTTACGTCTAATTCCCCCATACATCCTGCCACCATTGCGTCTGCTTGATGGCTTCGTTGTGACCGTAAGGCTCGTAGCGCTCGGCAGGGACAAACATCGACATACCCGCGAAATGCTCACTGTCGGTGATGGTGGCATCAAACTTATAACCCGTTTCCCATTTCGGCGTATATAACCGTAGGGGAACGGTTTTTTCTATCTGCCTATACCATTCCTCATACTTCGCCGTCTCAAGGTAGTGGCTCATGACGCTTGCCATGTCATAGTATTCCGGGCGCCAGAGTGTACTCTTCGACCATGAGCAGTATTGCTGTACGCCGTCATCCACCCCAACTTCTTTGATGTCCTTCACAATCGGCGATGTTGCTGTTGCCAACGCTCCCAATTGGGAGGTGTCGATAACAGAAATCACCAATCCGTCGTTGTCTTTGTAATGGTCGTAATATTTCTGTGCTATGGCTATTGCCGCCTGCCTGTTATCATTCATGAAAAGCGAAGTCATAACCTTATGGTAAGGCGCACCCATAGCAGGAATCTCTGCCGGTGAAGCAATGATATAATCCGTGAGGTTTCTCAGTTCGTAGGCCACCTCCACGCATTGCATGAAACAGGCATCGAAGAATATCCATCCGAAGTGCATTCCTGTCTTCTCCAATGTCTCACGCAACGCCCTGATCTCCATCTCCGAACCAGTGTTGGAGTAAGTGTTGTTGTTATTGTCTATGCCAATGGTGCGTTGCGGTGCTGCCACCCATCCCGTACCGTGACTCCACATCACGAGCGAGTAGGAGGCCGAAGGCGAGGCAGTCTTTATGTCCGACAAAACATTGGCGAGGACCATTGCATCGCAGGAGTTCTGCTCGGCATACACTTTCAGTGTGTCGGCCTTGTCGTCGTGATAGCGAATCAGTACTGGTTTTGTTGTACCCATTATGCTATATGCGTTGTCGATATACACAATCATATCGCAATCCTCGGGCACAGTCTTGCAAGCCGAGAGTATTTCGTTAAGGTCGTTCTGACTGTTGTCCGACAATGAGTTCTCCGCCATCATATACACTATGACGGTTTTGCTGATATTCCTGGATTGTTCCGTTTCATTCTTCTCGCAACTGTAGAAGGCAAATATCGAAACCAAAAAAGCAAGATAAAAGTATTTCATAAGAAAAAATTACGGATGACTCTACTTTGATAGAATACACACACATACTGCTAATCCCCAAGCCGAAGTCAAAGTTAATAAGTTTTTTTCAATTCTCCAAATTTTTTTGCGGTGATATAGAATTTGCCCCAGCAATATGGGATTAGATCAAAACATATCGTCATTCTTGCTCTGGCAAGCGGCCTTTTTGGATTATTTATTATTTCATTAAGGAAACGGCCGAGCGATGTCATTCTGTCTGGAAATCTCCGTCCGGGAGGGCGATATAAGGGCCCGAAAATATAAAGCAGAATATAAAGCAGAATATAAAGCAGAGAGTTAAAGAAGGATTAAAAAATCCCCTGCCATCGCCCTTTGCAGAGAGCCGCCGGATGGCGATTGTGGGGGATTTTTGTATAAAAAACATTAACATGATTGCTTTTTTGTTGGTTTTATGAAAATGTTGAGTATCTTTGCAAAATGTTTGCTTTCATCTTAGATGAGTGACAAATTGTAATTGTTATAAACAAATCGAATTATAGAAAGAAAATAGTTTCGGAAACAATGAAAAAATTAGTAACATTATTGACCGTCCTAATGATTACCCTTAGCATGTCGGCTGTACCTGCTAAGAAAAAGTCTTTCACTCACACTCAGAGCAACGGTCAGCAGATCTCCCTCATGTTAGTGGGCGACGAGAACTTGCATTACTACTTGAATACTGATACTCAGGAGAAAATGCTCCAGGGCGAGAATGGCGACTTCTTCGTCCTCAGCGAGGCTCAGATGGCTTCAATGAAGCAGACTGCTGATGCCCGCCTCAAATCGGCTAACGAGGCTCGCGCAAAGCGCCTCAATACCAATCGTGCCACAACTACAACCTCTTCGGCTACTCCTCTGAACGGCCCTCGTAAGGTGGGCGATTTCGCTGGAATGATTGGCGACAAGAAGGGTATCGTAATCCTTGTGAACTACTCGGATAAGTCGATGGCAACTTCTCACGACAATGAGGCTTTCGATAATATGTTCAACCAGGAGGGCTATTCAAAGAATGGCCATATCGGTTCTGTTCACGACTTCTTCTATGACCAGAGCTACGGCCTGTTCAACCTTACTTTCGATGTTGTCGGTCCTGTCACTGTCAGCAAGAAACTGAGCTATTATGGCAGCAACAACACATACGGAAACGATAGCCACCC
>DCIM01000079.1 GCA_002316005.1 Prevotellaceae bacterium UBA1726 | reverse complement strand
GGCGGAATCATCGGAGTTGGAGCTATCATCATCCACAAGGAACTCCTTCTGCCTATTCTCTGTGGCATATTCTTCGTTGAGAGTCTCAGCGTTATGATGCAGGTGTTCTATTTCAAACTCGGAAAGAAGAAGGGCGTAAAGCAGAGAATCTTCCGCAGAACTCCTATCCACGATCATTTCCGCACTCAGAACTCACAGCTCGACCCAGAGTGCAAGTATGTCATAAAGGGCTCAGGTCGTGTTTATCACGAGTCGAAGATTACTATCAAGTTCTGGATTACCACAATTATCCTGGCTGCATTGACAATTATTACATTGAAGATTCGATAAAGAAACAAAAGCGCGAAAGCGTACAATATATATAAATAGGATGAGACTGGCAATATTGGGTGCTGGCGAGAGTGGTGTAGGAACCGCTATTCTGGCACAGAAGCATGGTTATGATGTGTTCGTATCTGATATGGGCACAATCAAGGACAATTACAAGAACCGCCTCAACGAAAATTCAATCGAGTGGGAGGAAGGACATCATACGGCTGAGAAGATACTCTCTGCCGATGAAGTTGTGAAGAGTCCTGGTATTCCTGATACAGCCCCAATGATTCAGCAACTCATCGAAAAAGGTACTCCAATACTTTCGGAAATTGAGTTCTGTAGCCGTTATTCCAAAGGAAAGACAATCTGCATCACTGGTAGCAACGGAAAGACCACTACGACGACACTCATTCATTACATCATGCAGCAGGCAGGAAAGAATGTGGGACTTGGTGGAAATATCGGCCGATCTTTGGCACTCCAGATTGCAGAAGGCGATAAAGACTGGTATGTAGTTGAACTCAGTTCATTCCAACTTGACAACTGTTTCGGCTTCCGTCCAGATGTGGCAGTACTGATGAATATCACTCCTGACCACCTCGACCGTTACGATTTTGAAATGCAGCATTATGTTGACAGTAAGATGCGTATCATCCAGAACCAGACGCCAGAGGACGAATTCATCTATTGGACAGGTGACGAATATATTGAAAAGGAACTGAAACGCCGCCTTGATGGGGAGACAATCCCAGCTCCAACGCCAACATCAAAGCCTGCAGTTGAGGGACATCCGACCCTAAGACCTTTCAATGATGAAGATTTCGAACATCTTGGTCTTGAGTTCTCTCTTCCGGGTAAGCACAACAAACGTAATGCCCTTGCCGCTTACTACGCAACAAAGGCAGCAGGAGTGGACGAGGAGAAGATTCGCGAATGCCTCAAGAATTTCCCTGGCGTGGAACATCGACTTGAGTTTATTGCCGACCGAAATGGCGTAAGATACATCAACGACTCAAAAGCAACAAATGTTGATGCCTGTTATGTGGCACTTGATGCAATGACGCGACCAACAGTCCTCATTGTCGGAGGAAAGGACAAGGGTAATGATTATAATCAGATTATCCCGCTCGTGAAGGAGAAGTGCCGTGGAATAGTATATCTGGGTGCTGACAATAAGAAACTTCACGACAACTTCGATGGAATTGGTATTGCTGTAGCAGATACTCATTCGATGAAGGATTGTGTGAAGGCGTGTGCTGAAATAGCGCAAGAGGGTGATGTCGTATTACTTAGCCCGTGTTGTGCAAGTTTCGACCTCTTTAAGAATATGGAGGACCGAGGCGAGCAGTTTAAGGAACTTGTAAGAAGTCTGTAATAGATTGAAATTGCCGATTGATTAATAATGAACAAAACATTAGGAAATATTTTTAAAGGTGACAAGGTGGTATGGATGGTGTTCTTCTTCCTCTGTATCATCAGTGTGGTGGAGGTTTTCTCTTCATCATCATCTTTGACATATAAAGGCGGAAACTATTGGTCTCCTGTGATTAAGCACACGGGAATCCTTGTTCTTGGCCTTTTCTGTATGGTGGTAACCCTCAATGTCAAGTGTAAGTATTTCAAGATTTTGACTCCATTCATGTTCATTATCTCGCTAGTGCTTCTCGTGTGGGTCCTTGTTGCAGGAACTGCCACGAATGATGCAAGTCGATGGGTTAGTTTCTTTGGACTTCAATTCCAACCGTCGGAGATAGCAAAAGGTACGATAGTGCTGATGTGCGCACAGATATTGAGTGCTACGCAAACTGAGAAAGGTGCAGATAAACATGCCTTTTTGTGGATTGCTATAGTGACTGTTCCTATGATATGCCTCATTGCGGTAGAGAACCTTTCTACTGCGGCTCTTATCTGTGCTACTCTATTCATGATGATGGTTGTAGGACGAGTGCCTTGGAGTCAGTTAGGTCCACTTCTTGGCGGTGTTGCCATTCTTGGTGTTCTGGGTATTGCATTTATTATGCTTGTTGGAAATGAAGAGCCTAAACCAACGGTCGAGGAGGTAGTGGCTACCGAACAAGTCGCAAGTGTTTCTCAAACCGATGCCGATAATGCTAATACGGCAACTTTGGGGGATGGTAAAACTGAGAAAAAGAAGAGTGGCGGTATTCTTCACCGTGCGTCTGTATGGAAGACCCGTATCATGAAATTCTTTGATGATCCAGTGGCTCCTGAAGACTACGATTTGGACAAGGACGCTCAGGTGGCATATTCAAGAATTGCTATTGCATCATCGAATGTTGTTGGTTGTGGACCAGGAAACTCTGTTGAACGCGACTTCCTTTCACAAGCATTCTCCGATTTTATCTATGCAATCATTATCGAGGAATTAGGACTTGTAGGTGCATTCTTTGTGGCATTCCTTTATGTTGTGCTTCTATTGCGTGCAGGAAGAATTGCCAGCCGTTGTGAGAACAACTTCCCTGCATTCCTTGCCATGGGACTTGCCTTGATGCTTGTTACTCAGGCTTTGTTCAATATGTGTGTTGCTGTCGGAATAGTTCCTGTAACGGGTCAGCCTTTGCCTCTTATCAGCAAAGGAGGAACATCAACAATAATCAATTGCGTTTATATTGGCGTAATTCTCAGTATTAGTCGTTCGGCCAAGAAAAAGTTGGTTTCAAACGACAAAATAATGGCTTAAAACCTATCCTTTGAATAAAATTCAACCCTTTAGAAGAAAAAGTGGGAAAAATCTGTGGTAAAATCATTTTTTTTTCTTACTTTTGCCTAATAAAGTGAAGAATAATGGATAAGGAACTGAGAATTATCATTAGTGGAGGTGGTACGGGAGGTCATATATTCCCTGCAGTCTCTATTGCCAATGCTGTAAAAGCCAAGCGTCCAGATGCAAAAATCCTCTTCGTAGGAGCTAATGGTCGTATGGAAATGCAGCGTGTGCCTGCTGCTGGTTATGAGATTGTTGGTCTCCCAGTACGCGGACTCATCCGTCCTTTGTACAGCCTGAAGAATTTCGGAGTAATGATGGATTTCTTCAAGAGCAAAAGTCAGATAAAGAAAGTAATCCGCGAATTCAATCCGCAGGTAGCAGTTGGTGTTGGTGGTTATGCTTCAGCTCCAACCTTGAATGCAGCTTATTCACTCGGAGTACCTTGCCTTATTCAGGAACAGAACTCTTATGCAGGTGTCACAAACAAGTCGCTTGCTAAGAAAGCCCAAAAGATTTGCGTTGCTTACGATGGAATGGAGCGTTTCTTCCCAGCAGAGAGAATAATGCTCACTGGTAATCCTGTTCGTCAGGGTCTTTTGAATCCTGATTTGAAAAAGGCGGAATGTGCAGCTTCCTTCGGTATGACAACCGACAAACCAATCGTATTGATGATAGGTGGAAGCCTCGGAGCAAGAACCTTGAATGAGAGCGTACTTCAAAATCTCGATAAGATTGCAGCCGCTCCAATTCAGTTTGTTTGGCAGACAGGTGGCTATTATAGCAAGAGCATTCAGGAGAAGTTGAAGGAAACAGGTAAACCTGATAACCTCTATGTGACAGATTTCATCAGCAAGATGGATGAGGCTTATTGCGCTGCCGACCTTGTTATCTCAAGAGCAGGAGCAAGTTCAATCAGTGAACTCTGTCTTCTTGGCAAACCATCAATCCTTGTTCCTTCGCCAAATGTTGCAGAGGATCATCAGACTCACAACGCAATGGCATTGGTAAATCGTCAGGCAGCATTGCTCGTGAAGGATGAGGAGGCTGTTGAAAAGCTTCTCCCATTGGCAATTGAGACTGTTGTTGATACTGACAAACTGGCGTCACTTGGAAAGAATGCCCTTGAAATGGCTTTCAAAGATTCGGCAAACATCATCGCTGATGAGGTTTTGAAATTAGCAGAAAAGTAAAGAAATGGAATTTAAAGATATTAAAGCAGTATACTTCGTAGGTGCAGGTGGTATTGGAATGAGTGCCATCGCTCGCTACTTCATCAGCAAAGGTATGGTGGTTGCGGGCTATGACAAGACTCCTTCCGAACTGACTGCTCGCCTCGAGAAGGAAGGAATGCTCATTCACTATGAAGAGAATGTGGAGGAGATTCCTCATGCATGCAAGAACCCAAAATCGTGCCTTGTAATATACACACCTGCCATTCCTGCTACTCATAAGGAACTGCAGTTTTTCCGCGAAGGTGGATTTGAGATTCAGAAAAGAGCACAGGTACTTGGTACTTTGACTCATGCCCACAAGGGATTATGTGTTGCAGGTACTCATGGAAAGACCTCAACATCTACAATATGTGCTCATATCATGCATCAGAGTCATCAGGATTGTAATGCTTTCCTTGGTGGAATATCAAAGAATTACGGTACAAACTACATTCTCTCTGACGAAAGCGACTTTGTTGTTATTGAGGCAGACGAGTTCGATCGCTCATTCCATTGGCTCCGTCCTTGGATGACGGTTATCACAAGTACCGACCCTGATCACCTCGATATCTACGGAACAAAAGAGGCTTACCTTGAGAGTTTCCGTCATTATACAACACTTATCCAACCGGGTGGCGCACTCATTATCCGCAAGGGATTGGAGATGAAACCAGATGTGCAGGATGGAGTGACAATCTACGAATACAGTCGCGATGAGGGCGATTTCCACGCAGAGAATGTGAAAATCGAAAATGGCGAGATTACATTCGACTTCATTTCTCCTATCAAGAATGTGTACGGAGTTCAGATGGGTCAGCCAATTCCAATCAATGTTGAGAATAGTGTTGCCGCAATGGCGATGGCTCAGTTGAATGGCTGTAATGCAGAGGAACTGAAATACGGTATAAAGACTTACCACGGAGTGGACCGCCGATTTGATTTCAAGATCAACGACGAGAAGCATGTGCTCCTTTCAGACTATGCTCATCATCCACAGGAGATATTCCAGAGTGCCAAGAGCATGAAGGAACTCTATGCCGGAAGAAAGATTTCAGCATTGTTCCAGCCACACCTCTACACTCGTACTCGCGACTTCTACAAGGAGTTTGCTGATGCCTTGAGTCAGTTGGATGAGGTTATCCTCTGTGATATCTATCCAGCTCGTGAGGAACCAATTCCTGGTGTTACAAGCGAACTTATCTACGAGAACCTCGCAGAGGGTGTGGAAAAGAGTATGATAAAGAAGGATGATGTGCTTCAGTTGGTTAAGGACCGCGACTTTGATGTACTTGTAATACTCGGAGCAGGCGACCTTGATGCACTCATGCCTCAGATAACAAAGATAATTCAAACAAAATAACAACAATGTCATATCGCCTCAAAAAAGTTGGTCTCATTCTGATTGACCTCCTTCTGGCTGCATATATCGTAGCTTCCTTCTCGGCTTTCAACAAGCCTGAGGAGAAGTTGTATGTATGCAAAGATGTGGAAATTGTTATTGAGGATGCATCTTCGCACGCCTTCATTGACCAGAAGGAAGTGCAGAACCGTCTCGACAAATCAGGCCTCAATCCAAAGGGTAAGGCTCTTTCGCAGGTTAGTTGCCGCCAGATTGAGGAGGCTCTGAAAAAGACTCCTTTTGTCAAGACGGCTGAATGCTATAAGACTCAGGACGGAACTGTCACTGTGGGCATTACTCAGCGTATGCCTGTAGTGAGAATAAAGGCAAACAACAACGATGATTTCTATATAGATGATCAGGATTGCATCATGCCTAATTCCGACTATACATCCGATCTTATCATTGCAACAGGTGCAATAAATCGTGCTTATGCTGTTCGCTATGTTTCGCCTCTGGCACGCACGCTTATGGCTGATGACCTCTGCCGCAACCTGTTCGAACAGATAAATATCACAAGGGATTTGGGTGTTGAACTCGTGCCTCGCATTGGTGATAATGTGATTTATCTGGGCGGAATCCCTGAGAGTAACAAGAAATCTGAGCGTCAGCAAATCATTGAGGAGTTTGTAAAAACCAAAATGAAGCGCCTCGAACTGTTCTATAAGTATGGTTTGCCTCAGGCAGGATGGAACAAATATTCGGAGATAAGCCTGGAATTTGACAATCAGGTCATCTGCAAAAGAAAGTTGAACGAAGAAGATTAAAATAAGGAAATAATAAGCAAAAGATATTTATGGCTATGGCAAAAGAATTCATTGTAGCTATTGAACTGGGATCATCAAAGGTCACTGGTATCGCGGGAAAGAAGAATCTTGACGGCAGCATCACTGTTTTGGCTGTTGTCCAGGAGGAGTCGTCATCTTACATCCGTAGAGGTGTGGTTTACAACATTGACAAGACAATGACCGCCCTCATCAACATCAAGAAGCGCCTTGAGACGCTCTTGCACACAAAAATCCAGAAGGTGTATGTTGGTGTTGGCGGACAGAGTATCCTTGGCGTGAAGAATGTCATTGTGAAAGACCTTCCTGCTGAGGCTATTGTTGACCACAACATCGTTACAGAGCTGATGGATGCTAATCGTGTGATGAACTATCCTGAGCAGGAAATCCTTGATGCAATCACCCTTGAGTATAAGGTTGATTCTCAGTTGCAGATTGATCCTGTAGGTATTCAGTGTTCGCGCATTGAAGGAAACTTCCTTAACATCCTCTGGCGTAAGAGCTTCTATCGCAACCTGAACAAGTGTTTCGTAGATGCTGGCATTTCTATTGCAGAGATGTACATTGCCCCTCTTGCACTTGCTGACAGCGTACTTGCTGAGGCTGAGCGTCGTGCAGGTTGTGTACTTGTTGACCTTGGTGCAGACACTACAACCGTTTCAGTATATTACAAGAATGTACTTCGCCACTTGGCTGTCATCCCTCTTGGAGGTGCAAATATCACCCGCGATATTGCTGTTCTGCAGATGGAAGACCGTGAGGCTGAACAGATGAAACTCAAGTATGGTTCTGCATATACAGACAATGCAGACATCGACAATACTCTTATGCTTCCAATCGATGGTGAGCGTGAGGTTGAAAGCCGCAAGTTCATTGACATTGTAGAAGGTCGTCTTGAGGAAATAGTAGAGAATGTATGGTTCCAGGTTCCTGCAGAATATGCCGACAAACTCCTTGGCGGTATCATCCTGACAGGTGGTGGAGCTAACATGAAGAATATAGAACGCGCATTCCGTAATCACACACGCATTGAGAAGATTCGCATTGCAAAGTCTGTTAACCAGACAATCGACTCAACACAGCCAGAGGTTACAGCTCGCGACTGCCGCTTGAACACAGTACTTGGTCTTCTCGCTAAGGGCGACATGAACTGTGCAGGTGACGAAATCACCAACGACCTCTTTAATGCTGGTGCTGCTCAGACAGTAGATTTGGATGCAGATGCTAATCGTCCACTTCGTCAAGCAAACGAGAAGGTTGGTAAGGGCATTGTGCAGACAGAGGCTGAAAAGGCTGCAGCTGAGGAAGAGGAACGTCGCAAGCGCGAAGAGGAAGAAGAGGCAAAGCGCATAGAAGAGGAAGCTCGCCTTGAGGAGGAGCGCCGACAAAAGCGTGAGAACAGTTTCTTCCACAAGACAGTGAAGATGTTCAAGAAGTTTGCTATCAGTGCAATTTCTGAGGAAGACGAATAATGAAAATCATTTACTAACGACTGAAAAAGACTAAAAGATATATGGCAGATAATGTAAATTCAATTCTTGACTTTGGCGAGCCAGAGCAGCAGAATAGCATAATTAAGGTCATTGGTGTTGGTGGCGGTGGTGGAAATGCCGTTAACCACATGTATCGTGAGGGTATTCATGATGTATCTTTCGTACTCTGCAATACTGATAATCAGGCGCTTAACGATTCTCCTGTGCCAGTTCATCTGCAGTTGGGTAAGGAAGGTCTTGGTGCTGGAAACAAGCCTGAAAAGGCTCGTGCTGCAGCAGAAGAGAGCATTGAGGATGTTCGCAGAATGCTGAACGACGGAACAAAGATGGCATTTATCACAGCCGGAATGGGCGGTGGTACTGGTACGGGTGCTGCTCCTGTTATTGCTCGTGTCAGCAAGGAACTCGACATTTTGACTGTGGGTATTGTTACAAT
>DCIM01000084.1 GCA_002316005.1 Prevotellaceae bacterium UBA1726 | reverse complement strand
ACCAACTGAGCTATTTCCGCAAATGGTGATTGCTTCAAAAACTTCGTTTGTTCGGCAGGCTTGGCTTTCAAAAATCGCCTTTCCTTACACGAACATTCCTTGTTTTATTTGCTTTTCTCAATAAATTATGTACTGCATTTCTCTAAATGCGGTGCAAAGGTACAACGTTTTTTTGAAACCACCAAATGTTTTATGGAAAAAGTTTCAAAAAAGTGCATTTTTCCGCGTTTAATCCATCATATCACGGTAATCTTCGTAAGAAAACTGGCGCAAAACGGTCAGATTTCCATCTTCGCGCAACATACCAATTGATGGGTGAGCAATACCATTGAACATGCAAGTCTTGACTGTTGTGTAGTGGAGCATATCTTCAAAGATAATCTTCTCCCCTACTCTCAGTTCATGATCAAACTGCCAACTGCCCATAAAGTCGCCCGAAAGGCAACTGTTGCCACCTAATCTATATATATAAGGTGTATTTTCCGCCTTCGCCTTTTCTGCCTCTTCACTACCGTCTTCAAGTGTCACAGCACCTCTGACGGCTGGCCAATATGGCATCTCAAGGCAATCTGGCATGTGGCAAGTGAAACTGACATTCAAAATTGCGGTCTTGATGCCTCGATCCTCCACAACATCGACAATTTCAGAAACCAACGGTCCTGCCTGCCAACCGAAAGCGCTTCCTGGTTCGAGGATTATCTTAAGATGAGGATAGCGTTCGTGCAATCCTTGCAAAACACGAATAAGGAGTTCTACATCATAATCCTTACGAGTCATAAGATGTCCTCCGCCAAGGTTCAGCCACTTTATCTGCGAGAACCAACGACCGAACTTCTCCTCAATATGAACCAATGTTCGCTGAAGAACATCTGCCCCACTCTCACAATGACAATGGCAATGAAAACCATCAATATCGGAAGGAAGAATCTCTGGAAGTTTGTCATTTGTCACTCCAAAACGCGAACCCACAGCACATGGGTTATAAATATCTGTCTCAATTTCCGAATATTCCGGATTGACACGTACACCAATCTGTATCTCTGGATTTGTCGTCTTCGCACGCTTTGCAAATCGTTCATATTGTGTGAGCGAATTGAATGTGATATGGCTTGAACAGCGGGCAATATCATCAATCTCGTCTTCTGTGTAGGCTGGCGAGAAGGTATGCGTAGGCGATCCAAATTCCTCAAATCCCAGTCGCGCCTCATTCAGCGAACTTGCTGTTGTGGCATTAATATACTCGCGGAAAATCGGAAATGTCTTCCAGAGGGCATACGCCTTGAAAGCAAGGATGATTTCTACATCAGCCTCACGAGCGACACGAGAGATTAGCGAGAGATTTCGACGCAATCGACTCTCCTCTAATATATAAATAGGTGTAGCGACACCTGCAAAGGTTTTTGGATCTACTGTCATATTCAAATTAATGTCTATTCAAAGAATAGCGGTTTCAAGTTACAAAGTTAATGAAAAGTTTGGAGTTTAGCATACATAAAACAATATTTTTAATTTTTCTATGAAATTATTCCCCAATCGTTTTTCTTTCTCCCTTTTTATTTGTAAATTTGTAGTGGTTTTCAGATTGACACCACTTTCTATAAATCAAATACATTCAAACAATGAGTGAAAAAAACAACTTCATGATTTTCTCAGGTACAGCAACAAAATACCTGGCTGAGAAAATCTGTGCTTCACTTGGTTGCCCTTTAGGCAACATGTCTGTCACACGCTTTGCTGACGGTGAATTCGAGGTTTGCTTTGACGAATCCGTTCGAGGTCGTGATGTTTTCCTTGTTCAGAGTACCTTCCCTTCTGCCGACAATCTTATGGAACTTCTCCTTATGATTGATGCCGCAAAACGTGCTTCTGCAAAGACAGTTAATGCCGTTATCCCTTATTTCGGTTGGGCTCGTCAAGACAGAAAGAGTAAGCCTCGCGTAAGTATTGCCGCAAAACTTGTTGCCGACATGCTTTCTGTTGCTGGTATCTCTCGCGTTCTCACAATGGACCTTCATGCCGATCAGGAGCAAGGATTCTTCAATGTACCTGTTGACCACTTGTACGCAAGTAGTGTTATCATCCCTTACATCAAGAGTCTGAATCTCGAGAATCTCGTTATCGCTACTCCTGATGTTGGTGGAGCAAAACGTGCTGGTGCATACGCAAAGTACTTCGACTGCCCTCTCGTTCTCTGCAACAAGAAGCGCGTAAAGGCAAACGAGGTTGCTTCAATGCAGGTAATCGGTGATGTTGAAGGTGCAGATGTTGTGCTCATTGACGATATGGTTGATACAGCCGGCACAATTACAAAGGCAGCTGACCTTATGATGGAACATGGTGCAAGAAGCGTTCGTGCTTGTGCCAGCCACTGTGTAATGAGTGGTCCTGCTTCTGAGCGAGTTCAGGATTCTGCCCTCACAGAGATTGTTTTCACAGATTCAATTCCTTACTCAAACCGTTGCGCAAAGGTTAAGCAGATTACGGTTGCTGACATCTTCGCTCAGACAATCCGCAGAGTATTGGACAATGAGAGCATCTCTTCTCAGTATCTGATTTAATCACTCACAAACAATACAAACAGAAATCGCTGAAGGCAGAATTTGCTTTCAGCGATTTTTCTTTTTCCATCTGCGCCAAATATCGTTGTAAAGTTCTTTCATTGCCCTCAATTTCTTTATTTTGGATAAATTCGGCGAAAGCACCTTTGCAACTATTTGATTTTCAAGTTGTTACAAACGCACTTTTCAGTCATTGTCATTTCATTGTTTTTTGCTTTATATTTCAATGAAATTTGCTCGTCATTTCAGTGGAATGACCTCAAGAAAACGCAGGAATGACTTTCATAAAATTTAATGTAAAGAAAAAGGACATAAAAGAACACAAAAAGTCCCGCCTCAATTGCTCAAGACGGGCCTCTCGTTATTATAGACTAAAAATTAAAGCCACTTCACATATGCGAAGTCCTGACGATGTGGGAGTTCAGCATGCTTTGGATACATACGGATACCTGTCTTGTATGTACCAGCATAGTCTGGTTCAAACTCTGCCTCGAATGTGAAGCAGTTACCGTCCTGACCTACAACCTTGAATGGGATTACAGTTGCAATGCTCTCTTCGCCAGCCTTGTTCTTGTGGAGACAAACGAACTCAAGACCTACTGCATCATTAAGACCAGCCTCGTCAATTACGAAACGAATCTTGTAGTTCTTACCTGTCTCAACACCCTGCTCGAGATCGTTCTCACGAGAAACAACACGGATTGAATCCCAGCGCTCAGCAACTGCTTCCTTCCAACTTGCGATGTCCTTAGCCAACTGATTGTTGTCCTTAGCCAACTTGTGGAAACGCTTTGCCTGCTCTGTATAGAACTTATCATAGTAATCATCCAACTGGCGCTTCATTGTGTAATGAGGAGCGATTGTTGCGATTGAGTTCTTGATAACCTTGATCCAATCTGGCGAGAAGCCCTTCTTGTTCTTGTTGTAGTACATTGGAATGATCTCATTCTCAAGCATACCGTAGATTGTAGCAGCATCGAGCTGATCCTGATAACCCTGGTTCTGGTATGTGCGCTTCTCTGTGAGAGCCCAACCAGCTCCCTGACGGTAACCCTCAAGCCACCATCCGTCGAGTACAGAAAGGTTTACAACACCATTCATCTCTGCCTTCTCACCTGATGTACCTGATGCCTCAAGTGGACGAGTTGGAGTGTTCATCCAGATGTCAACACCAGAAACAAGACGACGAGCAAGCTGCATGTCATAGTCCTCAAGGAAGATAATCTTACCAAGGAACTCTGGCATCTGAGAAATCTCGTAGATGCGCTTGATCAAGCCCTGACCACCACCATCTGCCGGGTGTGCCTTACCTGCAAAGAGGAATTTAACTGGATGCTCTGGATTGTTAACAATTTTCTTAAGGCGCTCAAGGTCTGTAAAGAGAAGATGAGCACGCTTATATGTTGCAAAACGACGGCAGAAACCGATCATCAATGCATTTGGCTGAATCATGTCAAGAAGTGATACAACGCGTGAAGGATCACCCTGGTTCTTCAACCATGTCTCGCGGAACTGCTCCTTGATATAGTCTGTAAGCTTCTGCTTGAGTGCCATACGAGTTGACCAAATCTCCTCGTCTGGAACATTGTAGATAGCATGCCAGATTGACTCGTTTGACTGATCGCCAAGGAATGAAGGATCGAAATACTTGTCGTATACCTCACGCCACTCTGTTGCAGTCCATGTTGGGAAGTGAACACCATTTGTAACATAACCTACAGAGTTCTCCTCTGGATAGTAACCCTTCCAGATTGGAGCGAACATCTTCTGTGATACCCAACCGTGAAGCTTAGATACACCGTTCACACCCTGGCAAGTGTTGATAGCAAATGTTGACATTGAGAACTTCTCGTCCTTGTCCTCTGGGTTTGTTCGACCCATACCAATGAACTCTTCCCATGAAATGCCGAGCTTTGCAGGATAAGCACCCATGTACTTACCGAAAAGCTGCTCATCAAAGTAGTCGTGACCAGCTGGTACTGGAGTGTGACAAGTATAGAGACCTGAAGCACGAACAAGCTCCATTGCCTGATTGAAGGTAAGACCTTCCTTGATGTAATCGCAAAGACGCTCAAGGTTGCAGAGTGCTGCATGACCCTCATTACAATGATAGATATCCTTCTTGATACCGAGCTTCTTCAATGTAAGCATACCACCAATACCGAGAAGAATCTCCTGCTTCAGACGGTTCTCCCAGTCACCACCATAGAGAGCGTGAGTGATTGGACGGTCATACTCTGAGTTGAGCTCATTGTCTGTATCGAGGAGATAAAGACTGATGCGACCTACATTAGCACGCCATACACATGCATGTACATGGTAGTTGTTATAAGGAACCTCTACTGTGAGTGGGTTACCGTTCTCGTCGAGTACACGGTCGATAGGGAGTGAGTTGAAGTCCTGCTGATCGTAGTTTGCAATCTGCTGACCATCCATTGAAAGGCTCTGGCGGAAGTAACCTGAACGATACAAGAAACCAACTGCACACATATCAACATTTGAGTCAGAAGCTTCCTTCAAATAGTCGCCGGCAAGCATACCGAGACCACCTGAGTAGATCTTCAAAACCTGGTTGATACCATACTCCATACAGAAGTATGCAACAGAAGGACGCTTTGAGTTTGGCTTTACATCCATGTAAGCACGGAACTTTGCATATACATCCTTCACATTCTTCATGATCTTCTTGTCCTTTACAATCTCTTCCTTACGATCGTAAGAGAGACGCTCAAGGAGAAGAACTGGATTATGCTTCACCTCGCTATAGAGAGCTGGATCAAGGCTGCGCCAAAGGTCGCGTGCCTCGTAGTTCCAAGCCCACCAAAGGTTGTGTGCAAGCTCATCAAGACATTGGAGCTGCTCAGGAAGGGCTGACTTGATAGTAAGCTCTTTCCACTGAGGAGCACTAGTGTAATCTGCTTTAATTTTCATAATCTAATAATCAACTAATATGTTATTTTATTCTATTTAAACCAATCCCTACTCTATTATTTACGCACTTTTCGGGACTTTTGCTTTTTCTTTTCTTATTTTATTTACGAGCCTCGGCTTTTGTCAACGCAATGTCGTATGCCTTCTCGTAATATGTGATGAAATGACTCCAAAGGGCTTTCTTCGAAAGCTTTCCTGCACGTGCACGTACCTTTTTAATTTCATCATCTGTCATCTTCGAGAACTTGATGATGGTCTCTTTGATTTCGTCGGCAACTTCATTGTAATTGTAATCTGTACGACGAATTACCTTCACTCCATCTTCAATCTCACCCTCTTTACCAAATTCTGTATTAGCCCAAAGACCAAAACCTGCAAGATTTGTCGTGATGCAAGGCACCTTGAATGCTACTGCCTCAAGTGGAGTGTAGCCCCATGGTTCATAGTATGAAGGGTAAACGCAAAGATCATTTGCAAGAACAACATCATAATATGGTAGATTGAGAATGCCGTCAGTTCCTGTCAGATAGCAAGGCATGAAGATAATCTTCACCTTATCCTCTGGGCGATTCCACATTCCAAGTCGTGCGCACATATTCATCACATTGTCATCATTTACGCTATGAAGATAGTGTGTCAACTGTGGATATTCAAGTGGAGTATCGAATTTCTTGCCACTTGCAAGTCTTTCCTGAAGCAAAGCACGAGGGCCTTCAACCCAACCAGGAACTTCAACGAAAGCCACAATCTGCTTATCCAGTCTCTCGTCATAACGCAGACGGTTCATTGAATCTACGAATACATCAATACCCTTGTTGCGGAATTCATAACGGCCACTGGTTGAGACAATTATGGTGTCATCGTTAAAGTTACATCCTGTCAAGCAATTTGCTACTTGAAGAAGTGCTTTTCTTGCTGCTTTTCTTTTTGCTGTGAAGCTTGAACCTTTAGGAACGAAGTTATCTTCAAATCCGTTTGGAAGAACAACATCGCACTCTTTATCCATCAGTTCCTTGCACTCATTCGCAGTAATATCACTTACAGTTGTAAAGCAATCAACATTGAACGCTGTCTGCTTTTCGATAGAGTGCTTACTCTGCATATTCAACTCACCTGCCATCTGATCACCATTATATGCAAAAAGGTAATCATAAAGAGGTTTGTTGTTTCCGCAAATACTGCGACCAATACTTGTTGCGTGAGTTGTGAAGATTGTCCCTACCTGTGGCAAGTGCTTGTTGATATACAAAGCACCAAGTCCAGTCATCCACTCATTTGCGTGATAGACAACTTTCTTCTCTGAAGTAAGATAGAAATTATAATAGTTCTCTACAACCTTGGCAGCTGCAAACGAGAACATGCTTGCCTCGTCATAATCGCCATATGCATGAAGGCTATCTACCTGATAATCTTCCCACATCTTCGAATAAATAGTATTCTTGAACTGGAAGAATGGAACAAAGTCAACCAAAACTGCAATTGGATTTCCTGGTATATTCCAACGGCCAACCTTTACATTTAGCGTAGAATTCTTCAGTGAATTCTTCCAATCTACCAATAGTGAAGAATCCTCTGTAAAATATGGACATTCTTTGTCGCCCCAACAATCAGGGCCAATAAATATCAAGTTGTCATGCAGTCTCTCCTGCAGTGTCTTTGCTCTCGTTGAAAGTACTGTGTATATGCCACCTACTTTGTTGCAAACTTCCCAACTTGATTCAAAAATATAATCTGGGAATAACATCTCTTGAGACATAACTATTTTTACAATTGCAATGCAAAGTTAGTATAAATAATGCAAAAAATAAGGGCTTGCAATATATAAAATCCTAAAAACATTTCATTTCTTGATTTATATAGGTAACTTTGCAACAGTTAATTACAAACAAAATGAAAAGAACATTTATTATAGCATATTTCATCCTTTCTGGGCTGATATCTGCATATTCCCAGAATGACAGTATTTTTAACAAAACAATCTATAACAATGAAGAAAGCATCTATATTGTTATGGATTTCTATAATAAGAATGTAACAGTCAAAGATCAGGAATTTCTTGGCGAAATGTCAGGATATCTTGGTGATTACAAAGACTTTCGTAAATGGTATATCCTTGAATCAGAACTGATCAATGATAATTGTGCCAAATTGTCAATCACCAATGATGAAGGTAGTGAAGACCTGGAAGCGACCCTCGCTTATAATAATGATGGCACTTACACATTGAAACAAGAAAAAGGAAGTACACTTCGCACAGCAAGAAACCGCAAATGGCATAAACTTCCTAAAACTTTGATTTACACAACAACAAAGAAATAGATTCTTTACACACTTCAAAATATAAGAGAGCACAGGTTCTGTGTTCTCTTTTTTATTCTCATTTTTTTTAAAAACTTCTATCGAACACCTACTATAATAAGGTATATAACAAAAGAAGCCCCGAGAA
>DCIM01000038.1 GCA_002316005.1 Prevotellaceae bacterium UBA1726 | reverse complement strand
CATTGTCACGGCTGAATACCGGTGTTAGCATTTCACTAAGTTCTTGATAGCCAATCTCCTTCGTGTTGCCGAGGATAAATGGCGTTCTTTGTGGTTCCTCTGAAATAAGTTCAGGGAGTTCAATGTTGTTTGTATTGTCCATTTTTTTGTAAATATTTATGGAGTTAAACGAAAAAAGCCCAAGTACAAAGGGTCTCTCTCCTCGAAAGACATTTGCACTCAGGCTTTGGTTGTATATGTTGTGGGATTCTGTCTATGAATTAGAATCCTCAGAATTGTCGTTAATAAGCGGGTTCTCTTCTTCAGGTACTTCCGTGTCGTTGTCGTCTTCGGTACTGAAAAGGGCATTGATAATAAAGCCCATGATTGTGAAAATTACCGTACCGATAATATAAGAATAAAATTTGTTCATTTTGTTAATTATTTTGTTTGTTAATATAGTTTCACATATAAGGAAGTGAGACGATAACAGAAGGTCGAAAAAAAAAGAGAACCAACCAGCATAAAACCGCCAGTTGGTTGCTCTACCATTCCCCATACCCTCTCCAAGTCGTAGCTTAAGTACAGTCAGGTTTGGTGTATAGTTCAGGTCTTCGACAGTAGCGTCATTGAACTAAGCTCTTCGCCGTTCTGCTACTATCGGTTGGAGCTATTCCTCTGAAGGCATGATACGGCTCAATGTCAGTGCCGTTCAAGTTGCTTAGATTTGTATGGAATAACCCCTTATTTATAAGGGGTTAAGCCGTTTTTAGGTGGAGGGTGTTCGTGTGTATGTGTACGGGTGTGTATGTTTAAATAAAGTTAAAACACCATTCTCACAGATTTTTATTTCTATCAAATTGGCGAATATGTGAAAAAAACAGAAGTAAATTAGCTTTAGAGAATAACCTGGCATTAGAGATACATAAGGCTGACTGGGATAGGTATGGCAGAGGGGCTGGTCCAATAAGAAATACTGAAATGGCGGAGGTTGCTGATGCTTTGATAGTGTTCTGGGATGGAGAAAGTCGCGGGACCAAATTTACCATCGACTATGCGCAAGAGTTAGGAAAGCCGGTTAAGATCTGCAGATTTGAAAGACGAACTTGATGAACTGCTGCAGCCTATGGAGAATGAGGCAGGGCTTGATTTGATACTTGAGGAAGAGGATATTGCGTAATGTAATGTCTTACATTGTTCTCCTCATTCCTATTATACAGCCCATATATGAATCGTCAATATCCGCATAAGTGAAATTGTCGTTAATTGGTTTCTTGCCAGCTCTTAACAGATTCTTTACTTTATCTGATTCTTCCTTCGTATTACCGACAGGATAGTTAATCCCTTGTTCACCATCTCTTATAACAAATTTTAGCCCTAATTCTTTTATTAAAAGATAAACAATATACATTGTTTCTTGGCTTAACGAGATGTATTGCCCGTTTTCATTTTTGAGTATATGTTTGATGGACGTTGTTGTTGTCGTCAAAATGCCAAATCTTACGAAGATCATACATATTCGTAACGCGATTCTTTTCATTGAATAGTCAACTTGACTTTGAAGTCTTTCGATTTCAGTATCCAAATCTATTATTCTATGCTGTCGGTATGATGTATATATTATATAATCATCCCAGAGATTGTTAATTGCTGAAGGATCTTTGATTGAGACTGTAGGTTGATTATTAATATCAAAAGTTATTCGAGTAATACTTTTCCCTTCCTTAATTGCTTGGGCAACGATTGCCATCTGTTTCAAATTCTCACAATAGGCCAAACGTTTCTCTGATGAAGATTGAGCATACATCTCAGGAGCAACTGCATTGGTCAAAGACATACACAAAGATCGGTTAAGTGAACTGTCCTTCAACAATGAACGTGAGTTTATAAAAGTTTGAATCTTATCAAGAACTACAGTGTAAAATCTCGCCTTTCTAGCATCCTCCTCATCTTCTTCAATTAAGACATGTCGTGTATACAGATTTGGCAATTGCCTATTCTGGAGATTTACAAAAAAATTATCAAAGCCTTTTGCAGTGCGATAAAATAGCGAGCATAAATCAAAATATAGAGCTTTTATTGTTGGTGCCAATTCATCAGGTATGCTGAGGGAACTCCTTAATTCTGCCTCCAACTTGTCTGTAGCTTTTCTAACCTCATCCACCTCGTCACTACTAAAAGAGGTAGATATTAACGTAAAAAACTCTTCTTTTGCACTCATATTTTTAGTTAATAGTTAATTAAGTATAAATCGTTTCGTTGACAAACGGTTGACAAAAAAAATACCCCCGATTTCTTAAACAATTAGAAATCAAGGGGTTAAATGTGATTGTTTGTGGACCAGCTTGGGCTTGAACCAAGGACCTCCAGATTATGAGTCTGTTGCTCTAACCAACTGAGCTACAAGTCCAAAAGAACGAGTGTAGAGACGATTAAGTTTACTAAAATCGGCTTTTCCGAGTGATTCGGGACTCGCAGAAGCAAGTCCAGTCACAAGGTACACTTTCGCGCTTTGCGACTGCAAAAGTACAAAGAAAAACCGAACAAACCAAATTATTTATTAAAAAAAGGTGTTAAACTATGACCTTAGCATTGGAAAAAACACTCCCATGACAGTGCGCAAGGCAAAAAAAATACGAGTAAAAAGCAAACAAAATACAGGAAAAACTGTGTGTTTCTTAGGAAAAGCGTCAAGTAAATCAGTTTTATAAACCATAAAATTATCAACTATATTCAGGAAAAGACACAGTTTATCGATGACAATTACAAATGACAATTAATTCTGGGCGTGCATCAGAGGCTGAACATGAAATTCTATTTATATATATAATTATAATTATATAATAATAAATAGCGGTATTCTCGGTAGTGTGTGTGTCCATTTTATTGTCATTTGTAATTGTCATTGGTGTTTTTGTTGTCGTCGTGCGATGACAATTACAAATGACAATAAGTTTGCCCTCACTGACCGGCAGGCTATGTTGGCATGTTCTGCTAATCTGCACTGCATGACGCAAGAAGAAATGAGATGTAACTTCTGGCCTGAGCATAATCCAATAACATGCCACAAAAAAAATCTATTTTTATCTCTCTCGGTTACAGGCTCTTAGAGCGAAATATGACACACAATGACACATTTTGACATTTCATTTTTCGCACAAGATGACATAACTATAATAGAGAGCGATGTGAAATCTCCCCTTTCCCCGCATCGCCAACGATGCTTCCCTTTCTTTCTCCGCTGGCGCTATGAAAGCGGCAGAGCCGAGCGCCCCGCTCGGGGCACGGGAGTTGAATACCAAAGGCGAACGGGGAAGGTGGTCAACAAGGTGAGTGTTTGAAATTTTCACAAAGAAGATTCGTGTGATTCGTGTTCAAAATATGTTTCTGATTCGCGTTACTGCAGAACGAGATTCTAAAACCGCTGAAATGACCGGAATTCCAAATTGAAATGAAGCGCTAAAATCAATGCAGAATGACTGTCAAATCAACGCTTTTGTAACACGTTGATTATCAGGTGCCTCACCCCCATCCCCTCTCCCACAAGGCGAGGGGGAGCAAAGCCTTCACCCCGGCAACCGTTCAACAATGATTTGTCAAGAATTAATCAGCAGTTTATCATCAACGATGATAACGAGACGCATAGAGGTTTCTGCGATACAAAGGTCGCAGTTTTAATGAAAAGGTGTTAAATCAGTGTTTGCAGTTTGGTATAACCACGATTATTGCGTATCTTTGCATCATCAAAATGATGCAGCAACGGTGAAGACCACCGTTTATCACAATAAATATGGAAAATCACAAAGAAACATACAAAGGTTTGACTTCAGAAGAGGTGAAGCGAAGTCGCGAAGTGAATGGAGCAAATGTGCTCACTCCTCCGGCTAAGAAACCTCTATGGAAGTTGTATCTTGAGAAATATGAGGACCCGATGATCCGCATCCTTCTTGTGGCAGCAGTCATCTCGCTCGTACTGGCATTTGTTCAGCATGACTTCCTCGAGACACTCGGTATCTTCATCGCGATATTCTTCGCAACAACCGTTGGATTCTATTTTGAATGCGACGCCGCAAAAAAATTCGATGTCCTCAACGCCTTGGGCGAGGAACAGCCAGTGAAAGTGCGCCGTAACGGAAAGGTGAAAGAGATAGCTCGCAAGGATGTTGTGGTGGGCGATGTCGTTCTTCTTGAGGTGGGCGACGAGATTCCTGCAGACGGACGCCTTTTCCGTAGCATCAACATGCAGGTGGACGAGTCGAGCCTCACGGGAGAGCCGCTGACAACAAAAGCCCCTCCGTCGCTAGGCGACACCTCCCCCTTAGGGGAGGAAGAAATGAACGAGGCAGCGTATCCTATGGATATGGTGTTGCGTTCGACAATGGTGATGAACGGACGAGGCGAGATGGTTGTCACTGCTGTAGGCGATGAAACAGAAATTGGAAAAGTGGCAAAGACATCGACCGAAGACACAAATGTGAAGACTCCGCTGAACATACAACTCGACCGACTCGGACGAATGATCAGTTGGTTTGGTTTCATTCTTTCAGCAGTAGCAGGTGTTGCCTTCTTCATTGTAGAAGCAAGCGCAGCAGGTTGGCAGATGGATACCATCTCGTGGATTCAGCTGGTGCTTAAGAACTTCATGCTTGCTGTGACACTGATTGTCATGGCTGTGCCAGAAGGCTTGCCAATGGCTATCACTCTCGCCCTTGCACTTAATATGCGTCGTATGCTGAAGAGCAACAACCTTGTGCGTAAGTTGCATGCCTGCGAAACAATGGGGGCTGTGAACATCATTTGTACGGACAAGACCGGAACGCTGACACAGAACCGCATGACGGTGGGTGCAATGGAGATTATCAGTGGAGATAAGGAGATGCTTGCCCGTTGCATAGCATTGAACTCAACAGCCCATGTGGAGGACGATGGTGAGAGCGTGGGAAATCCTACCGAGGCAGCATTGCTCAGATGGGTGCTGAAGGAAGGACTGAACTACCACGAACTGCGCCGAGGCGATAAGATTACCGCCCAACAACCATTCTCGACCGAACTGAAATACATGTCGACAACCGCCATCATTGATGGTAAGGAGACAGTGATAGTGAAAGGTGCACCAGAGGTGGTGATGGACATGTGCCACCTTGATGATACTACAGCCGAACGCCTCAACGCGATGCTATTAGGCTATCAGCAGAAAGCGATGCGCACACTCGCCTTTGCCATTGACGGAGAGATGCAAGCCATTGCCGCCATCAGCGATCCTGTGCGCGAGGATGTGCCGGGAGCAGTGAAGGAATGTGTTGACGCAGGTATTGAGGTAAAGATTGTCACTGGCGACACATCAGCCACAGCACTTGAGATTGCCCGTCAGATAAATCTTGTGACAGACAAGAACGAGGAAGGGTGCTTCATTACAGGTGCTGAATTCTCGGCACTGAGCGACGAGGAAGCAAAAGAGGTGGCAAAGAAGATAAAGGTGATGAGTCGCGCACGCCCAACAGACAAACAGCGACTGGTGCAGTTGCTCCAGGAACGCGGAAACATTGTGGCGGTGACAGGTGATGGCACAAACGATGCCCCAGCCCTGAACTACGCCCATGTGGGATTGTCGTTAGGTTCGGGCACAAGTGTGGCAAAGCAAGCAAGTGACATGACACTTATCGACGACTCTTTCGGTTCGATAGCCCACGCTGTGATGTGGGGTCGTTCGCTTTATCTGAACATCCAACGATTCCTCTTCTTCCAGCTTGTGGTGAATGTGGCAGCATTGATTCTCGTAATAGGCGGAGCATGCATTGGCACGGAGATGCCACTGACGGTGACACAGATTCTGTGGGTTAACCTCATCATGGACACCTTTGCAGCAATGGCATTGGCCTCATTACCTCCATCGATAGATGTGATGAAGAAGGCACCACGCAAACAGAGCGAGTTTATCATTTCGAAGAAGATGTTCTGCTTGATTGGTTTCTGGGGCATGATGTTCGCCACAATGATGCTCGTGTTGTTGTGGAAATACGAACAGAATGAATTCGTGGACATTCACGAACTGACAATACTCTTCACAACCTTCGTGCTGTTGCAGTTCTGGAACCTCTTCAATGCGAAAGGTCTTGGGGCAGAGCATATCGCCGTGGTGGACACTATTAAGCACAGACGAGGCAACAGAGGATTCCTCTTGGTGCTTGTAATGATTCTCTTGGGACAGTTCCTCATCGTAACCTTCGGTGGAGAGATGTTCCGCACCATTCCTCTGACACTTGGCGAATGGTGTAGGATTCTTGCCGAGACATCGGTAGTGATGTGGCTTGGACTGGGTTGGAAACTTATCAAAAAAAACCGTTCGCCGATGAGATATGCCGCAACGATAGGATTCTTTGACGGTGTTCACAAAGGACATCAATATGTCATTGCCCGACTGAAGGACGATGCCGCGAAGCATGGTCTGCAATCGGCAGTGATAACCTTCCGTCAGCATCCACGTCAGGTGTTGCAGCAGGATTTCATCCCGAAGTTGCTCACCCCTTGCTCACGCAAACTCGATTTGCTTCGCCAGACAGGCGTCAATCGTGTGGTAGCGATGGATTTCACCCCAGAACTGGCCAAATACTCTGCACGCGAATATATGACCTTCCTGCACGAAGAATATAATGTCGACCGCCTACTCATCGGCTACGACAACCGTTTCGGGCATAATCGCGCGGAAAGTTTTGAGGATTATGTGCGCTATGGAAAGGAGATTGGCATGGAGGTTGTGTGCAACGATGCTCTGAACGCCGAAGGCGAGAACATCAGTTCGTCGGTTGTTCGCCGACTGCTCACCGAAGGAGAAGTGGCACAGGCAAACGAATGCCTTGGCTATGAGTTCGGATTCCCAGGAGTGGTAGTTCGTGGTTTCGGCGAAGGAAGGAAACTTGGATTCCCTACAGCGAACATGAGCATTGACGCAGAGCAGTTCATCCCAAAGCGTGGCGTGTATGCCGTTAGAGTAAAGGTGGAAGGCTACGAGGAGGAGTTCAGAGGTATGATGAACATCGGTTGCCGCCCTACATACGGAGAATTCAAGGAGACTGTGGAGGTGAACATACTCGATTTTGACGCAGATATCTACGACAAAGAGATTACGGTGAAGTTCATTGCCCGCATTCGCGATGAGAAACGATTCGGTTCGATTGAGGAACTGAAGGAACAGTTGGCCAAAGACAAACAAGAAATAGAAAGCCTCCGCCCTGCATTTTGATAGCGAGTCAAAAGCCTCCCGCAAGGCGAGGAGGAGCGCTAACGCAAGGAAAGGAATAAAGGAAAAATGATGAAGGCAAATACGAAGAAAGGGATAATAGCAGGGTGTGATGTGCTGTTGTACATCATCACTTTTTTGGTGGTGCAGGTGATGGTGGTGGCGGTGTGCAATGCGCTTCTGCCAAAAGATAATACTACTGCATTCATCATTGGACAGACAGCAAGTGCTTTGCTGACAATAGGTCTGTTCTTTGCCCTCCGTTGGGCAAGGATTGGACTGAAGGGCTTCAGCGAGAAACCGTTGACGCTGTTGCTGTGGATTGGTTTCTTCACCCTCTGCACCCTTGTGCCAAGTACTATGGCAATAGAAACGGCAGGCATAGACATGCCAAAGGAATATGAGGAGATTTTTGAAAAGATTCTCTCTACGCCATTAGGATATTTCTGTGTGAGTGTCATTGTACCTATAGCAGAGGAGGTTGTCTTCCGTGGCGGTATTCTTCGTAGGCTGCTGCAATGGTTTGGCAAGGAGCGTCGTTGGGTGGCGATTGCCACATCGGCACTACTCTTTGCCTTGTTCCATGGAAACCTTGCGCAGGGTATTCATGCGTTTACAATAGGATTGTTTCTTGGTTGGCTTTTCTACCGCACCAACAGCATTGTACCGGGAGTGGTGTTCCACTTGGTGAACAACACTACAGCAGTGGTCCTAAGCCTCACCTTAGGCATTGACCAGGATGCCACACTACTTGAAATGTTCGGCGGTAATGCCACCCTACTCTACGCCTCGCTTGCAGCATCAATTGCATTAGGCATCCCTGCCTTCTACAAGATTATCAAGAGTTTATAAAAAAACAAAAGGGCTGGCCCTGAGCGAGGGACCAGCCTTTTGATTCTTTTAGCGGTTTAAATTGATTGATGTTGGGATTTCTCCCTTGGTTGATTGTTGTAACTTATTAATTTGAAAAAGCTATTGATTGTACTGATTAAGGTTTGGAGTCACTAATGGGCTCTCCTGAGGAGTGATGCTTGAACGATGAAGCGAGTCAACCTTAATTGAATCACCCTTCGCTACGCTTGTTCCCTCCACATTTGGAGATTCCTGACCAGCCATGTCGTAGTTCTGATTCCAATCCACTGACATCTGCATCGCATTGCCAAGAGTGAGAAGGATTGCTACTACGGCGGCAGCCTTGAAGAGAGGCATCATGCGCTGCTTGAGACTGATGACGCGAGCCTTTACTGGTTCCTCCTCGCCAATCATACCAAGAATCTTTGCATCAAAATCCTCACCAAGTACATCTGTCTGTGGCTCCATTGTCTCATAGACGAACAAATCACGGTACTGCAACAAGCTCGCCGGGATGTCGTCCTGGCTAAAAAACGCACGAAGGATATTCTCCTCCTCGAGAGTGGTCTGGCACTCCCAATAGCGTTCGAGCAGTTGATTAATGTACTTGTAATCCATATCGTTTTAATGAGTTTCTATAATAATGACGAACCACAAAGAAATAAGTTACAGGGAAAATTTATTTTTTTCTTTTAAACACCGAAATGTTCCTGCTTAAGGAATGCCTCCTTCACTGTCTTGCGGGCACGGAAGATGTTTATCTTCACCTGCTCCTCTGAGAGGGAGAGAATTTCGGCTATATCCTTGTAGGCCTTTCCTTCGAAATCGCGAAGTTGCATACAAGTGCGTTGTTTTTCAGGCAAGGAATCCATAATCTTCTTTATTCGCTCGATGTTATCATTCTGCTGAGTCTGTTCAAGAGGACTCAAAGCATGATCGGGGCGTTCGATGGTAAGACCTTCGAGTGAAGCATTCTGATTCTCGCGCGACTTGAGATGATCAAGGGAGATGTTTCGACAAATGGTCATTGAGAATGCCTCAATGGACTGTATCTCATCCCATGATTCGCGCTTGTTCCAAACCTTGATAAGCGTATCCTGCACGATATCCTCAGCCTCTTGCGGGTTGAGGGTAATACGAAGGGCCAGACGATAGAGTTTGTCCTTCAGTGGGAGTATATCGTGACGGAAATCCATTTTTTCTTTGGTCGCGAGATGAATCTCGCGAAACTGTGACTATTTAATTATTGTTCCCCCTTTGAGGTTATCAGCGCGGGTGATAATGACGCGAGAGACACCAGAAGAGACGGCGGCAAGGGCGTTTTCAATCTTAGGTATCATGCCTCCGGCAATTGTTCCATCGGCAACATAACGCTCAAAATCAGCATGGGTGATGACAGGTATGACAGAGTCGTCATCGTCGGGGTTGCTCAATACGCCCTTCTTCTCGAACGAATAGACAAGTGTGACATCATAATAGGTTGCTAATGCCTTTGCCGTCTCAGACGCCATTGTATCGGCATTGGTGTTGAGGATGTTGCCCTGACCGTCGTGAGTCAATGGAGCAATAACAGGAGTGATGCCTTTCTCGATGAGAGACGCAAGCATCTCGCCATTCACCTTGTCCACATCGCCCACAAAGCCGAAGTCGACCTCCTGTGTAGTGCCATCGTCCATACGGACAGATTTCAGTGGACGCTTATGCGAACGAATTATGTCCATATCGGCACCAGTGAGTCCCATAGCGTTGATGCCATGACTCTGGAGGCGAGCGACAAGATTCTTGTTCACAAGACCGCCATATACCATTGTGACGACCTCAAGCATAGAAGCATCGGTGATGCGACGACCGCCCACCATCTGACTCTCAATACCCAGTTCGGCAGCCACCTTTGTGGCACGACGGCCACCACCATGAACAAGCACTTTACGACCAGGCAAAGAAGAGAAATCTATTAATAAACGAGCGAGCTGCAGTTCGTCTTCGACTACAGCTCCTCCTACTTTTATTATAGTGATTTTCTCCATTTATTCAAGATATGTATATCCGTAGAGACCAGCACGGTAGTTGCTGATGAACTCCTTACCCTCCTCAGAAGTAATCTTACCTTCCTTGATGGCCTTTGCCACCCAAATCTCCAGACGACGAACCAATTTCTTTGGATCATACTGAACATACTCAAGTACATCGGCAACAGTCTCGCCATCAATGGTCTTTGCAATGTTGTAGCCTTCATCATTGACGGTGATATGCACAGCATTCGTATCGCCAAAGAGGTTGTGCATGTTACCGAGAATCTCCTGATAAGCACCCACGAGGAATACACCTATATAATAATGCTCACCCTCCTTGATGGTATGGAGAGGCAGATAATTTGTCTGCTGTCCGCCATTGACATAAGCACCCACCTTTCCGTCGGAGTCGCAAGTGATGTCCTGCAACTGTGCCGAACGAGTTGGCTGCTCCTTGAGTCGAGCGATAGGCATGATAGGGAAAAGCTGGTCGATACCCCATGAGTCAGGCATACTCTGGAACAAAGAGAAGTTGCAGAAATACTTATCCGCCATCTGCTTGTCAAGGTTGCGCAACTCATCAGGCACATGCTTCTGATGGTGAGCCAACTCTGCCACCTCATGACTGATAGCCCAATAGAGCGATTCAATCTGTGCACGAGTCTTAAGGTCGATGATGCCATGACGGAAGAGGTCGAGAGCCTCCTCGCGTATATCCTCAGCATCATGCCAGTCCTCGAGCATTGAACGGGTAGAGAGTTTATCCCAAATCTCGGTGAGGTCGTGAACCAACTGATGATCCTCTTCGCCAGGCTGGAAGTCCTCTGGCATCTTTGGAGCAGAAACACTCTCAAGAACATCGAGGATAAGAACCGAGTGATGAGCAGTCAGCGAGCGACCACCCTCAGAGATAAGATTTGGATGAGGGATATTATTCTTGTTTGCTGCATCAACGAAGGTATAGACACAGTCGTTGACATACTCCTGAATAGAGTAGTTGACAGAAGACTCCGAATTGCTTGAACGAGTACCATCGTAGTCAACACCAAGTCCACCACCACAGTCAACAAACTCAATCTTGAAGCCCATGTTATGGAGTTGCACATAATACTGAGCAGCCTCACGGAGGGCAGTAGAGATTCGGCGAATCTTTGTAATCTGCGAACCGATGTGGAAATGGATGAGTTTCAGACAGTCGCGCATTCCCATCTGGTCGAGCATCTCAAGGGCGAGAAGCAACTCAGAAGAGTTAAGACCAAACTTCGAAGCGTCACCACCACTCTCCTGCCACTTTCCAGCACCCGAAGAAGCCAGTTTGATACGAATACCAAGGTTTGGACGAACCTTGAGTTTTTCGGCAGTCTCAGCAATGATACGCATCTCAGGGAGTTTCTCAACAACGAGGAACACACGCTTACCCATCTTCTGGGCAAGGAGAGCCATCTCAATGTAGTTCTGATCCTTATGGCCATTACAGATGACAATAGAATCAGAATCCATGTGAGTGGCAAGCACTGCATGGAGTTCTGGTTTTGAACCAGCCTCAAGACCAATATTATACTTTGCACCATGCGAGATAATCTCCTCAACAACAGGGCGCATCTGATTCACCTTGATAGGGAATACGATGTAATGGTCGGCCTTATACTGATATTCCTTTGTCGCTTTCTCGAAACAAGCAGAAGTGGTCTGGATACGAGTGTCGAGGATGTCAGGGAAGCGCAACAGCATTGGTGCTGCAATATGACGAGTCTCGAGTTCGTCAACGACTTCCTTCAAGTCAACCTGAACATTATCCTTACGAGGAGAGACATATACATGTCCTTTGTCGTTAACACCAAAGTAGTTTACTCCCCAACCTTTGATGTTGTAGAGTTCCTTTGAATCTTCAATGGTCCATTTCTTCATATTCGGGTGATTTATTTATTCGCCTTTAGGCGGGGTTATCTTTTTATATATTCAGCATCTGACGCACTTTCTCGATATGTGCAGCAATCTTGTCGTAGTTGTCCATGAGGTTCACATCAAGAATGTGCTTAGCCTTGAGATAGAACTGCTCGCGATACTCCAACTGCTCCTTAATGTAGGCATCAACCTCCTCGGGAGTCTTGTTGAGAAGCAATGGACGAACACCCTTGCCCATCTTCAAATGCTGATGAAGCACCTCTGGAGTGGCCTGCAGATATATTGTCTCGCCTTGCTGGTTGAGGTAGTCCATATTGTCGAAGAAGCAAGGAGTGCCACCACCACAACTGATGACGACATCCTCGAATTCAGCAACCTCATGAAGCATATTATGCTCTATCTGGCGGAATCCCTCTTCGCCACGCTCGTCGAAAATCTGCTTTACAGTCTTACGCATACGGGTTTCTATATACCAGTCGAGGTCGTAAAAGGTTACCCCCAACGCCTTCGCCAGGTCTTTGCCGACAGTAGTCTTGCCGGCACCCATATATCCTATGAGAATGATGCGTATCATTTATGTGCGCGTCTTGCTTTTGGTGCAGCCTTCACTGGAGTCTCATCAACAACCTTCTTGCACTCCTCGTATGTCAGTTCGGCAGCACGAGCGTGGAGATTGCGTGGCAGACGATAGTTTGTACCATCGTAAGCGATGTATGGGCCATAGCGGCCATTAAGCACCTCCATCTTTGCATCCTCGTCGAACGACTTGATGTGACGCTGCTGTTCCTGATTCTTGCGCTCGTTGATGAGAGCAACGGCAGTCTCAAGAGTGATAGCCATTGGATCCTCGTCCTTTGGAAGCGAGATATACTGTTTGTTGTAGAGAACATAAGCACCGAAACGGCCAGTACCGATAGTAATCTCCTCACCATCCAACGAACCAAGAGTACGAGGGAGGCGGAACAATTCGAGAGCCTCCTCGAGTGTAAGTTCGTCCATGAGCTTATCCTTTGGCAACTGAGCGAAACGAGGTTTCTCTGCATCCTCAGCCGAACCAATCTGAACGACAGGACCGAAACGGCCAATCTTCACGAATACAGGTTTGCCACTCTTTGGGTCGATACCAATCTCGCGCTCACCAGCCTTATGCTCCTGACGAGCATTGAGAACCTTGTCAACAACAGGCTCGAACTTCTTGTCGAAGTCCTTCATCATCTTCGACCACTCCTGCTTACCCTCAGCAATCTTATCGAATCGCTCCTCCACATTGGCAGTGAAGTTGTAATCCATGATGTCAGGGAAGTTATCCATGAGGAAGTCGTTTACGACTGTACCTGTGTCGGTTGGAATGAGTTTACCCTTCTCGTTGCCGAACACTTCCTTCTTCTGCTTAGAAGAAATCTTTGTGCCCTTGAGAGTATCAACAGCAAACAAACGATCCTCGCCCTTCTTGTCACCCTTCTGCACATATTCGCGCTGCTGAATGGTGCTGATTGTAGGGGCATAGGTTGATGGACGGCCGATGCCGAGTTCTTCCATCTTCTTAACGAGACTTGCCTCAGTATAGCGAATAGGACTCTGTGAGAAACGCTCTGTAGAAACAATCTCCTTCGACTGGAGATGGTCGCCCTTCTTCATTGGAGGAAGGATGTTGCCCATTTCCTCAGACTCGCTGTCTTCGTCGAACGATTCGCGATAAACCTTGATGAAACCGTCAAAGTTGATTACCTCACCATTTGCGATGAATGTCTCTTCCTGTCCGTCAACATTGATTGTGACTGTAGTCTTCTCTATTACTGCATCAGCCATCTGCGAAGCAAGAGTACGCTTCCAGATGAGTTCGTAGAGACGGCGTTCCTGTGAAGAACCCTGAATCTCCGACTGGTTCATGTATGTAGGGCGGATAGCCTCATGAGCCTCCTGTGCACCGCGAGCAGAAGTGTGGTAGTTGCGAGTCTTGCTGTAGTTCTCGCCATAGAGACGGATTACCTCCTCCTTACTTGCACCGAGACAGAGTTTTGAGAGGTTCACGCTATCGGTTCGCATATATGTGATGCGTCCACTCTCGTAGAGACGCTGAGCCACCATCATTGTCTGGCTTACGGTAAAACCGAGTTTGCGGGCAGCTTCCTGCTGGAGAGTAGAAGTTGTGAAAGGAGGTGCTGGAGTACGCTTCAGTGGTTTCTTTGAAATAGAAGAAACGGTAAATTCCGCATTCTTACACTTCTCAAGGAAGGCTATTGCCTCCTCGTGGGTAGAGAAACGGCGATCAAGTTCCGCCTTCAACTCCTGAACGCTGCCATCCTTCTGTGTCTTGAGGAAGATGGCGTTCACACGATAGTAAGACTCAGAAGTGAAACCCTGAATCTCGCGTTCACGCTCAACGATGAGACGAACAGCAACACTCTGTACACGACCAGCCGAAAGAGATGGCTTCACCTTACGCCAGAGAACTGGTGAGAGTTTGAAACCAACAATACGGTCGAGCACACGACGAGCCTGCTGTGCATTCACAAGGTTCATGTCAATATGACGAGGGTGCTGGATAGCATCAAGAATTGCAGATTGTGTAATCTCATGGAATACGATACGACTTGTCTTCTCCTCGTCAAGTCCGAGAACTTCGCACAAGTGCCATGAAATAGCCTCTCCCTCGCGGTCCTCATCGGATGCGAGCCAAATCTTCTTTGCAGCCTTTGCCTTTGACTTCAAATCAGCCACCAATCGCTTCTTGTCGTCAGGAATTTCGTAGCATGGCTGGAGTGTCTTTGCATCAATACTGATTTCCTTCTTTTTAAGGTCGCGGATATGTCCGTAGCTGGACATAACCTTATAATCTTTTCCGAGAAATTTCTCTATTGTTTTAGCCTTTGCAGGGCTCTCAACAATTACTAAATTATCTTGCATGTTTCTTATATTTGCGGTGTTTCGGGACGCAAAAGTACACATTTTTCCGTCTTACACCTTATTATATATAGCATTTTTTATATTTTTTAAGGATTTCAACTTTTTATCATAAATCTCTAAAAAATACTTGCACAATTAACCTAAAACACTATCTTCATAACGCGAGCATATGTATGCACACACATATATAGAAAAAGGTATAGAAAAATGACCAAAAAGAACGGCAAAATAAAAAAAACGGGCACAAGAGCATTGATAAATATAAATCTTTTGCTATCTTTGCAGATATATTGATTATTCATTGTCTTCAACTGACAAAACAACCACTTTCATCAATAACGAACCAAATGGCAAGACTTCTTAGAATTCTCCTCATATCGCTCTTCGTCAACTTCTGTTTCCAACTGGAGGCAAAAGACTATATCTTCCGTCATCTGACCAGTCAGCAGGGACTGCCACATCAACAGGTGGAGGCAATATGCCAGGACCGCAACGGAAACATCTGGATGGGTACGCGCAACGGATTGGCTTGCTACGATGGATATTCGATAAAGAACTACTACTACGACAACAACAATCCTAATTCGCTTATCCATAACTTTGTGCGCCATCTGTTTCTCGACAAAGACGGAAACCTTTGGATTCTTGCCGAGAAAGATGTCTGTCGCTACCAACCCGAAACAGATGATTTCAAGCGTTATTATTTCGGGTGTGGCATCACAGCAATGGTGCAGACAAGCAAAGGAAAGATTCTGTGCGGAGGAAACTCTCTGTATGCATATGATGCGAAGGAAGACAAGTTTGAGCCATATCCTTCCATGGACAAAGGTTATATCATCTCCATGGCAATCGACAATAAGGACAGTCTGTTTGTAGCAACCAATAGTACTATCTATCGCTACGACCCTTCGCTCACAAGTATCCAAAACATACCGCACAATATTATCGAAGACTTCCTCACAGGAACAGAGACTATTGCCCCAATGGCGTTTGACAGCAGAGACAACCTCTGGGTGGGAAGAAACGGAAAAGGAGTCATGAGAATCAGTTCCAAAGGAGCCTGTAAGGTTTTCGATGAGAACATCATCTCGAACGGCATTGTGCGATTCATCACCGAAGACAAGCAGCATAACATCTGGCTCGCAACAGAGAAAGGTGCCACTGTAATCAGTCCCGACGACAAGATTGACATCATTCGTTCATCGTTCAATGACGACAGTCACCTGAGCGACAACGCCCTATATTCCATCTTCTGCGACAAGAACGGCACAATATGGATTGGTTCTTACTTTGGCGGTGTGGACATCCTTCAGCAAAGTACAAAACCATTCAAGAGTTTCAAGCCGGGATATAACCCTGGACAGATTCGCGGAAAGGTGGCTCGTAGTATTGCCGAGACAGCACCTGGCACTTATTGGATTGCCACTGAGGACGGAGGTGTGAGTATCTTTGATGCGGCATCGTCCACCTTCACTGCTTTCACGAAGATACCAAACCTTGGCACCAATGTCCACACACTGCTCTATGACAAAGATAACAAGGACATGTGGATTGGTACATTCCGAAATGGTTTGTTCAAGTATAACCTCAGTTCGGGCAGTGTAGAGCGCTACGAAGGCAAAGGTATTCCAAACATTGCCTCTGTCTTTGGAATGGCAAGGCAGAAGAACGGTCGCCTCTGGGCAGCAACAACACAGGGTCTTTGCTACTATGACGAACAGCATGATGTGTTCAAGAAAATAAAACATAGGATTCTGGGCGACTATTTCGTCTACACATTACGAATCGACCATCAGGACAATATCTGGGCGGGAACAAACGGCGATGGTTTGTATTTCGTAAACAGCAAGACGGGCAAAATATCGGAGTGGACACATAAGGACGAGAATTCGCCTTTGCACGACAACTTCATCACTTGTCTGTACGAAGACAAGGACGGCACCATCTGGGTGGGTACCAACAACAACGGTATTCAGTATTTCGATGCAGAGAGAAAGAATCTGCTGACATTCAAGAATGCCATCTTCCCAGAGAAGAGCTGTATTTGTTCGATAAACGGCGATAAAGAAGGCTATATGTGGATTTCTTCAAGTATGGGACTCTACCGCTACTCTCCAAAGGACAAGAGTATGGTAAAGTTCTCTGTTGAGGACGGATTGCCTACAAATCAGTTTAACTTTGCTTCCTCGCTCCTTGCGAGCAATGGTGATATGCTCTTCGGTACAGTTAATGGACTTGTCACTTTCTCGCCAACGAAACTGCATGGTCAGAAGGTAAAGATCACTGTCCACCTGAAGAACCTCACTATAAACAATGTAGTGTATAACGGTGCTACCGAGGGTTCGCCTCTGAAGGGTAATATTGATACTGTGAAGGAGATCCGCCTCTCTTATGATCAGGCGAAATCATTCAGTTTCGAGTTCTGCGCAATAGAACCTGAGGCAAATGCTTCAATAGAGTATCAGATAAAGATAGATGGATTTGACAAGACTTGGCGTGCGACTGGCGGTGAGAGGAAGTTCATCGGTTATAACCTCGCTCCTGGTTCCTACACTGTGCATATCCGCGCAAAGAACAGCAATGCCGAGTGGGACGAGAGTCCGGTGAAGAGCGTGAAGATTATTGTCAGTCCTCCGTTCTATCGCTCATTCTGGGCTTATCTGCTTTATCTGTTGCTTTTTGGTATCCTTGCCTACATTGTCTACAAGATTCTTAATACTCGTATCAAGGCTCACGAGGCTGTACGCATTGCCAATGTGGAGAAGGAGCAGTTGAAGCAACTCGACCAGGCTAAGTTCGATTTCTTCACTTCTGTCTCTCACGAATTGAAGACTCCATTGTCGCTCATCATGGCTCCGCTGAAAGTGATTAACAAAGAGGAACTGAGCAGTGAGTCGCGCAAGAATCTCGACATTGCCATTAAGAACTCAAAGAAGATTGAGGGCCTCATCAACGAACTCGTCACATTCAACAAAGTTGAGACGGCGAAGTTCCCATTCTATGTGCAGAAAGGCAATCCGTTGGAGTTTATCCGATTGAATGTGCTTTCTTTCCACGAACTGGCAAAGGACAAGAAACTGCTGTTGAGTGTCGATTGCGAAAATAATGGTGAGGAGGCGTGGTTCTCGCCTTCGTATGTGGAGAAGATTCTGAACAACCTTCTCTCTAACGCCATCAAGTTCACTCCTGAAGGTGGAAGCGTGAAGGTGAAGGCGGCCATCGTGAGCATGAACAAGGATACTTATCTGAAGTTCAGCGTCACTGATACGGGTATCGGTATTGCTCCTGAGGAGAAAGACAATATCTGGGGACGCTACTATCAGACAAAGCGTGGCTTCAACATGAACAACAGCGGTTGGGGAATCGGCCTTCCATTGGTGAAGCGACTCATTGATGTGCACAAGGGCGAAGTGACTCTCGACACAGAACTGGGCAAGGGCAGTTCTTTCACTGTAATGCTGAATGTTTCGGATGATGCCTTTGCTCCAACAAGTTACATCACCGAGGACAAGGTTCTTGTACCTATTGCCGAATACAAGTTCTCGCAGTCGATGAACGACCTCTCTTTGGGCTCTGACGAGGAAATGGATTCAAAGGAACATGAAGAAGGACAGATGACAATTCTCATTGTTGATGACAACGAGGACTTGCTCACATTCCTCTCTACATATTTCTCGCGCGAGTACAATGTTCTTATTGCGCGCAACGGTCGTGAGGCTCTCGAGATTGCCCACAAAGAGAACATCCAGTTGGTGGTATCTGATGTGATGATGCCTGAGATGGATGGTATAGAACTATGCCGTACTCTGAAGGGTGATATGGAGACGAGTCATATCCCTGTAATCCTGCTTACTGCCAAGAGCGAGGCTGATGATGTGGTGGAGGGTTACAAGAGCGGTGCTGAGTCGTATGTCTCAAAGCCTTTTGAACCTGAAATCCTCGAACTCCAGATTAAGAACATCATCTCTCTCCAGAAGAAGAGACAGGTGGAGATTGCCAACTCTGCGGAGATTGAGGTCAGCACCTCTACGCTTACAGTTCTCGACCAGAAGTTCATCAAGGACATCAACGACATTGTTGACGCAAACATCGGCAACAGCAATCTGTCAATAAGTACCATCACCGACAGCCTCAGCATCAGTCGTTCGCTGCTCCACACAAAGATGCGCTCGCTGATGGATATGTCAATGGGCGACTTCATTCGCAAGAAACGACTCGACAAGGCTTGCGAATTGCTACGTCAGGGCTATAATGTGGCTGAGTCGGCTTACAACAGCGGATTCTCCGACCCTAACTATTTCTCGAAGGTATTCAAGAAATTCGTTGGCGTGAGTCCTTCTGAATATATCGCTCTGCCTGATGACAAAAAACCTAAAGCTGAATAGCAACTAACAAATAATACAATATGAAACGACCTATTCTATTCTTCATTTCATTGATTTCATGCCTTCTTTCCTATGCGCAGACAGCAACGGAGAGTGGGTATTACAACATCATTTCACTACAAAACAACCGTGCCTTAGGAATCACTGCTTCTGGTGCGGGTTTATACGACCAGAAAGCGGAGGATGCGCCAATCCATTGCTACCTCGACGACCTCTCTGGTTCGTGGCGTATCTTCGACATTGACGGAAAGACCGGACTTCGTGCTGACGGCGCGAATGTTGCTGTTGCCGAGAAGAACGGTTCTGACGAGGCTCAGTTGTGGAAAATCGCTGTCAGCGGAAAGGCAAACATCCTTTCGCCTGCCAATCAGCCAAATCTTGTCCTTGCTGTGAAGAACGGTAAACTCGCCCTTGTTGCTCGTGAGCAGATTAACGCCCTGGGTAAGGCGGTGCAGTTTGCCATCAAGGCGTCTTCTGTTAAAACAGAAGAAACGGTGGCGCAGAAATACGGCATCACGGGCAAGTACGAGATGTGGGAGGACGAGACAATGTTCGGTCAGAACAAGGAAAAGGGCATTGCCACTTATATGCCTTATTCAAGCGAAAAGGCGATGCTTGCCGACAAAGCTTATTATGCTACTCCTTGGACTGTACCTGTGAACAATCGTTTCCAGTCGCTCAACGGCCGTTGGAAGTTCAATCTCGTAAGTACTCCTCTCAACAAACCGACCACATTCTTCGAGAAAGGCTTTGACGCAAGTAAGTGGGATGAGATTCCTGTTCCTTCAAACTGGGAGATGCAGGGCTATGATGTTCCTATCTACTGCAATGTGGAGTATCCTCACGACAACACTCCTCCATTCATCAATTTCCGTCCTGGCTACAACGATGACGGAAAGGAATACAGCATCAATCCTGTTGGTTCGTATCTGACTCATTTCTCTGTTCCTGAGAACTGGGACGGTCAGCGCACATTCATCCATTTCGGTGGTATCTACAGTGCTGCTTTCGTGTGGCTCAACGGTAAGTATGTGGGCTACACTCAGGGTGCAAACAATGTGGCGGAATTCGACCTCACAAAGTATCTTGAGAAGGGCGACAACACTCTTGCCGTTCAGGTGTTCCGCTGGAGTGACGGTTCTTACCTCGAGTGTCAGGATATGTTCCGCATGAGTGGTATCTTCCGCGATGTCTATCTCTATAATGTGCCAATGGTTTCTGTTCGCGATCATTACATCACCTCTACCCTCTCGGACAACTACACCAAGGCTGAGATGAATGTGCGCCTCGAACTCGACAACCGCGATCTTTCTACTGCCACAAAGCGTGTCTGCGTTGGATTGTACGACACTGACGACCGACTCGTGGCAACTAAGGAGGCAACGGTTTCGTTTGCGAAGAACGCTACTGAAATTGTAAACCTCTCGTTTGCTGTGAGCAATGTGAAGACTTGGTCGGCTGAGACTCCAAACCTCTACACCGTTCGTGTCGTTCAGAAGAATGCTGAGGGCAAGGAGGAGATGGCATTCTCAACGAAATACGGTTTCCGCGAGATAAAGATTGAGAACTCACTCGTGTATATCAATGGTAAGCGTGTGTTCTTCAAGGGTGTCAACCGCCATGACTCCGACCCTCTCTATGGTCGTGCCGTTCCTACTGAGTCAATGCTCAAGGATGTGCTGCTGATGAAACAGAACAACATAAACACCATCCGTACATCGCATTATCCTAATGCGGCGCGTATGTATGCCATGTTCGACTACTACGGACTCTATTGCTGCGATGAGGGTGATGTGGAGGATCATGCCAACCAGAAGATTTCCGAGATGGACAGTTGGGTTCCTGCCTTCTGCGACCGTATCACCCGTCTTGTCACTCGCGACCGCAATCATGCTTCTGTCGTGATGTGGAGTATGGGTAATGAATGTGGTGCGGGCAAGAACTTCAAGGATTGCTACGATACTGCTCGTGCGCTTGACTCACGCCCTATTCATTATGAAGGTACGCGTATAGACAAACCTTATGGCGGTTCGGCTTACAGCGATTTCTATTCGAAGATGTATCCGGGCATGAAGTGGATGAACGAGAACACAAGCAATCTCGACAAACCGATGTTCCTCTGTGAGTATGCTCACGCCATGGGTAATGCCATTGGTAACCTGAAAGAATACTGGGACATCATGGAGGCTTCAAATGCCACTATCGGTGGTTGTATCTGGGACTGGGTTGACCAGGGCATCTACGACCCACAACTCCTCAAGGAGGGTAAGAAAGTCATCACTACGGGTTATGACTATCCTGGTCCTCATCAGGGCAACTTCTGTTGTAATGGTGTTCTACTCCCTACTCGCGAGGAGAGTCCAAAACTGGCTGAGGTGAAGGCGGCTCATCAGTTTGTTGGTTTTGAATTGAAGGAGAACAACAACGGCAATATCGTTGTTGCCCTCAAGAACAAATACGCATTCACCAACCTCGATGAATTCAAACTGCGCTATGAGGTTGTCATCAATGGCGATGTTGTCACAAATGCCTCTTTGGAACTGCCTTCAACAGCACCTGGCGAGAGTTGCGACAAGATGTTCTCTATCAATGCTGACAATAGCGAGGCTCTGCTGAACCTCTTCGTTGAGCAGAAAAACGCTAACCGCCATTCCGAGGCTGGTCATGTGGTGGCTCAGAAGCAATTCACCATCAGCGAGCGTCCTGCTCTTTCTGCAGAGAAGGCGAGCAAGTTCAAGATGGAGAGGACTCCTGAGACTGTGACCGTAAAGACAAAGCAGACTGTGGCTGTGTTTGATGCAAAGTCTGCCCAACTGACATCACTTGTCATTGGTGGTAAGGAGGTTATTGCCGAGAAGGGTGGATTCGTCTTCGACAACTATCGTTGGAATGAAAACGACCGCCGATTCAACAAGACTGAGAATGGTCTTGAGGCTGAAGGTACAATCGAGACTCATGGCAAGATGATTCGTACAACTCGTAAGGGAAGCATTGCTGACGAGCAGATTGAATACGTGTTCAACGCAAACGGAACTGTTGACGTGGATGTAAAGATAATCCCTCATTCTGGCGACCTTCGTCGTGCGGGTATTTCGCTCAAGGTTCCTGCCGAACTCACCAACATCGATTATTATGCTTATGGTCCTTGGGAAAACTACAACGACCGTAAGGATGGTTGTATGATTGGCCGTTATCAATCGACTGTAGATGAGCAGGTTTGGCAATATGTGAAACCACAGCAGACAGGTGGTCATGAGGGTTTGCGCGAACTGGTGCTTAACGATGGTAAGGGAACTGCCCTGAAGATTGAGACTGAGGGTGAGGTATCGTTCTCGGCTCTGCCTTATACAGATGAGGACCTTACGAATGCCGACCATCAGTGGGAACTCACAAAGCGTCCGTTCATCCTTCTTCATCTTGATGGTGCAAGTCGTGGTGTGGGTAATGCTTCGTGTGGTGCTGATGTTGACACTCTCCCTATCTATCGTGTATCTGAGGAACCTCATCACTTCAAACTCCGCCTCTCGCTGAATAAGTAATATTTGGGGCGTCGCTCCGCTCCCCAACAACACATAAAAAATCCCCTTCCGGTCATTTCGCCAGAAGGGGTTTTCTTTTCTCTCCCCCTCGGGGGAGACGGTGAGGGGCATTACTCCATCTGCTGATAGTTCTTTGCCATACCGCCTTCGCTCGTCTCGCGATAGATTGAAGGAAGGTCCTTTCCTGTCTGCATCATCACTTCAAGGATATGGTCATAACTTACAAGGTGATTTCCATCGGTGAACGATGAATAGATATTACAATCCATTGCGCGGGCTGCGGCATAGGCGTTACGCTCAATGCAAGGAACCTGAACGAGTCCGCAAACTGGGTCGCAGGTCAAACCGAGGTGATGCTCAAGTCCCATCTCTGCGGCATATTCAATCTGCTTCGGACTTCCGCCAAACAACTGACACGAAGCGGCTGAAGCCATAGCGCAAGCCACTCCAACCTCTGCCTGACAACCAGCCTCTGCACCAGAGATAGATGCTGAATGCTTGGCAATGTTTCCTATCAATCCGGCTGTGGCAAGGGCGTGGAGCATTCGTGTCTCTGGGAAGTTACGACTTTTCCACAAGTGATACAACACACCAGGAAGAACACCACACGAACCACATGTTGGTGCTGTGACAATGGTTCCTCCGCCTGCATTCTCCTCACTAACAGCAAGGGCATACGAGAACACCAGTCCCCTACTATGCAGGGATGCTGTGTAGCCTGAGGCCTTGATATGATAGTTGGCGGCTTTGCGCTGAAGATGAAGCGGACCAGGGAGTACTCCTTCGGCCATTATGCCTCGTTCAACGGCATCGCGCATCACTGCCCACACCTCTCTGAGGTAATCCCAAATCTCCGGACCTTCACATTCCTCTACATATTCCCATAGTGTGCGACCGTTCTTGCGACAGTAACGAATGATGTCGAGAATCTTGTCCATATTATAGACATCAGGACTGTCGGCACCTTTCTTCCCTTCTTCGGCAAGGGCTCCACCACCTACGCTGAACACAGTCCAGTCGTCCACCACATTGCCGTCTTTATCCAGGGCCTTATAGTTCATGCCGTTTGGATGGAATGGCAATACGGTCTGTGCCTGCCAATCGATAGTGACTGGTGCCACTGGCTCAAGGACATCAAGGATGGCACGGTCGGTCAAGTGACCTTTGCCTGTTGCGGCAAGCGAACCGTAGAGGGTTACAATGAAACTGGCTGCATCGGGATTCTTCTCAAGAAACATCTCTGCTGCCTTGCGAGGACCCATAGTGTGCGAACTTGAAGGACCTTTGCCTATGCGATATAATTCACGGAGTGACTTCATTTTATTGAATTGTTGGTTATATAGTAAAAGGAATACTGCATTCCTCAATGTGCAAATATAGTCATTATTCCCAATAAATGCAAAACTTTGGGCGTTATCTTTTGCTTTTCGGCGAAAATTTGTATCTTTGTAGTGTGCTTTGCACAACTTCAATTTGTAAACAAAGAAACAACTGACATAAAAATGAAAAGATTACTATTCCTCTTTGCCATGATTATGGCCACACTTACCATCAATGCACAGCAGCAATTCGAACTGAACCTCTGGAAGGGCAAGCCTGCCGTAAAGACCAAGGATTCGAGCGACACAGCAAAGGTTTTCGTCTATCTGCCTCAGGCCACAAAGGCTTCTGGTCGTGCCGTTGTGATTTGTCCGGGTGGTGGCTATAGCGGACTGGCCATTGGTCATGAGGGTAAGGACTGGGCTTCGTTCTTCAACCGCCAGGGAATAGCAGTCATCGTCCTGAAATACCGTATGCCTCACGGCAATAAGGATATTCCTATCTCTGATGCTGAACAGGCTATGCGACTGGTGCGCGCAAATGCCGAAAACTGGCACATCAACCCTAACGATGTGGGTATCATGGGTTCTTCGGCGGGTGGACATCTGGCTTCTACTATCGCCACTCACGCAAAACCTGACGCAAAGCCCGACTTCCAGATTCTGTTCTATCCTGTCATAACAATGGACCCTGAGTTCACCCACAAGGGCAGTCACGACAACCTGCTCGGACAGAAGGCAAAGAAGAAGGACGAGACTAACTACAGCAACGACATTCAGGTGTCGCGCACCACTCCTCGCGCATTCATCTGCCTTTCTGACGATGATGATGTGGTGGTACCGGCAAATGGCGTGAACTACTACTTCGAACTCTACAAGCACGATGTGCCTGCTTCGCTTATGGTTTATCCTGACGGTGGACATGGTTGGGGCATTGGGGCCAATTTTGCCTATCACATTGAAATGCTGATGAACCTGAAGGCATGGCTTGACAGTTTCTAAGTCGGGCAACTCCCACAAAACCAAAAAACATGAAACATCTATCACTCATACTTCTCAGTCTTTTGCTGTTCGCCACAACAGCAAATGCTCATCGTGTGGGCGATGTAAACGGTGACTCCTATGTCAACAGAACCGATATCACAGCCCTGATTGATATGATTTTCAATCATACGCATATTTACGAAACGGCTGCAGATGTCAATAATGATGGCGTTGTCAATGCTGCTGACATCTCTGCTTTGGTGAATATCCTCAATAACAAAGAAACGGAGAGTAGCGAAATCGACTACACTGGCTGGATGTCACGACTTGATGACAATATGTTCCTTTCGCGCCTTTCTATTCCTGGAAGTCATAATGCTTGCACGAGTGGTCAGAGTGGTTCTGCTCATTGCCAAACATATACTCTTAGCGAGCAATTGAGCAAAGGTGTGCGTATGTTCGACCTTCGTCCTCGTTGGGATGGTAGTACAATGTATATCTATCACGGAATGACAAAGACTTCGGTCAAGTTCAACGATGCTATGAGCGACCTTTGCTCTTTTCTTGATAATCACCCTAACGAGTTCCTTTTCGTCATTATGCGTCACGAGGATGACAATGCAACCACAGCACAGAAGAACGCTTGGCCGGAGCAGATGTACAACTGCCTCAACGCAAAGCGTGATTACATCATTGACTATAGCCCTACTCTCACAGTAAAAGAAATGCGAGGAAAAATTCTTGTTATGAGTCGCAATGAATACAGCAATGGTCCTATTGGCGCTTATCTGCAAGGTGGTGGTGACAACTCTGTTTACGATAGGACAATAGTTGGCACTTCTGACGCAAAGATGAGTATTACCACTCAGGATATGTATGATGTGGCAGGTAGTGGAGAACTTGATAATAAGGTTGATTCAATAAAGAGTCTACTCAATCGTTCTATCGGTGAGAAAAAATACTGTTTGTACTTCAACCATACTTCTGGTTATTCAAAGAAAATCGGAATAATATCCACTTCTGCGGGCGTTCAGGAGTGCGCAAAGACTTGCAACAAGGCAATGATTGATTACATGCAAGGCAAATGTGGGCCTATGGGATTTATCATGATGGACTTTGCGTGTGACAACACCTATTATGGTCAGGATTTGGTTGACCTTATCATTCGCAACAACTATGCCCTTATGAAAAAAGAGCATAACAGCAAAGGAGATATCGTAAAGGGCGAAAAGACTTTCGTTCTGCCTATGGGTGCTGATCTTGCTTGGGAGGCTCGTTATGTAAGGAAGGATGCAAGTAGTGCCTCTACAAGTGCTGTTGATGCTCTGTCTGCTCCTGCCACTGATTGGATGAACACCAACTTTGATGACAGCAGTTGGGCTACAATGAAGATGCCTCTTGCCTCAAAGAGTTTTGGTGCTCCTTACCGCACTCAGTGGGATGGCGAGTACAACTGCTACTGGATGCGTCGCACATTCCTTCTTGACGAGGTGAATGCCTCTTCCACATACCATCTGATGATTTACCACGATGATGACTATAAGGTTTATATAAATGGTCATCTCATCGATTCTGCTGACGGATGGACCGACCCGGGCAGTCCGGTCATCAAGGAGATTGACAAGAGTTACCTCAATGTGGGTAAGAATGTCATTGCCATCATGAACCAGCAAAACTGGGGCGGCGCCTACTCCGACTGCGGCATCTACGAAACGAAATAAAACAACATGAAGAAAACTATCTTTTGCGGGATTATTTGCCTGCTGTTATCTACTACTGCAAAGGCAGACAACTGGATGGCACAACTCGATGATGCCACCCCACTCTGTCAGGTTTCCATCCCTGGCACTCACGATGCTGGTACTGGCAATGGCTTTACTACCGAATGGGCTGAATACGGCAAGCAGTTCGGTCAGACTCAGGAGTGCAGCATTGCCGAGCAATGGGCTTCGGGCATTCGTGCCTTCGACCTCCGTCCGGCCATTATCAAACGCGACGGAAAGAACCATCTTCAGATTTTCCATGGTGTACTCCAGACAAAGGCGAGTTTCGAGGAGACAATCCGCTTGCTCATCTCTAATGTCACTCTTGCCCCAAGCGAGTTTGCCGTTGTGGTGTTCCGCCACGAGACTGATGGCGACAAGAACAACCCCGAGTGGGCTGCCACAATGAAGGCGTTCCTCAATAGCCCAGATATAAAACCGTATATCGTCAACTATCGTCCTTCGCTCACCGTTAAGGATATGCGAGGCAAAATCCTTGTCCTTGCTCGTAAGCATTATGATGACACTCCTGTTGGCGGATACATTGAGAACTGGAGTTCGGAGGAGGGCATAAAAGATCAGGTGGGGGCAACCATCTGGAGCACAGAAGGCAGAGGTTGTCTGTTTGTGCAGGACTACTACGAGACGAAAGGCCGCCACATGCAGACAAAACTCTCTTGCATGGAACGAATGATTCTTACTCCAGAGGTTGGCAATGTACTTCGTATCAACCATGCTTCTGCCTACACACAAGAGGCAATGCTCGGAAACGAGAGTTTTGCCACATCAGATGGCTATCGCGACAATGCCGCCCACACCAACAAGTTTGCCAGTCGCCTGTTGAGACAGCAAAAGAGCGTAGGAATAATCATGATGGATTATGCAGGAGTAAACAAGTCGGGCGGTTACAAGGTTCGTGGTCTTGAACTCACCCAAGCCATCATCCAGCAGAACTTCAAATAAGGCCTGGATTCCCAAAAACCTATCAAAAACCTATCAAAAACCTATCATTATGATAGATATATGTGATAGGTTTTGGAGATTTCCTTCGCATTATCAAGAAATTGAGTTATCTTTGCCTTCGAAATATCGTAAAGGAGAAAACAATGAAGAATTTTTTAACAACCATTACATTAACAATAATTTTGTTATGTGTTGAAATTAGTATGACTTCATGTGACAAAAATATTATTGATACAAATGTGACAGAAATATGTGTGCATAATATAAAGACTGGTAAAGAACTTGTTATTTCCAATAAAGATTCAATAAATACTATTGTGTTTGATATTAATTCTTGTAGACAAGAGTTTTGCATCTTCATGCCAAGTCATGAAATGGTTTGCAAATATAAAAACCAGGAAAGCAAGACCATCCTTATTAAGGGTAATGTTCTAAAAATAGATGGGGTTCCATATAAAAGAACTACTGATGATGCAATTATTGATTTGCCATAAAAACAAATCGAGCCAAGCATATGCCTGGCTCGTGTTCGTCTATCCCCAATGCAGATTTCGGTGATGAAGATTACCCATGAATCTCCCTCAAAATCGCGCCAAAAACAAAAAACCTATCATATATAACCTATCAGATATATCATTTTGATAGGTTTTTGATAGGTTTTGGCAATTTCTTTCGTTTTATAGGACTTTTTTAGTATATTTGCAACCGACTTCAGAATACAGAGGCAAATTAGCAAAGTGAAGAAACTTTTATCATTCATCCCTATCCTTTGCATGATGATTGCATGCAATGCAGACAAGAACATTGACCCAATGTCTATTTATGGCTATTGGGAGAGTACAGATTTGGGCAAAGATGTCGCAAATCCTATAGGATTGAAATTGGATTTTCAAAGTCCTGAATATGCTTTTATTGACCCTGTTGCTGATGACACTATCTATTTTTATAACTATTGCATGATTGAAAACGATTCTCTTGTATTGAAATACAAAGATAATATCACAAAGTATTGCATAGAGAAATTTTCAGATAGTGTCCTTGCACTGAAATTTGAAAACAAAACAATCTTATACAAAAAGAAATACTCATACAATGAGGACGGCTGTATAGTTCAACCAAAAACTTTTCGATGCAAAACAGGAGCTGCGTTGGATTCTTTAAATATCATCGTCAAATCAAAATATGAGATTGACAGATATGGAGAGGGAGCATTTGTCGTGACAACGGATGTTATGCTAAAATCATGGAGTTTGCTTCTTGATTACCTTGACAAGCAAAAGGGAAATTTGGCAGAGATGTATCCTGATTTTTCCTTTAATACAGATGATTATGTGAGGCAGTATTTTGGAATACAAGAAAAAGGCGCATATTATGTATATATTTATCTTAGCGACAGATATTTGTCTTTTCCACAAGGCTATACAAGTTGGAAAGAGAATATTATAAGTTGGGATGGCTACACTGTAAAAATAGATATGGATCAAAACAAAGTTACTGATTTCTGGAGCAACAAATATGATATTTAGTTATGGAATCATCAGCCAATAGATTAAATGCAATCTTCATTATTCTTACATTGTTCTTTGCAAGTTGCGGAACTACAGCGACCACAAAGGGTGAGAATATTATATCATCTATCGATATGGGAGAATATCATTTATCAAGTATTGAAGATACCATCAATAAATACATAAATGATGTTTCCGCAGGGATGCCATATAGAAAAACAGAAAAAGAGGAACTTTTAAACGACTATAGTTCTTTAAGGAATCAAATAAACGAATTTTACGAATTCAATATAGATGTAGAAGCATATATATTGGAGATTAAAAAAGAAAAGATAGTCATTCTTGTGGGAAAAGCCGCTGGTGCAACTGGTTTGGGTGTAGATTATTGGTGGTATAAGTGTTTCAGCAAAAACAACCAAGAACCTGTTGCCGAATTCATTTCACTTGCAAAAAGTCCCTACTCTATTTTTTGGAACAAACAAAAAAACTGCATTTGTCATATGGAAATTGCTAAGGACGGACCATATGACTCCATAAAAGAATTAACAGTAACCATTTATACCAAGGGAGATGTTTTTAAAAGATTCCATCTTCCAATTGAGAAAAAACGATGATGCTGTGTGATTTCGGTTGATGAAGATTACTCGTGAATCTCCCTCAAAATCGCGTCAAAAAACAAAAAACCTACCACATATATCTACCATAATGGTAGGTTTTAGGTAGGTTTTTGGTAGGTTTTCGCCTTTTTATATATAATAAGGTGGGAAAACCAACACGCACGAATACAAACAATAACTGTACGATCGGGGCAAGGGCTGAGGAGAACTTGCCAATGGGGTCAAGAGCACAATAGATGTTTTGCTTGTTTGCCAAATGCCACAGCAAAAATGCGCCAAATGCCACATTAAAATTGTGCCAAATGCCACATTTATTTGCAAACAATGCATGATTTTAAGAAAAAATGCTTAACTTAGCGGCCAAAATAAAAAGCATGCAAATGAAAGAGTATAAGAAGCGTATAGCTGACCAAATATTGGCAGATAAACTTGAAGCCATGGGCGCAGTCCTGATAGAAGGGCCAAAGTATTGTGGAAAGACAACCCTTGCAAGCCAGCAAGCAAAAAGCATATTGTATATGGCAGATCCTGACACGAAAAATCAAAATCTTGCTATGGCACAAACCAACATCAAGCGTCTATTGCAAGGTGAGACACCAAGACTTATTGATGAATGGCAACTGGCACCTCAATTCTGGGATGCAGTTAGGAATGAGGTGGATAAGAGATCTGATGATGGACAGTTTTTGCTTACAGGCTCAGCTGTTCCTCCTAAGCAGGACGAGATATTTCATTCTGGAACGGGACGCATGTCCTGGCTTAAGCTTCGCACTATGAGCCTATGGGAGTCGGGAGATTCCACCGGTGATGTTAGTCTTGGTGCTTTGTTCAGAAAAGCAGATTCTGTAGATGGAGTAAGCAGTATCAACATTGAACAACTTGCTTTTTTGACTTGCAGAGGAGGATGGCCAAAAGCGACATTAAAGAAGAGCAAGAAGGCAGCCTTGATACAAGCAAAGGAATACTACGAGGCAGTATATCGTTATGATATTTCCAGAGTGGATGACATCGAGCGTGACCCCGAACTTACAAAGAGATTGATGCGATCTTATTCTAGGAACCAGGGCACTCAGGCAAGTGCAGGAACAATACTTGCTGATATCAGAGCCAATGAAAGCGATGATCTTAGCGAGAACACAATATACGCATACATCAAAGCCCTGAAGAAGATATTTGTGATAGAGGATTCGTTGGCATGGAATCCCAACCTTCGTTCCAAGACTGCAATTCGTACATCAGATACACGGTATTTCACTGATCCGTCAATAGCAACAGCTGCATTAGGACTAGGTCCTGAGGATCTAATCAACGACCTTAATACTTTTGGATTGTTATTCGAAACACTATGTATCCGCGATTTAAGAGTGTATGCCGATGCGTTAGGCGGTACTGTTTATCATTATCGTGATAAAAGCAATCTGGAATGTGATGCCGTTGTCCATCTGGAGAATGGATCATACGGACTCATAGAGATTAAGTTGGGAGGCGATAATTTGATAAGAGAAGGCGCAGAAAACCTACAAGTATTGGCTAATAAACTAGACACATCAAAGATGAAGAAACCTGCATTCCTAATGGTCCTCACAGGTGTCGGTGACTATGCATACAAGCGCCCAGAGGACGGAGTGTTAGTTGTACCTATCGGATGTCTAAAAGACTGAGAAATATAAAACATCGGCATGAGGATAAGCAAATAAGGAGAGAGGCATTTTGGCCGCAGAAACAAAAACCTATCATATATAACCTATCAGATATATCATTTTGATAGGTTTTTGATAGGTTTTCGCCTTTTAATATATAATAAGGTGGGAATAATCCGGGAATATTTCTCCGTTTGGGAAATAAGTATTATCTTTGTCAGTAGAATATACAAAAGACTATCAACTATGAAAAAATGGGTATTAGCTTTTTGCGGCCTTCTGCTTATTGTCAAATGCAGCATTGGTTTTGGTTGTGATTACAGACTTAGTTTTATGTCGCATAAAGAACTGACCTTTGATGAATTGCCTACAAAAATACAGGAATGTCTGAATGAAAAGGACTGCGATTCTTTGTACAGAGTAGATTATATGATGTTGGTAACTGATGATGATAGGAGAAGGTTTAAGGTGGAAGCCGTTCCATTTGGACCTTGGATTAGATATTATAAATTAATTGATACCCAAAAGAATAATGTTTATCGAATAGAATATGGTATACCTTACCCGTATATTATTTATAGAGAGAAATTATATATTGGTGACGAATTTTGTTATGATTTACAATTAAAAAAGACAATCTTTTCCGAATATAATCTCAAATAGAATAGTTACATTATACCCCCCCCTTCAAAATAAAAACCCGAGCCAAGCATAAGCCTGGCTCGTTTTCGTCTATCCCCAATGCAGATTTCGGTTGACGAAGATTACCCGTGAATCTCCCTCAAAATCGCGCCAAAAACAAAAAACCTACCACATATATCTACCATAATGGTAGGTTTTTGGTAGGTTTTTGATAGGTTTTCGCCTTTTTATATATAAAGATTATGGCAGATAACCATCATAAAAATGTAGTTTCGCTATTACGATTCTATATTCAAAAAATCGATTTTTTGTTCAATATTCACGCTGTAGTGAATAAAAAAGTAGGTTTTTTGTTCAATACACTTGCATTTTTGAATAAAAAGCACTATATTTGCACTCGTAATTACGATATCTATTATGAGAACTACCATTATAAATCAACGTGCAGAACGAGATCGGCTCTTAGCGCAACCTTATTTGGAGCGTAGTACAAATTATGATTTTGAGTCATTATTGTCAAATCACAATGTAAAGTTGATAACTGGACCTCGTCGAGTGGGTAAGTCTACTCAGGCTTTATTAATGCTGAAGGACAAGAACTTTGCTTATTTGAATTTCGATGATAACCGGTTGCTTGACATGTGGGACGAGGATAGAGTGATGCCTTTATTGGACGATGTATATCCCAACTACGAATATCTTCTGCTGGATGAAGTTCAGAATGTGCCTAACTGGGATATATGGGTGAGCAAACTCTATCGCAGGGGTATCAATATGGTTATAACCGGTAGTAATGCAAACATGCTCTCGGGTGAAATGGCAACAATGCTTACAGGACGTTATCTGGAAATCAACATGCTGCCTTTTAGCCTTGAAGAAACATTTACATGGAATAAGTTTGATATCAAAAATATCAATGAGTCAAATAAAGATATAGTTCGTGGCATAGAAGACGACTACCTATTCAACGGAGGTTATCCTGAGTCTGTAGTTCAACGCAGTATAACGCAAAACTATCTCCACACCCTCTTTGACTCAATCCTATATAAAGACATAGTGAGAAGACACAAAGTCAGAAATGTAACTGATCTTCATAATGTAGCAAACTATCTACTTTCCAACTTCTGCAACCCCCTTAGCTACAACGATGTTGCTGATGCCTTGGCTTTATCAAGCGTAAGTACCACCAAGAAGTTCATGAACTATCTGCACGAACCTTTCCTATTCTACTACCTTCCTCGTTACAACAACAAACTGAAGTTGATGAAGAAAGCGGCACAGAAGGTGTATGTGGTAGACAATGGATTTGTTGCATCAAGTGCCTTTAATCTTAGTGAAAATTTAGGCCGTCTGCTTGAGAATCAAGTTTTCGTAGAATTGATTAGAAGAGGCTACGATCCTGAACGCTCATTGTTCTATTACCGTTCTCGCAACGATAAGGAGGTTGACTTCGTTCTACGAACAGGAAGTAAAGTTGAACGTCTCATACAAGTATGTTATGATATAAGCAACACAAAAACAGAAAAGCGAGAAGTTGACAGTATAATAGAATGTGCTGAGGAATTACACTGCCAGAACTTATGTATTGTTACATTCAACGAAAAGAGAACTATTGAGAAGAAAGATATGAAGATAGAGGTAATACCAATAACGGAGATATAAAAACAAAAACCTACCATATATATCTACCATAATGGTAGGTTTTTGGTAGGTTTTTGGTAGGTTTTCTGCTTTTTATATATAATAAGGTGGGAATTACAGCGGATTATTTGTAGAGTGCGGCAGCACCCATCATGGCAGCATCGCTCAACAATGCACATGGGCGGATGGTCACATCAAGACCTGCTGCCTTGTAGCCTTCTTCCATCTTTGGGCCAAAGAGGTTAAGACAACGGGCAATGTTTCCACCAATGAGGATATCCTTGCACTGGAACTGCTTGATGAGTGGTGCTGTGAAATCAGCCAACTCCCAACCGAATGCCTCCAATGTCTGACGAGCAGCAGGGTCAGTGTCATAGCGTTGAGCAATTTCCTTCACTCCCGGCATCTTCACGCCAGTGAGTTTCTCGTAACGGCCTGTGATGCCACGAGTAGAGAACTGAGCATCAGCAATGTCATCGCCATAAGGAAGGTTCCACACCTCACCATCAGGAGGAACAGTCTCGCCATTCTCCACAATCTGATGGTCGGCAATGAATCCACTACCAAGACCAGTACCAATGGCAAGCACTACTACACGGTCGGCATCCTTTGCACCACCGAAATAAGCCTCGCCCAAAGCAAACGAATTAGCATCGTTGACGAAACGGAACTCAAGGTTCTCGCTGTTTGGAATACGCTTACGCAACTCATCGGCAACAGAAAGGCCTTTGATATGTGGCATCTTATGTTCCATCTGCGAAATACCGTTAGCATAATCGAATGGTCCAGGGAAGTCCATACCAATGCGTGTCACAGGTTCTGGTGCTGCTGCAAGGCAACGAGTGAGGTTCTCTGCCCAAGCGGCAAAGAGGACATCAGCAGGTTCGTCGTGTGCGACATCAGTTGTGATTGGTTCACCAACAATTACTCCAGCATCAATATCGATGACTGCACTGCAGACATGGCTACCGCCAACATCTACACCAATAGCTAAATTTCTCATATCTTGTTTTTAGGTTTATAGTCGCTACAAAGATACACAAAAAATTTTATATATCTCGTTTTTATTTCAACAAGAATTTACAGAATTAACAGAATTTTTTGTTCATTATGTCATTCTGTCTAAAAAATCACTTAATACATTCAATAAAAAAAGGAAAGCCCGGGGGCCTTCCTTTCAAGTTTTATTGGTTGTATAAGTTTGATTAGAGAATTGCCTTTATCTCGGCATCAATATCCTTAATCTGAACATCACGGCGATGAGCTGTACCGTCCTTCTTGAGAAGGAAGAAGGTTGGGAGCTGGAATACATTGTATCTCTGAGCTGCAGCTCCGTCAACATCGTTTACCGATACCCAAGGGAGGGCAGCAGTCTGAGTCTTCCAGAAGTGCTGGTTAGCATCGAGCGAAACCTGATAGATTTCAAGACCCTGAGCGTGATACTTGTTGTAGAGGTCGCGCAACTGCATGATACGCTCTGTAACACCTTCCTGTGCAAACGAGCAGAAGTCGAGAAGCACTGGATGGCCCTTCAACTCCGACAACTTGCGGATGTTGCCCTTGTTGTCTGTAAGAACAATGTCGAGAGTGTTTGAGAGGTCAACCTTTTCCGAATCAACGGTATAGTTGTTGCGAGCCTGAACAATGCGTACATTCTTCATGCCCTCGATAGCGATGTTGTGGAGGTTCTCGCCACGGATAGCACCTGGGTGGAATGTGTCCCAACTTGTTGCTACAGCAGCAAATGCCTTCACATCCTCCTCGCTATTGCGTGGGTTGAAGATGAGGTCGTACTGATTGCCAACGACTACAGTCTGGAAGAGAGCGAAGTAAGCATACGACTTCTGTGGCTCCTTGTAGATGTAGTTAGCCTTCACGAACTCCTTGTAGTTATTGACAACAACATTAATGCTGTCGGCAACAGCAGCAACCTTGAGTGTAGGGTTCTTGATGATTGCGTTGATCTGACTCTGGAGAGTCATCTGGTTGAGTGCGAGTTCCTTAATCTTCGAACAGTTCTCAGAACCCTCGACCTCATACTTATAAGCCATTGTAGGATACTCAGCCTTGATGTTTACAGTCTCGGTTGAGTCGATAGAGAGGTTGATAATCTGGTCTTTGATACGAAGGCGGTAGAACTCTGGTGCATCAGTAGCCTTCTCAGCGAATGAGAACTCACCGTTTTCGCCAAGTTTAACAGAGTCAACAGTCTCTACTCCGTCAAGTCCTACATTCTCGAGATAGAGGAGTGAATCCTTTGCCTGAGCGATTGTTCCGGCAATCTCGAACTTCTTATTATCGCACGAAATTGTAGCCAGTGCAGCCATCACTATGACTGCTACTGACAGAATCTTGTTTATCTTCATTTCTAAAATTTTTTATTTTCTGGCTACAAAGGTAATACAAAAAGTTGAATTTTGAGATTAAAATCAAAGATTTTTTAGAATGACCATGCAAGCACGACATATAAAGTCGCCCTAAAGGGCTCAAAATCGCAAAAAATGATATTCTGCTTTCAAACTATTTACTCCCCTCCATTTATGGGAGGGGCAAGGGGGAGGGTCTTTGTTACTTTGCTTTGAGAAGCACAACTCCATGAGTTGGGATGAAGAAACTGGTCGCGTTTGTGTCCTGCTGACGCCAGAGGTCGCGGAGTTTCTTGCCACTAAGACCAAGTTTGGCGATTTGCTTGCCAAAGTCGAATGTCACATCCTTCTCGTTGAGGTTGAAGATACCTACTGCAGTACCACCATCGGCAAGTGGACGCGACCAAATCTGCACACCGTCAACATCGTAAACCTTCTGAGCCTGTTTGCCGAGAACATCCTGGTTGATGGCGTTCACCTCGTTGTTGCAGAGGATAGCAACTGTGAACTCGTCCATCTGAGCAATGTCGCAACCGATGAGCATATTCGAAGCAAGGAGACACCAGAGCGAGATGTGAGTGTACTGCTCGTCAGGAGTGAGGCGTGAGTCGCGGAGGTTGTCACTCCATCCCACCTTTCCTACGATGAGCATATCAGGGTCGTTCCAATGACCAGGGGCAGCATAAGGATAGAGGTCTGTCTGCTGCTCAAAACCAATATTGTAGAGGCTCTCCCATGTATCGGTGATATCACCCGTTGTACGCCAAGAGTTAGCATCAACGGCATGTCCCCACTTCCACACCTCCTGCATACCATACTGGCAGAGGCTATAGAAGATATCGCGTGGCTGCTGGCGGAGACATCTCTCCATAAGGAGATAAGGACGAACATACGATGCAATGGTGTTGTTGTCAGGTTCTGTTGCATGCTTGCGGCTGTAGCCACACCAGTCATACTTCAGGTAGTCGATGCCCCAAGAGTTGTATGACTCAGCATCCTGCAGTTCGTGGTCGATACTACCGAGATAGCCACCACAGGTGAGGTCGCCAGGAGAAGAGTAGATACCAAACTTCAATCCCTCGCCGTGGAGCCAGTCGCCAAGGTTCTTCATGCTTGGGAACTTCTCGTTGACAGCAATTGTGCCATCAGCATTACGCTCAGGAGCCTCCCAACCATCATCAATATTGATGTAAGAATAGCCATAGTCGGCAAGTCCCTTGTCGATGAGAGCCTGTGCAGACGAGATTACGCGGTCCTGAGTAACAGACAGTCCCCAGCAGTTCCATGAGTTCCAACCCATAGGAGGAGTGAGTGCGAGAGTGTTGCCAACACGGATTGTCAACTGAGCATCAGCCTTACCCTTTGCATTCTCGGCTGTGATGTTGAGGATATAATCGCCACGCTTTTCGAGTTTTCCAGAGATGACACCCTTCTCGGCATCAAGCGAAAGACCAGCAGGGAGGTTGCTTACAGAGAACTTCATTGGTCGCTCGCCACTTACAGGAAGGCGATAGATGACAGGTGAACCCGGACGAACACCATAGATGCCAGCCATATTGAAACGAGGACTCTCAGGAGCCTTTGGAGTGAGGATATACTTTGGAGTGAACTCGTATTCAGCACTCTTGCCTGTTGCCTTGTCTGTATAGACAGCCTTCACACGCTGATAGCCTTCAACACAAGGAACGCTGAGGGCATAAGACTGATGAGAAGCAACAGTTACCTTCTTTGCGATTGTGGCAAATTCCTTGCCTGTTGATGGGTCGTAAGAAGTGAGTTTATACTCACCCACCTGCTTGCCGGCATAGTCGTTAGTCATGATGAGTTTCGCCATCTTCTGGCCCTTAAGCACCACTTCCTTTCCGCTGAACTTCACTCCGTCAACACGCGAAGGAGCAGAGAGCGAGAAGTTCATCTTTGGGCGTGAAGCAGTAAGGCTCATTCCACCCTCGCCACCTTCGTTCCACATACGAATGGCAAGCACATTGTCGCCCTCGAAATTGACAGCCGAAGCAGGAATGAAATAAACGCGAGGCACAGCCCATGCAGAAGCATACTTCTCTGGATGGTCGGGCAGACGACCGCTGCTACCCACCTCTACGCCATTGAGGTAAGTAACCTCTGCGTCATCGACATAAGGAATTGTCAGGCGGAGGGTACTCTGCTGGTCAGCACCATCAAAGATACTCTTGTCAACCTTGAAATGTACACGATACCAAGCATAGGTCATAGTGCGTTCCATGCCCTGAGAACCCCAATCGCGAGCGGTGGAAATCTCCATCCAACTGCTGTCATCAAACTTTGGGTTCTTCCATTCCATGTTGTCGCCCCAATGGAAGCGAGCCTTGTCGGATGGGAAAATCTGTGCAAAAGAATTCATTGCAAACAGACTACATACGAAAAGAAATAATGCTTTTTTCATATTGTTTAGGTTTTTAGTTTTAGTCTATACTATTTCTTTGTACGCAAAATTAATTAAAATATTGGAAAAAACGCGTTTTACCTTATTATTTTTTAGGTTGTTTCGCTCAGTTTTTGTACTTTTGCATGCAGAAAACCAAAAAACAAAACTACAAACCAACATGAAGAAGTTATTACTTTTATTATTCCTCGCAATAACAGTCGTTTCTGCAAATGCTATAGAGGCAGGCAAATGGTATGCCGTGAAATGCGGTTCGAAAGCACTGATAATCCCAAATGCATCAATGAGCAACGGAGTATCACTCGTACTCTGGACTCCTACGAATGTGCCTTCACAACTGTGGCAGTTGGAGGACAATGGCGATGGGACATACTCGTTCGTGGAAGGTTATATGGGCGAATATCTCTGTTCGGCAACTTCGGCAAAGGCAGGCGTGAAGATTGTGGCACGCACCTCTGGAGCAAAGGCTCGTTGCGGAACCTGGCAACTGAAAGCCATTGAGGGCAAGACCGATACCTACAATATTGTGGCAAAAGACGGTGCAAGTATGATGTCGGTAACAGAAACCACCGACGGAACACAACCTACACTCGTTGATGCGACATCCCCAACTGGCAACTGCGAATGGACGCTCACAGAATATGCTGGAGAAGTGCAGACTTGTTTCAATGAGGCAGTACGCGATGATATCCTCAACGACTTCATGGCTCAGTACTATCATTCTGCCAGTTCAGGTCATGTCCTTGGTGGGGGCGGTTTCTGGGGAGATGCCGAAATGATTGAGACAATACTCGACGGATTTGAGACAACAGGAGATTCAGAATACAGAACATACTACACCCAACTCGTGACCAACTTCACCGCACGCTGTGGTAGTGACTGGTGTTCTACAGGTCAAGGTTGGCCTCGCTCGAACGAATACAACGACGACATCACTTGGATGGTGCTTGCATTGGTTCGTGGTGCAAAATATTTCAACAATAGCAATCACTTGACTATTGCAAAGAAGAACTTCGACAATATGTGGGCTCGTGCCATTGAACCATCGGGCACTCTGCGCTGGAAAGAAGCAAGCGACACATATTACGGTTCAAACTCTTGCATCAATGGTCCTGCCATCAATGCGGCATGCTATCTCTACGAGATGACTGGCGAGGAGGACTACCTTGAGAAGGCAAAGGGATTGTGGGATAAGCAGTATGAGTACCTTTGCGACCATAATGATGGTCATGTGTGGGATTCGGGCAGTTGGGACAACAGTTGGACAACCTTCACCGCTGGCAACAAATGGGGTTCTACATATAATCAGGGTACAATGCTCGGCGCTTGCGTGAACCTCTACCGACTGACAGGTGATGACAAATACAAGAACTATGCCGACAAGGTGTGGAACTGGTCGTATAAGAATCTTTGTGCAAGCAACAACGCACAGCCAAACATCATGTCGGCTTGCCAGACTGCAACAGGCGACCTTTGCGGTTTCAAGGGAATCCTGATGCGTTACTGTCGTCTTTATGCAGAGGAAATGAATCACGAGGATGTACTCGAATGGATGGAGAAGAATGCATGGTTTGCTTATCAGAATGCAAACTCAAAGGGCATTATCTGGTCGAAATGGCTCACAAAGACGCCAGAGGATTTCAAGGATGGTGACAAGGATTTCTCAAATGATCCTTTCGGTTGTTCAACAGCAGTATCAGTAGCATTCAATGCTCATGTAAATCGTGTATTCACAAAGGACGCATACTCTGTGATTGGTGCTGAGATATTCGATGATATCAAGGGAATGCAACTCTCGAATTCTTTCGATGATGACGGATTGACACCAAACACCAATCGTTCGAAGGGCGGTTACCTCTGCTTCAAGAATGTGGATTTCGGTAATGCTGACGGTGCCACACAATGTACATTGCGCCTTTATTCAGCAAGCGATGGCGGCAACTACAGTCTTTACATCGATAAGATTAGTGATGCAACAAAGATTGGTAGTGTTGATGCACTCCTTCAGGGTTGGAACGACTACACCATTGATGTAACAAAGACTACTGGCCTGCATAAGGTTTATGCTGTTCCTTGTTCAGACATCAACACCCGTTTCCATTATATCCAGTTTGCCAACCCAACAAGTGGTATTGAGGAAATTAACGAAAACGATAACGAAAACGGAAACTTTGGCATCTACAACATCAACGGTCAGCGCCTCAACAGAATGCAGAAGGGCCTCAACATTGTAGGTGGAAAGAAGGTTTTGGTGAAATAAGAGTTTTTAGGGTCGTCGCTTCGCTCCTCAACAACAGAAAAC
>DCIM01000046.1:4595-36304 GCA_002316005.1 Prevotellaceae bacterium UBA1726 | reverse complement strand
GACGGAACAAAGGACGGTCGCACTATCCTCAGCGGTATTGCTGCTTATTACGAGGATCCTCAGGAACTCGTTGGCAAGCAGGTGTTGTTTGTTGCTAACTTTGCACCTCGTCAGATGATGGGCGAAGAGAGTCAGGGTATGATTCTCTCGGCTGTTAACTTCGACGGCACTCTGTCGGTGACAACAACCTCGAAGGAAGTGAAGCCGGGAAGTCAGGTGGGGTAGTCCCCTTTCCCCGAGCCTTTGGCTCCTCCCTTTCTTTCTCCGCAGTCGCTATGAAAGCGGCAGAGCCGAGCGCCCCGCTCGGGGCAAGGGAGTTGAAAACCCCTATAAAGCTCTAAAATTTTAAACTCTCGATATGACCAAAAGACTTTTAGCCTTTGCAGCAACGGTCCTTCTGGCCACAGAAATGTGGGCGGGGAAGTTGCCTGTTGACTATGTCAACCCATTTATCGGTACAACAAACTTCGGTACTTGCAACCCTGGCGCTATATGCCCACAGGGATTGATGTCTGTAACCCCTTTCAATGTGATGGGCTCGCCAGAGAACAAGTTTGATAAGGACGCACGCTGGTGGAGCACACCATACGATGTGACAAACTGTTTCCTTACGGGTTTCGCACATGTCAACATGAGCGGTGTGGGTTGTCCGGAGACAAGTTCGCTGCTCGTGATGCCTACAACAGGCAAACTCGATGTGGACTACCACAACTACGGCAGTAAGTACAAAGGTGAGATAGCCAACCCAGGCTACTATGCCACCACACTCGAGAAATACGACATCAAGGCAGAGTTGACAGCAACGCCACGAACAAGTATTGAGCGTTACACCTTCCCAGCCGGTGAGTCGCATATCCTTCTGAACCTCGGCGAAGGTCTCACCAACGAGACCGGTGCTACGATGAAGTTTGTCAGCGACACAGAGGTTGAGGGTACGAAGTTGCTCGGTACTTTCTGCTATTTCCCACAGAGCGTCTTCCCTGTCTATTTCGTGATGCGCCTTAGTAAGGCACCAAAGAAAAGCGGTTACTGGAAGAAGATGCGCCCAATGACAGCCGAGGCTGCATGGGACGAGACAGCAGGAAAGTATAAGCTCTACACCGGTTATCGTCGCGACATCTCGGGCGATGACATTGGTGCATGGTTTGATTTCGACACCACCGAAGGTGAGCAGATTGAGGTTCGCATGGGTGTCTCGTTCACAAGTATTGAGAATGCCCGCGAGAATCTGGACAAGGAACAGGCAGGGCTGTCGTTCAACGAGGCACGCAAGAATGCACGCGAGGCATGGAACAAGAATCTCTCGACCATCGAGGTAGAGGGAGGCACAGACGACCAGAAGACTGTGTTCTATACAGCATTCTATCATATGCTCATCCATCCAGGCATCCTTCAGGATGTGAACGGTGAGTATCCAATCATGGAGCACGAGACAACGGGCAAGACAAACCGCAATCGCTATACCGTCTTCTCGCTTTGGGACACCTACCGCAATGTGCATCAGATGATGACACTGCTCTTCCCTGACCGCCAGATGGACATGATTGACACCTTTATCAACATGTACAAGGAATGGGGTTGGTTGCCTAAATGGGAACTCTTCGGTCGTGAGACAATGGAGATGGAAGGTGACCCGGCACTGCCAATCATCGTGGACACATGGATGAAAGGATTCCGCGACTTTGATGTGAACACTGCATACGAGGCAATGGTGAAGTCGGCTACTACTCAGGGCAAGGACAATCCTGTGCGTCCTGACATAGACGAATACCTGAAGCGCGGCTACTGTCCGATGGAGAGTCAGTATGACAACTCCGTTTCGCATGCACTGGAATATTATGTTGCTGACCATGCCCTTTCGACTTTCGCTCGCGCCCTCGGCAAGAAGGAAGATGCCGAGAGATTCTACAAGCAGAGTATGGGCTACAAGAACTACTTCTCGAAGGAATACGGTACATTGCGCCCTATCACCCAGGAGGGTAAGTTCTACGAGCCATTCAATCCAAAGGAAGGCGAGAACTTTGAACCATCGCCAGGATTCCACGAGGGCAACGCATGGAACTACACCTTCTATGTGCCACATGACATCATGGGACTTGCGAAGTTAATGGGTGGAAAGAAGAAATTTGTGGAGCATCTGCAGAGTGTCTTCGACCGAAAGAACTACGACCCTGCAAACGAGCCAGACATCGCCTACCCTTACCTCTTCTCTTATTTCAAGGGCGAGGAGTGGCGCACTCAGAAACTCGTGAAGGAACTCCTTGCAGAGTATTTCCTCAATAAGCCATGGGGTATTCCGGGCAATGACGACACAGGCACAATGTCGTGCTGGGCAATGTTCTCGATGATTGGTTTCTATCCTGACTGTCCGGGTGTGCCAGAATATACTCTTACAACACCGACATTCTCGAAAGTTACTATCCACCTCGACCCTAAATACTATGGTTCCGACCGTCTCGTCATTGAGACAGAAGGCAAGGGCGACTTCGTGAAGGCTGTCAGCATCAATGGCAAGAAACAGGCTTCAATGCGCATCAACCACAAGGCAATAGCCAATGGCGGTACAATACGTTATACTCTTTCAGATAAACACTAAAAAAACAGATAATTATGAATTCTATCAAGAAACAGTTTGCAGAAAAACTCTTAGGTATCAGAGCAATCAAGTTGCAGCCAAACGACCCATTCACATGGGCTTCAGGTTGGCGTTCACCAATCTATACAGACAACCGCAAGACTCTCGCCTATCCAGAGGTTCGTTCTTTCGTGAAGCAGGAGTTGGTTCATCTCATCCACGAGCATTTCCCAGAGGCTAATGCCGTTGCTGGTGTTGCTACAGGTGCTATTGCTCAGGGCGTTCTTGTTGCTGAGGAGTTGCAGTTGCCATATTGCTATGTTCGTCCAAAACCAAAAGATCACGGTATGGGCAACCAGATTGAAGGTACTATACCTGATGGTGCAAAGGTTATCGTTGTAGAGGACCTTATCTCTACTGGTGGTTCTTCGCTGAAGGCTGTTGACGCTTTGCGTGCTGCAGGCTATGAGGTTATCGGTATGGTGGCAAGCTACACCTACGGTTTCCCTGTTGCTGAAGAGGCTTTCAAGGCTGCTGGCGTGAAACTCATCACTATCTGCGACTATGACGCAACAACAGAGTTTGCTGCAGAAATCGGCTATATCAGCAAAGAAGATCTCGAAGTGCTGAAGGAATGGCGCAAGAGTCCATCAACCTGGAAACAAGAATAAAGTTTATATGAAAGAAGAAAGTTCTGTAAAACAAATATATGCTCCGGTGGAGCGTGTGTATGCAACATTGTCAAACCTTGAGAATCTGCGTCCGTTGATAGAAAGGGCACAGACTGACGAGGCATTACGCGAGAAAATGCGCGAGGCAGGACACGAAGGTGCCATTGCCGAACTGGATAAGATTGAACTCACAGCCGACAGCATATCTGTGCCAGCATCAATGCTCGGTACAATCAGTATGCGTATCATCGACCGCGAGGAAGGGAAATGCATCAAGTTCCAGACAGAGCAGTCGCCTATCAAGGCAAATTTCTGGATTCAGACACTGCCAGTCACTGCCGATACATCAAAGATGCGCCTCACTATTGACGCCGACATTCCTTTCATGCTCAGAGCAATGGTAGGAAAGAAACTCAAGGAAGGTATCGAGAAAGTGGCCGATGCTCTGGCAATGATTCAGTATTAAGCCCCCACCCCGACCCTCCCCGAGGGGAGGGAGGATTTAATAGTACACGACTGGGGGCGTAGGTAGATTAAAGAAATGGATATGGTAGTTAATACAAATAAGAAAGAGGATATCAAAAAAACCTCCCCTCGGGGAGGTATGGAGGGGGCTAAGTTGTGGTCGAAGGGCTACGACATCAACAGCGAGATTGAGCGTTTCACTATCGGCAAAGACCGCGAGATGGACCTCTATCTGGCTAAGTATGATGTGTTGGGCAGTATGGCCCACATCACAATGCTCGAGAGTATTGGACTCATTGGCAAAGAAGAATTACCTATTCTGCTTGCAGAATTGCGTAACATCTATGACATCTGCGAGCGTGGAGAGTTCGTGATAGAAGAAGGTATTGAGGATGTCCACTCACAGGTGGAACTGATGCTCACACGCAAACTGGGCGATATGGGTAAGAAAATCCATTCTGGTCGTTCGCGTAATGACCAGGTACTGGTTGACCTGAAACTCTTCACTCGTGCTGCCCTGAAGGATATAGTAAACTGTGTGAAGGACCTCTTCAATGAATTGATTCAGAAGAGCAACCAATACAAGGATGTGCTGATGCCGGGTTATACCCATCTGCAGATTGCCATGCCATCAAGTTTCGGACTGTGGTTTGGTGCTTATGCAGAGAGTCTCACCGACGATATGCTCTTCCTTCAGGCCGCTTACCGCCTCACCAACCGTAACCCACTTGGTTCGGCTGCAGGCTATGGCAGTTCCTTCCCGCTGAACCGCCAGATGACAACCGATCTCCTCGGCTTTGACACCATGGACTATAATGTTGTCTATGCACAGATGGGACGCGGAAAGATGGAGCGTAATGTGGCTTACGCATTGGCTTCCGTGGCTGGAACAGTGGCAAAGATGGCATTCGATGCTTGTATGTTCAACTCACAGAATTTCGGTTTTGTGAAACTGCCAAAGGAATGTACCACCGGTTCGTCAATCATGCCTCATAAGAAGAATCCTGATGTCTTCGAACTCATCCGTGCAAAGTCGAACAAACTCCAGGCACTCCCTCAGCAAGTGTTACTCATCATGAACAACCTCCCAGTGGGCTATTTCCGCGATTTGCAGATGATAAAAGAGGTGTTCCTCCCTGCCTTCGACGAACTGAAAGACTGTCTGCAGATGGCTGCTTACATCATCAATAAGATGGAGGTGAAGGAAGATATCCTCGACAACCCGATGTACGATCCTATCTTCTCTGTTGAGGAAGTAAACCGCCTCGCTGTTGAAGGTATGCCTTTCCGCGATGCATATAAGAAGGTGGGCCTTGACATTGAGGCAGGAAGCTTCACTCCTGACAAGAATATCAACCACACTCACGAGGGTTCGATAGGTAATCTGTGCAACGACAAGATAGAGGCTCTCATGAACGGAATTCTTGATGAGTTCCATTTCGAAAAGGTAGAAAATGCAGAAAAGAAACTCCTTTCTTAGTCTATTCGCCATTGTCCTTATTGTCATAGGGATTACGGCTTGTGCAAATGCAGGAAGCGAATACAGCAGAAGACCTTGCTATGTGGTAATCGACAACTCCACTCGTGTTGATGCCACCCTTGCCTCTGCAATGAATTCGCTTTCGCCGGGTATATTCTGCCTGATACAAAAGACTATGAGCGGTGGAGCGACTTACTATCATTGCACCAACAACCAAGGACTTTCGAGTGATATTATCTGGACTGCTGTGGATCAGCGAATGACAATCATTGTGGGGTCGAACAACGGAATTATCGTTGGATTCGGCAATCTCGACAATCCTGCCGTATTCTATGCCTACGACCGCGAATGTCCTAACTGCTTCAATCCAGATGGCGTTCCTGTGAAAAGTCGTCCTCTCTCAATGGACGAGAAAGGTCATGCCACCTGTGGTACCTGCAAGCGAGTATATGACATGAACAACCGCGGATATATCATTTCGGGCGAGCAAGGTGACCCACTAACTCGCTATACAGCATCCACATCAGGCCCTTACGGCACTCTTGCCGTACAATAAACAAGCGAATTATGACCGAACAAGAGGTTCTTCTCAAACTCACAAGTCTATGTGCCAGTGCCGAGCATTGCTCCTACGAGATGCTCGAAAAGATGCGCAAATGGGATATTGACGAGCAGACTCAGGCAAAGGTGATGGCCTACTTGACAAAGGAGAAATATATTGATGATGAACGCTACTGCCGTTTCTTTGTCAAAGACAAAATCCGCTTCAACAAATGGGGCCGCAGAAAGGTGGAGCAGGCTCTGTATATGAAGCATATCCCATCGGAGATTTCACGACCAGTGCTCGACGAAGTTCCTGACAGCGACTACCTAAGTGTCCTCCGTCCGTTGTTGAAATCGAAGGAGAGAAGCGTTAAGGCGAAAAGCGAATACGAGAAGAATATGAAACTGATAAAGTTTGCTCTTGGTCGCGGATTCACCTTCGACATAATAAAGCAATGCCTCTCGGGCGATATGGACGAACCAGACGAAGACGACGAATAAATGGCACATATCCTCCGCAGTATCCTCGATTTGCTCTCACCACGGGCTTGCCACATTTGCGGTAAGCGTCTGGCGGTGACAGAGGAGGAGATATGTGGTGTCTGCAACTGGCATCTTCCACGCACACATTTCGTTGAAAACGGTGAGGACAATGAATTGGCACGATTGTTCTGGGGGCGCTTTCCTATTGAAAAAGCGGCTTCGCTCTTCTTCTACAAACCTCACGATGAACCAAGCCAGATGATTTACGACCTGAAATATCATGGTAAGGAGCATTTAGGTGTTTGGTTGGGCAGTCTTCTGGCAAAGGAAGGAAAAGAACACGGTTTCTTCAAAGATATTGATGCCATCATTCCCGTTCCTATCAGTTTTGGACGCAAATGGAAACGTGGATATAACCAAAGTGAGAAAATAGCACGCGGAATACACGAGGTAACCGGTATTCCTGTTAATACTAAGGCACTGAAACGCATTCATTTCAGTCAAAGTCAGACTCACCTCTCGGCAAGCGAAAGAATAGAGAATGTGGAGGATGCCTTCTGTTTGAAACACCCTGAGGATGTGGCGGGCAAACATGTTCTCCTTATTGATGACATCATTACAACAGGAGCGACAATCTCTTCCTGCGCAAAAGAACTTCAGAAAGCCGGCGATGTGAAGTTCAGTGTGATGTCGATTGGATTTACGAAGGGATAAGAGGGTTTCAAGTTTCAGGTTTCAGATATTTTGGGCGGAGGCAATACGGTCGTTATCGAACTGATCTTTTATTATCTCAACCCCGATGAAACCGCGGTTTTTTAGCAATTCGGCTGTTTCTTTGCCGTATGCTCGGTTAATCTCAAAGAAGATTTTTCCTTTCTCTTTCAAGTGCTTTACAGCAAACTCCGTTATTACGCGATAGAAAAGAAGTGGGTCGTTGTCAGGCACAAACAAAGCCAGTTCAGGTTCGTGTTCAAGTACATGAGCCTCCATCTCCGCGCGTTCCTTATTACATATATAAGGAGGATTGCTGACGATAATGGTGTAATCGTTCGGCAACTGCGATGTCTGCGCCTCATCCAGAATATCCACTTTATGGAAGGAGATATGCTTTGCCGAGAGCCTTTCGGCATTGCCCGAAGCAATACGCAAGGCATCATCGCTTATATCCAACGCCTCAACCTGATAGTCTATTCCCGTCTTTTCAAGTTCAAGAGCAAGAGTGACAGCAATACATCCAGAACCGGTACCAATATCCAGAACCTTTATTCCCTCATCTGATTTCATTGCCACTGCCGCGGACAACACTGCAGAAATCAGTTCCTCAGTCTCGATTCGTGGAACGAGAACACCCTTCGCAACATGAAAAACACGACCATAGAAATCCGCTTCGCCTAAGACATATTGTATCGGTTCACCAGTTTCAAGCCGACTGACAAGAGTCTCTATCTCCTCCTTCTTTTCTGGTTCAAGAGTCTCTACCCCACCACACAGAATATCTGTCCATGAGAGGTTTGTTCTATTCTCAAGGAGCATTCTGACAATGGCACGAGCTTCGCCTGTTTCGTACTTTGCAGCGAGTCGGGAAATCAAGTCGCGATAATTCATCAACGCAAAAGTAATAAAAATCGGTCGAAATACAAAATATTCGGGAAAAAGATGTATCTTTGCACCAGAATTACTAAAACACCTAACCCTATGAGACAGATTATTTTAGCAACCGCTTTGCTTTTTGCAGCAACACTGCAGGCACAGGAAACCAAGGAATTTCCAAAGACAGAAGGTATGCGTCCAGGAATGACAGAAATCTGGACACCTCAGCCAAAAGTTGTCACACCATCAGTATATGGTGCTCCTTCAGATGCCATCATCCTTTTTGACGGCACAGACCTCAACGAATGGCAGAACAATGACGGTGGTCCTGCAGGATGGAAAGTGAAAAACGGAATCATGACCGTTGACAAATCAAAGGGCGACATCCTAACTCGTCGTAAGTTCGGCAGTTATCAGTTGCACATTGAGTGGCGTATTCCAGAGAATATCACTGGCGAAAATCAAGCTCGCGGCAACAGTGGTGTATATATGCAGGACAGATATGAGGTGCAGGTTCTCGACAGTTACGAGAATCCGACATATATCCACGGTCAGGCTGGTAGCATCTACAAGCAGAGCGCTCCATTGGTAAATGCGATGTGCAAACCAGGCGAATGGAACGTGTACGACATCATCTACACTGCTCCAGTATTCAAAGCAGACGGCTCGTATCTCTACCATCCTTTCATCACCGTAATCCACAATGGCGTAGTGATACAGAACCACACTGAGATTTATGGTACTACAGAGTATATCGGTCTGCCAAGAACTGAGATGCATGGTGATGGTCCTATCCGTCTACAATCGCATGGCGACCCTTCCGAACCAATCAGTTTCCGCAACATCTGGATTCGTCCTCTATAAGAAACGACATACGCAAACAGAAAGAGCTCAACCATATCGGCTGAGCTCTTTTTTGTATTCTATTGTTTTGGAGTTATGGCAACTGGAGGTAACGGAAACTACCCTCACGGAGCTTGAAGTCTTTTCCATCAAAGTCGAGTGTCACAACAGCTGTCTTACGTGGAGAAACAACCGATGGAGAGAAATGAGTGTGGAAGACATATTGCCACTCGCCTTTCTCGTTTTTGAACAAATCTCCGTGTCCCGTACCATTCTCTCCTATCACACCACGGACAATTATTGGTTCGCCATGTTTCTCCCAAGGACCAAGAGGCGACTTCGCTGTGGCATAGCCAACGGCATAATCAAGATTGCGGAAGTCATTGCAAGAATAGAAAAGATAGTATGTCTTGCCAATCTTCACCACTGTAGGCCCTTCGCTTACAGTCCATTTTGCATTGGCTGTATCCTCCCAACCAGTTTCAGCATGAAGACACTCGCGAGTGGTATTCTCTTTCAACGATTTCAGGTCTTTGTTCATCTCTGAAACAAAGATTCTATTGCCATCCTGCAAACGGACATGATACATATAGGCCTTCTTTCCTTCAAAATAGATGAAAGGGTCGATTTCCTTTGTCTTGGCAGGAATACACACTGGTTCTTCCTGAGTGAAAGGTCCTACTGGCGAATCGGCTGTAGCAACAGCAATCTGCTCGTTAGCAGTATAAATGAAATAATACTTTCCGTCGCGCTTGAACACTTGAGGAGCCCAGAATCCTGTTGTGCCCCAAGTAGCATAGCTCTTCTTTAGGCAATAACCATCGTCAGCACCACAAGGACCTTCCCAATTCACAAGGTCGGTTGACTTATAAACCTCGAATCCTTCGCCAGAATGTCCAGTCATTCCACCTGTGCCATAGAGATAATATGTGCCTTCATCATTGAAAATTGTTGGGTCGGCAAGGAGGATATTACCAAATTTAGGGCGTTCTGAGATTGTTGAAGGACGGTCGTTGGCAATATGTGGCCAACCGTCAATCCATTCGAGGCGATCCATATAGACAAGACGTCCTGCATGAGGGTCGGCTGCACTGAAACCATGATAGAGAATCCAATTCTTGCCTTCATCATCAGTGAATATCTCTGCGTTATGACCAGGACCTATCACATCGTCCGAACGATGAAGAATGACCTCATGATGATTCTCCATCAAAGAACGACCGTGCTTATCGACATAAGGACCAAAGAGCGACTTCGAGCGGCCGACAGTCACACGATAAGTGCTTCGTTCGCCCTCGCAGCAAGAACCTTCAGAACCAAAGAGATAATAATAGCCATTACGCTTGTGGATGTATGTTGCCTCCATGAATGTACCCGCAATCTGTTTTGGTTTTGCACCTTCCTTGAGTGAGAGTCCATCCTCGCTGAGTTCTATGCCCCATATGCCACGGAATGAACCCCAGAAAAGATATTTATGCCCATCCTCCTCAACATAGTCGGGGTCAATGGAATTCTGTGTGTTCAAGTCTTTTGATATAAACAATGCACCATGGTCGGTGAAAGGACCACCGGGATTATCGGCAGTAGCAACACCAATGCCACACTCCCACTCGCCTCCCCAAGTGGATTTGGCATAATAGAGCACATATTTGCCATCAACATAGTTGATGTCGGGTGCCCAGATGTTTGCCTTAGGGTTCCATTTAGGACGAGTTTCATTAGTGAAAGCAGTACCTACAAACTCCCAATCAACAAGATTTGGGGAGCGATAGATAGGCAGATTGCGATGGTTTTCTGTGGCATAGAGATAGAAATATCCATCCTTTGCACGGATTACTGTTGGATCAGGAAGTGATTTGGAAATGACGGGATTGGAATATCCCACTTTATCGGTAGAGGCAAAACCCGTCTGCGAGGACAAAAGAAATAGCCCTGCTACGATTAATTGGAATAAGGTTTTCATAAGAAGTTCTTTGGTTTGGATTGAGTACCCCGACCGAGAATCGAACTCGGAACTAAGCTTTAGGAGAGCCTTGTTATATCCATTTAACTATCAGGGCGACGAATGCAGAACAACAAGTTTACTTGATTGTTATGCTGAGGCGCACACGATAGTCGCCGTAGGCAACTATCAAGGGCGAATTTCCCAAGATGCACACAATAGTCGGCGAAGCCAACTATCAAGGGCAACACAAATTCTATATGCAAAGGTACAAAGAACAAGCGAGAAAACAAAATGATTTGCAGCTTTTTGCAACCTTATTAATAAATACGCACGCGTACACGCGTAAGAACAGACAAAAAAAGAGCCGTGCTACGAGAGCACGACTCCTTTATTATAATAGGGTTTTAAGAATCGGATAGATTACTTAACCTCCTCAGCCTCGACAGCGTAGCGGTCTTCAATGTGGCGACCCAGTACAAGGAATGCAACTGGAGAAGCAACGAAGATAGAAGACAATGTACCGAATACAACACCAAGGATCATAGCGAATGAGAAGCTACGGATTGAATCACCACCAAGGATGAAGATACAGAGCAATACGATCAATGTAGAGAGAGATGTATTGATTGTACGAGCCAAAGTCTGGTTGATTGAATCGTTGAATACTGTCTGGTAGTCAGTCTTCTTGTGGAGACCGAGGTTCTCACGGATACGGTCGAATACAACCACCTTATCGTTGATAGAGTAACCAATCACAGTCAGGATAGCACCGATGAATGTCTGGTCAATCTCCATAGAGAATGGCATGATATCCTTACATACTGAGTAGATACCAAGTACGAGGATTGTATCAACAGTAAGAGCAACTACAGAACCCACAGAGAACGCTACATTGCGGAAACGGAGGAGGATGTAGAGGAAGATTACGATAAGAGCAATCAAGACACTGATGATAGCACCACGAGTAATATTCTTAGCGATAGAAGGACCTACCTTTGTAGAAGAGATGATTGAACCACCCTCACGAACATCTGGGTTGTTGAATGCGTCGAGAGAAGTCTGAGAAACCATCTTTGCATCCTTCAAAGCGTTGAAGAGGATTGACTGTGCCTCATCGTCTACTGTTGCAGAGTTAGAGTCAATCTTGTAGTTTGTAGAAATACGGATTGTCTTGTGATCTGTACCAATAGCGATAGCACCTGTTGTTGACTCTGGGAATGCCTTAGCGATTACATCACGTACCTGCTCAGGCTCTGTTGGGTTCTCGAACTGAACAACATAGTTGCGACCACCAGTGAAGTCGATAGACTTAGAGAATCCGTATGTGCAGATGCTGATGATGAAGATAACAACAACAGGGATTACTACTGAGAATGTCTTCTTGTAAAGAGACATGAACTTCACATGCGTATTCTGCATGAGATTCTTTGAGAATGGAGTACAGAATGTGATGTTCTGCCAACGATCGTGGTTGATCTGGTGCTCATAAACAAGACGAGTGAGGAATACTGCTGTGAAGAATGAGCAGACGATACCAATCATCCATGTTGTAGCGAAGCCCTGGATAGGACCTGTACCGAATACATAGAGGATAATACCTGTGAGGAGTGATGTCAAGTTAGAGTCGAAGATAGCAGAGAATGCATTGCTGTAACCAGCGCCAATTGCCTGCTTAAGACCGAGACCCTTCTTCATCTCTTCCTTGATACGCTCATAGATAAGCACGTTTGCATCCACAGCAGTACCGAGTGACAATACCATACCGGCAATACCTGACATTGTCAACGCAGCCTGGAATGAAGTAAGGATACCTACTGTGAAGAAGATGTTCACGAGAAGTGCAAGGTTAGCCATCATACCAGCGTTGATGTTGTACATCAATACCATGTAGATCATGAGAAGGATGAACGCAACGATGAATGAGATGATACCCTGCTGGATTGACTGAGCACCGAGTGTAGGACCTACAACCTCTTCCTGAACGATACGAGCAGGAGCTGGCATACGACCTGACTTCAATGTGTTTGCAAGATCCTTAGTATCCTCAACAGTGAAGTTACCAGAGATAGATGACTGTCCACCAGAGATCTCACCATTTACACGTGGAGCTGAGTAAACAACACCATCAAGAACGATTGCGATAGCCTTACCAACATTAGCCTTTGTGAGGGCTGCCCAACGACGAGCACCTTCTGTGTTCATTGACATAGAAACCTCTGGCTGACCTGAAAGGTTGTTGAACTGGTCCTTAGCATCTGTTACTACATCACCCTCGAGTGGAGCACGACCAGAAGTCTGTGTAACCTTGAGAGCGTGGAGCTCATATACATTCTTTACATTAAGACCATCAGCAGGCTTAGCACTCCAAAGGAGTTTCAAGTCTGAAGGAAGAACCTGCTTAGCAAGATCAGAGTAGATGATTGCGTTAACTGCAGCAGTATCGCGTACATTTGCATATCCTACGAGGCTGAGTGAACGACCACCTGTTGTCTGGAGGATAGAGAGCAATGGATGCTGCTTCTTCATTTCCTCTGTAGCCTTTGCTGTAGCATTCTCCTTAGCATTAGCATCCTTGTTCTTGTCGAGCTGGAACTTAGCCTCTGCCTGAGCAACCTCTGGCTTAGCCTCAACAGCAGCAGAATCCTTAACAGCTGTTGTGTCCTCCTTTGCAGCAAGACCGTTTACAGCACGGCTATCGAGCTGACGGAGATATGGCTCAACTTCCTCAGAGTTGTATGTCTCCCAGAACTCAAGGTTTGCAGAACCCTGGAGAAGCTTACGCATACGCTCTGGCTCCTTGATACCTGGCATTTCAACCATGATACGGCCATCCTGACCTTCAAGCTTCTGGATATTTGGCTGAACAACACCGAACTTGTCGATACGGGTACGAACAACATTGAATGAGTTGTCGATAGCGTTCTGTACCTCAGCGCGGAGAGCCTTCTCTACCTCAGAATCAGAGCTCTGTGGAGAAACCTTACCCTGGAGCTGCTGTGTAGCGAAGATCTCAGCAAGGCGATGACCAGGTGCTGTCTGCTTGTAAGCGTTAATAAACAATGAGATGAAGTCCTTCTGGCTCTTCTCCTCTTCCTTCTTTGCCTCGTCCATTGCCTTGACGTAGGCTGCGTCAGTCTTGTGATCTGCCAGCATGTCGATTACATCTGGAACAGAAATCTCAAGAATAACGTTCATACCGCCCTTAAGGTCAAGACCAAGACCAATCTGAGTCTCAAGACACTTCTGATAAGAATAGATACCCATATACTTCACAGAATCCTTATAATCCTGCTGTGCAATTGGGTCCTCAATCTTAGCTGCCTGGCTGTCGAAATAGCGTGTTGCAGCCGAGAAAGACAAATAGAAGATACTTGCAAGCGTCAGTAAGACGGCTGTTACAATTACAATTCCTTTGTTTTGCATTTTTTTAAATTTATTTAATTATTTGATTTTTTACTCTAAAATTAGCATGCAAAGATAACAAAAATTTGTCAAATAAGCAAGCAACAAGGGCCTAAATAATCATTTTTTAAGGTTTATCGTGGCTTTCCCCCGTGTAATCAGTCTATTTTAAGCCAACAAACCATTGGATAATGGTCGCTTAATGATGTTTTGTTATCTACCTTGCACCCATAAGGAATAATGTCTTTTGAGCACATAATATTGTCAATTCTCACCCTCATTGCATTGTGGCAATATGACCAACCGGGACCTTTTCCGGTACTTACGAAACAGTCGGTCAAATCCTTGCTGATAGTGTGATGAGTGTAGGAAATTGGATTGTCGTTGAAATCGCCCATGAGGATAATCTTCCGTCCTCTATGCTGCTTGATATATTTTGCTACTGCATCGGCTTGCTTGGCACGCACAGCAGCACTTTCAGACAATTTCCCAATCATGGATTTTGATTGAACCTTTGCACTGTCAGAGTCGAGATTGCCTCGTATCATGTTCGAGAATTGTTCACGATCTTCCGGTGTGAGACTGCTTATTTCAAGGTAATTATTGATGACAAACACCTCCTGCTTGCCTATCTTCAATATGTAAGCTGCAGTCCAGTTTCCTCTCGAATCATATTGGATAGTGTCGAATTCAAGGATTTCGTGCTTAGAATAAATAGCAAGGCGTGTACCATTTCTTTTCTTAGCATCCTCACGATGATAAGGATAGCACTCATATAGTTTTTTCTTGCATTTGTCGCGGAGATTACCCTCACAAGATTCCTGCGCACACACTATATCACAATCCTGTTCGCAGAGATAATCGACCAATGCGTTTTCTTCATGCCCCAAGACATTGTCGGGAAGTCCATGAAAACCAAGAACATTATATGACATTACCTTGATTGCCCCCTCAGGTACTTCCTCGCTTGTATTAATTCCTAAATATGTACGCACAGGGATGTAGCAGACAAATAGCGTGAGCACTGGCAAATAGGCTTTCTTCCAATGGAAGAACAACCAGAAAATAAGGAATAGGACATTAAGGGCAAGAAAGAAAGGGAAAAACAATCCCATCGTACTTGCCAGTGAGAATTTCGAAGGGTTCACAAGATAGGAATATCCTGTGAGAATCATTAGTAAGGAAGTAACAATATTCGCCCCTGCCAAGACCTGCACAAAGAGGCCTTTTATGCCTTTCTTTGCCATTGTTTATTGGTTGTTGCGACTCTGGTCGAAGAGTTTCTGCTTTTCTTCTTTTGTCAAGCTGTCATAGCCACTCTTACGGATTTTGTCGAGAATGGCATCAATCTCTTGCTGGGTTGCTGCCTTACGAGCATTATACTCCCAGTCGGCACTGTGATCTGTGGTTGTATAGGTGAAATTACCCGACTGACCTGCAGTGGTTCCCTTTTTCTTTTCCCATTGCTTTTTGAGGTTCTCGAAGAACTGTCCTCCTCTTGCAGTACCATAGCCAGCCGTAGGATGATTCTTCCAATAACGCAAAAGGAAGAAACCGAACACCATACCGCCAAGATGGGCAATATGTGCTACGCCATCGTTTGTTGTTGATATTGCCGAGAAGAGTTCAATTGCTGCATAGATTATAACAAACCACTTTGCTTTGATTGGCACAGGGAGTGGGAAGATGAAGATTCGCTGTTCTGGGAAAATCATTCCGAATGCAAGAAGGATACCATAAATCGAACCAGAGGCACCTACTGTTGTCCACTGATTTAGGAAAGCGTCCATCGAAATCACACCTGTTCCAATATTCACTGTATCATAGGCGGCAAAACCCTCAATGGCATACTGTGTAAACTGTGCTACTTCCTGGAAAAGTCCTGCTCCGACACCGCACAAAATGTAATAAAAAAGAAATTTCTTTGGACCAAGAACATTCTCCACTACACCGCCAAACATCCAGAGGGCAAACATATTGAAGAAGATATGTTGCCAACCACCATGCATAAACATATAAGTGATGAGTTGATAGATGTGGAAATCAGACGCCATGAAGAAGTGGAGTCCAAGAATATCATTCAAGTCGATCGGATTACCTGATTGCCTTGTGAAAGCCTCCAATGCCACCATAGCCAAGAAGGCCAGGACATTAATAATAAGGAGGTTTTTTGTAATATTTGGTATTGTTCGCATTTATACTTCGATTTAATCGTTTATTTGCTGCAAAATTACGAAAAATATCTGTTATAAACCCCAAATAACAGCCATAAAAGGGAAAAAAAGCAAATTTTATGAACTTTTTAGTGCAAAATGTTTGTTTTCTAAAATATTACCTTTATATTTGTGGGCAATTATGTTGAACACAACAGAATTCCAATATTTAATAACATTTTAATAAAGAAAAATTATGAACAAGACAGAATTGGTAAAGGCAGTTGCTGCTCAGGCAGAACTCACACAGGCACAGGCTAAGGCTGCAGTTGACGCAGTTGTTGCTTCTGTAAAGGACTCTCTCGTTAAGGGTGAAGCTGTTCAGCTCATCGGTTTCGGTACATTCTCAGTAGTTGAGAAGCCAGCTCGCGAGGGCGTTAACCCTGCAAACGGCCAGAAGATCCAGATCGCTGCTAAGAAGGTTGCTAAGTTCAAGGCTGGCGCTGAGCTCGCTGAGGCTGTAAAATAATTTTGCAGAGCAGATCTAAGAATACAAGGCGGTCCTTCGGGGTCGCCTTTTTTCGTGACCCTACCCTAAGAAACACAAAAAAAGAGCCGACCGGAATCGACTCTTTTCTGTTGGACCACCCAGATTCGAACTGGGAATGACAGAACCAAAACCTGTAGTGTTACCATTACACCATGGTCCAATCGTTTATCTGTAAAGCGTAACTTCGCAGGCATTGTCTCCAATGCGGATGCAAAGTTACGATTTTTTTTTCAACTGCACAAATTTATTTTGCAGTAAGAAGGAAATACTTCTTCTTTCCCTGCTGAACGAGCAAGTATTTGCCGTCAAGAAGGTCAGCCTCAGTAAGTACCTGATCAAACTGAGCAAGCTTGTCCTTGTTAACGCTTACGCCACCACCCTTTACGAGTGTCTTCATCTCACCCTTTGAAGCGAAGCACTGTGCGTGGTCAACGCAGAGGTCGGCTGCCTTAACACCTTCAGCGAAGAGACTCTTGTCAACATCGAAGTGAGGAACTCCGGCAAAGACGTCAAGGAGTGTATTCTCGTCAAGTTTCAAAAGTGACTCCTTTGTTGACTTACCAAAGAGGATGTTTGATGCCTCAATAGCCATGTCAAGGTCTTCCTTCGAGTGAACCATTACTGTAACCTCCTCAGCAAGACGCTTCTGGAGAATACGGCGACCTGGATCCTGACGATGCTCCTCGATGAGTGCATCGATTGTCTCCTTGTCGAGTGATGTGAAAATCTTGATATACTTCTCTGCTTCCTCGTCGCCTACATTAAGCCAGAACTGATAGAATACATATGGAGTAGTACGGTTACGGTCAAGCCATACATTACCAGACTCAGTCTTACCGAACTTCTTACCATCAGCCTTTGTGATAAGTGGACAAGTGAGTGCAAATGCCTCATTCTCGCTACCGAGCTTGCGGCGGATAAGTTCTGTACCTGTAGTGATGTTACCCCACTGGTCGCTACCACCCATCTGCAACTTACAGCCCTTTGCCTCATAGAGGTGGAGGAAGTCGTAGCCCTGAAGCAACTGATATGTAAACTCAGTAAATGACATACCATCCTGGAACTCGCCACTCAAACGACGCTTTACAGAATCCTTTGCCATCATATAGTTTACGGTGATACACTTTCCAATCTCGCGAGCGAAATCAAGGAATGTGTAATCCTTCATCCAATCGTAGTTGTTTACGAGTTCTGCATGGTTTGGTACATCGCTGTCGAAATCGAGGAATCGGCTCAACTGCTCCTTGATACATGCCACATTATGACGAAGTGTTTCCTCATTGAGGAGGTTACGCTCCTGCGACTTGCCCGAAGGGTCACCAATCATACCTGTTGCACCACCAACGAGTGCCAATGGCTTGTGGCCACAACGCTGGAAATGACGGAGCATCATCACACCACAGAGGTGACCGATATGCAGAGAGTCTGCTGTTGGATCAATACCCAGATAAGCAGTTACCTGCTCTTTCTGGAGGAGTTCTTCTGTACCTGGCATCATCTGGTGGATCATTCCACGCCAAGTAAGTTCTTCTACGAAATTTTTCATATCTTAATTTCAATTACTATCAATAAAATTCCCCCTTTAGGGGGTTAGGGGGCTTTACGGCACGGGGTCATAGCCCGAACCACCCCAAGGATGGCATCTCAAGATGCGCTTTATTGCGAGATAGAGTCCTTTCAACGGACCGTGCTTTATTATTGCCTGTCGAGCATATTCCGAACAAGTTGGAGTGAATCTGCACGAAGGAGGCGTATAAGGCGAGATGCAAGTCTGATAGAATCTGATAGGAAGCAGAAGCAACCAAATCAGTACCTTTCTTATGTAAAACCAGAGTCTTATCATAATTTCAACCCTCCGCATTTCTCGCTTATTCTCTGAAGCAGGCTCTTCACTCTCTTCTCCACCACTTCTGAGTCGTGGAGTTTGTCGTCAAGCCAGATAAAAGCAATCATCATCGACATTCCTTCCAACGCCTGTACCTTATTAATAATAGTGTACTTGTTGAGTCGGTAGGCTTCGCGAATCTGTCGTTTCACTCTGTTGCGCTTCACTGCCCGCTTGAAGCAACGCTTCGGCACACTAACCAATATACTTACGGGTTCAGTCTGTCCGTTGGTAGGCTCCAGCAGATACACGGCTCTTATCGGGAAGGCTGCCATTGAATGGCTGCTACCTCCGTTGAAAAGGCGGTCAATCTGCAATTTGCTACAGATGCGCTCTTCCTTCGATAAGGTGTATCGAGGAGTCTCGTCCATAGTGCTTATTCTGCTTTGCCGTTCTGCTCCTGAAGGTATTCCTTCAATGCTCCGGTCATTGATGCGTGCTTCGTTGATGGTGCAACGAGATCAAGACGCCAACCTTCTTCCTCTACAGTCTTTGCTGTTGCAGGACCGAAAGCGCCAATCTTGATGTCACCCTGCACGAAATCAGGGAAATTCTTCTTCAGGGCCTTAACGCCGGTAGGACTGAAGAACAGCATCATATCATATTCGAAATTCTTGCGTTCCTCGTCTGTGAAGTCATTGCTGACTGTGTTATACATTGAACATTCACGATGGTTCAAGCCCTTTGAGTCGAGAAGTTTCGCGATATCATCATTGTGGACACCACTCAATGGTACGAGATACTTCTCTGTCTTATGCTTCACCATCTGTGGAATCAAATCATCCACTTTTCCCGTTGTTCCAAAGAAAACCTTACGCTTGCGATACTGAACATACTTCTGAATGTAGAGTGCAATCTTCTCGATTACACAGAAATACTTCATTGTCTCTGGAATGGTGATTCTCATCTCCTTTGCCAGTGAGAAGTAGTTGTCGATAGCGTGACGCGATGTGAACACTACTGCCGAGTAATCGAGCAGATTCACATGCTGAGCGCGGAAATCCTGTGCTGGTATTCCTTCAACCTTGAAGAATGGGCGGAACACACACTCTACTCCGAATTCAGTTTCCAAATCGTAGTAAGGTGACTTTCCTCTTTCAGGTTGAGGCTGTGATACCAAAATCTTTTTAATCATCCTTTTGTACTAAAAATTTATTTTCAAAAATCCACTTATTATCATAAGGAGACCCCACAATATTGACAGTGGGATTATTTCGAGTGTGCAAAAGTACAAAAAATTTTGCAATAATCGGCCCTTTGGGGCGAAAAAGATTTGGTATGACTTATAAAATGTAAGGATTTTGAACAGAGAAAGCACTATTATGAAGTAAATCAGTGCTGTATTGTATGATAAGTAGAAGAAAGAACTTACAAAAACCAATGGTAGCAGGAACACTCCTTCCATGGCTGTTAAGAACAACAAGGCCTTGTTATATTGTTCGATATTTTTCTTATCAAAGAAGGTCCAATTGACCATTGAATAGAGTCCTTGCTTCACCAGGAAGTATCCGACAAACACTCCTGCGAAAAGACCCGTTATCTGGTATTGGCCAATGGTAAAGGTATCAGTGATTTTCTCCTGCAGATACTGGAAGAAAAGGATTGCCAAAAGAACACACGACTCAATAATGAGCAGCACCTGGAATCTCACCTCGGTCGATGTCTCTGTCACCTCTGTGGTGTTTCCACGCTGAATGTAAATGAACGATTTCAACTGTCGTGCTATGAACTGTCGCGAGCGCATCAGTGCAAGGATTGTAAGGAGGAATCCCGCAAGAAGCAACGACGACATGAAGTTATCACCGGCAATGGTATATGGCACAGGGTCACCGGCAACACCCTGACGACCTCCCGTTATCTCTGGATGGAAATATGGTTTCTCAGAGAAATAGGATTCTTTGTAGTATTGTGGCAAAGTGGCATCAATGACACTCTTTCCCTTCGTATGTCCTGGCAAATGAAGTGTGTCCGGACGAGTACTCCAATGAGTAATCTCGTGATGCTTCATATGCAACTGGATTACGGAATCCTGCTGCGAAGGGGAATAGCTCTGTGGATACCACGACAATATCTCAGCGGGTGTGAGTTCATGGTGCTTCTTTGGCACCACTGAATCCACACCCACCGTAATATTTGTTACATGTATAGAATCTGTCTGTTGCACTTTAGTAAAAACATCCCCTTTTAGGGGATAAGGGGCTATTACAGATTAAATTCTTTCTTGATAGTCTCTACCTGATCGAGTTTCTCCCAGGTAAACAATTCCACATCAATCACCTTTGTTTCGTGATAGAGCGAAGTGAAAGTCTTCTTCACAACCTCGTTCTTACGGCCCATGTGACCATAGGCTGCAGTCTCGGAATAGATTGGCTGACGCAACTTCAACTGACGCTCGATAGCCTTTGGACGGAGGTCGAAGAGTTTTGCTACACGCTCAGCAATCTCGCTGTCCTTCATATTCACATTGCTACGACCGTAGGTGTTCACATAAACGCTTACTGGCTGTGCCACACCGATGGCATAAGCCAACTGCACAAGCATCTCGTCAGCAACGCCCGCTGCAACCATGTTCTTGGCAATGTAACGAGCAGCATAAGCAGCAGAACGGTCAACCTTCGAAGGGTCCTTGCCTGAGAATGCGCCACCACCATGAGCACCCTTACCACCATAAGTGTCAACGATAATCTTTCGGCCAGTAAGACCGGTGTCACCGTGAGGGCCACCGATAACGAACTTACCTGTTGGGTTCACATGATAGATGATGTCATCATTGAAGAGAGCGAGAACCTTCTCGTCGCACTGAGCCTTTACACGAGGAATGAGAATCTCGAGCACATCCTTGCGGATCTGTGCGAGCATCTCCTCGTCGGCCTTGAGTTGTGCTTCCTCTGTCTGCACTGCAGGCTGGATGAAGTCATCGTGTTGAGTACTTACAACGATAGTGTGGATGCGCTCTGGCACATCATTGTCGTTGTACTGAATAGTTACCTGACTCTTTGAGTCTGGACGGAGGTACTGCATGAACTTTCCTTCCTCGCGGATGAGAGCGAGTTCCTTCACAAGGATGTGAGAGAGTTCAAGACTGACAGGCATGTAGTTGGCAGTCTCGTTCGAGGCATAGCCAAACATCATTCCCTGGTCGCCAGCACCTTGTTCCTCTGGGTTTTCGCGGCTAACTCCTCGGTTGATATCGCGACTCTGCTCGTGAATAGCAGAAAGGATACCACAGGAATTGCCATCAAACTGATACTCCGACTTGGTATAACCAATGCGGTTGATAGTCTTTCGCGCAATGGTCTGCAAGTCGATGTATGCCTCTGATGTCACCTCGCCCATGATGCATACCTGACCTGTTGTACAGAAGGTCTCGATTGCACAGTGAGCGTTTTCGTCATAGGCCAGGAACTGGTCGAGTAGAGCGTCAGAAATCTGATCGCTTACTTTGTCGGGGTGTCCTTGAGACACCGATTCGGATGAAAACAGATACATTATTAAAATTGTTAATTAATGAATGAAATATATGGTATAATCACCAATCTTTCTTAAACGACCGAACCCCTCCCTTATGGGAGAGGCACAGTTTTCTTATGAGTATTAAACATCCCTCCCTTCGGGAGGGCTTGGGTGGGCCATTACTCTGGCAACATCACAACCTGGATGCGGTTGCCTGGCTTGAGGAATTCCTTCATGAATGCCTTCAATGTATCAACAGTCTGACGCTCGATGATCTGACGACCGTCGGTCTGAATGTCCATACCATGCCAGCGGTACATGTTGATAACATTTGCCCAATATGCGTTCTGCTTCTGGTTGTCGTCGTAGTGCTTGAGCATCAACTCCTTAACCTTTGCCAACTTCTCAGCATCAATGTTCTCTGCTGCGTTTGCAACCTCATCGCGCATAATCTGGAGAGCAACATCCTTGAACTCAGGCTTCATTGGACAGTAAGCCTCGAGGACATAGATGTGATAGCCATCACGAGCAATCTCAGCAGCACCAGATGCACCACAAGAGTAAGCAGCACCAGCATCCTCACGAATCTTCTTCAGGTATTCCATTGAGAGAATCTGACCAACCATGTCAACCTGAACATCACCCTCTGCAGTGTAAGCCATCTCTGGGTTTGACCAAACCATAATGGCTGTTGACTTAGGAGTCTCCTGCTTGCGAGTGAAGGTATTGTTGATGTCGCCTGTAGCAATCTTCTGTATGCGTGGGCTTGAAACATTCTTCTTCTTTGTAGGAAGTGAACCGAGATACTGGCAAATGAGTGGGATGATTGTCTCCTCGTCATAGTTACCGATAATCTGGAACTCCCAACCCTGTGCACTTGCTGTACGCTCCTTAGCGATTTCGAGGATACGGTCCTCGTTAATCTCTGGGAGACGGTCGATAGTGATTGGAGCAACGCGTGGGTTGTGATTGTAGATAGTTGCCTTTACTGAGTCGCTGAAAGCAACATCTGGGTTGAGGTCACGGTTCTTCAACTGTGTCTCAAGATTGCTCATAAGAGTCTTGAACGAATCCTCGTCCTTCTTGATGTTTGTGAAGTAGAGGTAAGTCATCTGGAGCATTGTCTCAACATCCTTTGGAGTTGACGAACCGCTGATCATTGTGTAACGCTCGTTCATTGAGAGGTCAGCGTTAGCAATCTTACCAGCGAGTGCCTTTGAAAGCTCGTTGCTTGTGAAGTTGCCAAGACCGCAAGTACCGATTACAGCATCAAACATCTGAAGGTTTGTGAAGTCCTTAGGGTTGTTGTAGAGTGTTGTACCACCCACACCAGAACCTGAGAGCGAAACCTGATCCTTCTTGAAGTCAGTCTGCTTCATCACAACCTTAACGCCGTTAGAAAGAGTGAGTTCCTTGTAACCGAACTTTTCGTTTGTCTCAACCTTCTTCACCTTACCAGCCTTTGGAAGCTTTGTGATGAGTGGTTCGTTCTTCACATTGTCAACGAATGCCTCTACCTCAGCTGTACGAGCATCAGCAACTGCCTGGAGGAGTGACTCCTTTGTAGGATAAACGGCACCTTCCTTCTCGTTGTTGAAGTTGATAATAACCATATTCTTGTTGTCCTGTGGGAACATTTCCTTCATCAGGGCGTTAACACCATCAAGAGGGAGCATTGGAACAATCTGCTTCATTGTGTTGTACTCGTCATCGAGCGATGGAATTGGCTCGTGATCGAGGTAGTGCTGCCAGTATTCACGGCAGAAGCTTGCACTTGTACGCTTGTCCTTATTGCTATAGATCTTCTCCAGCCGAGAGAGATAGTTCTCCTTGAAGCGGTCGTACTCTGTCTGTGTGAAACCATACTCTGCAGCCTTGCGAACCTCAACGAGTGCAGCCTTCAGTGCAGCCTCAATCTGTGAAGGATCCTTTGGCATTACATCAACATCAAATGCGTCCTTTGTGCGAGAGAAGATATACTCACCATAGCCAACACCTGCCTGTGTGAATGGGCAGTCAGCCTTCAGAGCAGCCTCGTTCATACGATCGCTGAGCATTGATGTAGCAGCACCAATCATATACTTCATGAGCATGTAAGTCATGTCCGACTTCATCTCTGTTGGCATTGGATCGCTCTTAATCATGAGCTCTACACCGCTTGTGGTGTACTCCTTGTCCTTATCGATGATAACGATTGGTTCGTCATTGTCAGGAACCTGCTCGTCAACAACAGCAATTGCGTTCTCTGGCTCTTTGATGCCACTGAAGAGTTCCTTGATTTTTGCCTCTGTGCGGTCAACATCAATGTCACCTACAACGATGATTGCCTGATTTGTTGGATGATACCACTTCTCATAGTAGTTACGGAGTTCATCGTACTTGAAGTTGTCAATAACCTCCATTGTACCGATTGGATAGCGGCGGCCATACTTTGAACCAGGATAGAGAGCCTCAAGATTGCGCTCGAGCATACGGCTTGAAGCGGATGTACGCAAACGCCACTCCTCGTGGATTACGCCACGCTCCTTGTCAATTTCCTCTGAAGCAAGTGTAAGACCATCTGCCCAGTCGTGAAGAATGAGAAGACAAGAGTCGAGTGCCTCAACGCGTGCTGTAGGAACATTATCAATGTTGTAAACAGTCTTGTCGATTGAAGTGAAAGCGTTCAAATCGCCACCAAACTCTACACCGATACTTTCGCAGTAACGGATTACCTTGTCATCTGGGAAATTGTCAGTGCCGTTGAAACACATATGCTCAAGGAAGTGAGCAAGACCACGCTGTGTCTCTTCCTCCTGAATAGAACCTACATTCTGAGCAATGTAGAAGTTGGCACGGTTTTCTGGCCAGTTGTTGTAACGGATATAGTAAGTCAATCCGTTGTCGAGTTTACCAATGCGGACATCCTTGTCCACAGGGATAGGACCCATCTGAGCCCTTGCTGCTGCACAAACCACAATGAGGAGCACAGCAATCAGAAGATTCTTCAGTTTCATTTTGTTGTTTTTATTATTTTGTTATTTAATGTATTCCCAAACAAGTAGGGATTGTCTGTTTCATAACGGTTTTGTCCGTTAGACGCACACCCCTTGGAGTTTATTACAAAAAAATTTCGTGCAAAAGTACAACTTTTTCTTGAGAAAAAAGTAATTTATAGAAATAAATTAATATTTATTCCCATTTCCCTCCTGATAAAAACGCCCAAATGACCAGTTCATTCCACTGAAATGACCACCTCATTACGCTGAAATGACCGCCTCATTTCAGTTAAATGACATTGTCATTCCTATACTTTCGTAATGCGGGACTTCCACAAAAAAGGAATCGGCGAGGACCTCAGGGGTGGTTTTGTACATTGTTTTTACTTTTACCCAAATCACGATGTTGCACTATTTTCGGGGCATATGCAACAAAACGTGTTTTCCCCTACACCTGATTTTCAACGATTTAACCCCAATTGTTGCATTGTTGCACATGTTGCACATGTTGCAAACAGAGTGATATGACATGATTCTACGGATTCCAAAATGCAGTTTGTAAAGTATTTTAGCAATCAATCACAATTAAAGCATCAATACTTATATTATAAATAATATATATAATAATATAATAGTAATATATATGTAATATAATATATATATAATAATGTAATATATATAATAATAAGGATATAGGAATTCCTGATTATGGATTATGAATTTCTTTTTACATTACCTCTTCCACAATGCAGTTATACATACACCATTTGCAACAATGCAACAAATGCAACAAATGCAACATTGGCGCTAACTTGTTGATTTTCAATTTCTTTTCTTGTTGCAAATTGTTGCATATGTTGCAATAATCAGCCCGAAATCGCCAAAAATCGGTATAGTTGGCGAGGTAAAGAAAGTAAAGAATTTGAACACTCTTACTGGTTTATTCCTTGGCCACAACCTCCTTGAAGTCGGAGATTGACTGCTTCACTGGCTCGACCATAAACTCTGGGCGGTTGTAACTCTTCAGGCGGATGCTGTTGTGCTGTGGGTCGCGCTGAGGAAGGGCAAATGCCTTGTGGGCTTTCTTTCCGTCAAAGTAAGAGATATAGACACGACTGTAATTTCCGTCATCTCGTCGGCTGGCACACATTATCCACTTACCATTGCTCGAGAATGAAGGATAACTGTCGGGATAATCCTTACTGTTGAGAAGGGCAAGGGCTTCACCATCTGCATCTGCCGTAATGGTGCCATCAGCAGACACTTCAATGAGTTTGATATCAGCATCATGATGCCAGATGTTGAAGCATCCGTAGGCACCAAGTGCAAAGACGATATGACGGTCGTCAGGACTCACGCGAGGCAGTGAAACACTGAGTTTTTGCGATACTGCATCATAGATGAGTTCCTCCTCGCCAAACTGTCGTGTCTTGATATCGAACGAACGGCGATAGAGGTTATAGCGTACATTCTGATAGTTTTTCCTGAAATCAATGTTTGTAGTGTCGGAGAGAGTTGAACAGTAGTAGAGGTAACTGCCATCGGCCGACCATGTAGGGAACACCTCCAGTCGGGTTGTATCGGCACTTACAATGCTCACTTCGTCACTGTTCACATCATACAGAATAAGGTCGGAAGCAAGGTCGAACACCTCCGCCTTGTTCTTGTTCATTGTATGCATCATCTGGCGAGTGGTATTTACAGAGAAAGCAACGAGTTTCTCTGTTGGATGCCACGAAGGATAAACACCAGGACTGATGGTATTGTCGCGCTTGAGGTTCACCTTTGATATTTTGCCATCGTTGACAATGATTGTACCGCCGTTTGTCACACGGACATGGAAAAGCATATTGTCGGTGCGATAGTTCTGATAACTGTGGCAGTTGATACACTGACCTTTACCATCACCACACGCCACCTTATTATTATAGATTAAAGACTCATCGAAGTTGGTGAGGTTACGCTGTGCAATCTCCATGTAGTCGTAGATAAGGTAGGATGGTTCAATGAGTCGATAAGAGATGTACTCGTCAATGGAATCTGGGGCAATGCTGATGTTGAATTTGTTGAACGCTGTCCATTGACCGGCCTTCTTTCCCCAAACCTCAACGGTGATATCCTTACCTGTTGAGGCTTTGAGCATATCCTGCCATTCGTCCTCAGGAATCATCACTTTTCGGCCCTCGCCATAAGTCTGGCTGTTGCCGTCGGGTGTTGTGATGCGTGCCACACATTCATCAAATGCCTCATCAGAGAGCATGAAGTTGAGTGGGGCGATGTTGCAAGGAACGGTCACATTGCAATAGTCAGGATAGATGGCTGGCAACTGTCCTGCGTTTGTTGCTGACGAAGGAATGTCGGGATGCGAAGAGCAAGCGACAAAAAGGATTGATATGACGAGAGAGAAAAACGATTTCTTCATTATATTTGGGGTTTTCAAGTTTCAAGGAGTTTACTTCCCTCCGCTTATCGGCGCCATCTGCGATGACTTGCCGGCTTTGGTCAGTGAGCCCGCCTAAAGGCGCTTTCAAGGAGTTTCAAAGTTTCAAGGGGTTGAAAGGGGTTTAATAGTATTGACGGCCGAAGGCGTTGAACCACCAATAGGTCTCGCCCCATTCAGGGCGCATTGCCTCACGAGTACCGTTCTCATCAAGATACTTAGCATAGCTACTTCCGTCTTCCAGGAAGGCTTTGTAACGAGCGGCAATTTCTGGTGAGATGTCTATCTGTATTGGGAAATTAACTGCTGCCTGGTCCATAAAGAGGCAGAATGCTTCTTGATACTGTGTAGAAAGCGGTTCGCCCTTATGGGTGTTGACATAATCGTAGAACGCCGCCCAGAAATTGCTTGGGTCGCGGATTATCATAGCATAGAGCAGATTCAACTCACAGTAGCGTGGACTCTGCACATGGTGGTCCTTGTCAAAGCGCTTGATGATATAACGCTCACAACTATTGTCATCATTGTCGAGGGCATCAGAGAACAGACTCATGAGTTCCTTCACTGCTGGTGTGACCGGTGTTGGTTGCCAATCTTTGTAGTAATGCAAACCATGCAGACGGTCGAGATAACGGCGAGCAAGTTCCTTCTCGCCAGTAGCCTCAGCACAACGGATAAAGGTTTTGAGGTTGTAAGGCGAGAAACCATAAGGAACAGAGAACTCCATACACCAACGAATGGCATAGTTCACCACTCCATGATTATAATAGATAAGCGGTGAAGCGATGTGCATGATGTTGATGTTCAATGTGTCAGGATTGTAGATTTCCTTACCATCGTTGCTCAGTTCAAACGAGCGCGAGAGTTCACCTGTGTTATAGAGGGCAATGTTCTTCAGCATTACCATTGTGCGTGAAGGAGTCTTTGTCTTCTCTGCCACACTTATCACACTCTGCCAATCATCAACCATTGTGGCTTGTGTCATCTGTATCTCATAGAGATAGTTCTCGTCCTTGAACGCTGTTGCCCAAACTGCATAAGCCGATGCTATGCCCACAAGGACATAGGCTACGGATGCTGGAATCTTCTTCAATGCTGGCAATAATCCGCCAAAGGCTGAAACAACTGTTGCACCTGAAAGAATGAAGAATGGGATAACCGGACGAAGTGATGAGTTTGTCGAGGTCTTGAAGAATGGGAATCCCGCACTGAGAACTTCGTCCGAATTGATTGTTTCATAGAAGAACAGACGGAAGACGAATGGTGCCGCTACTGTGAGGACTATTCCAATGAGGTCCTTCCAATCGGGTTTGGTGTTCTTCTCGCCACCAATAACAAACTGTGACAGGGCAAGGCAAACGGCAAAGATATAAGATATCCATCCCAGTACAGGGAATAGCACAAAACCTACTACTGCATACCACACAAGGCGGAAACGGCGAGGTGTGGCGTTGGCTGCCCAGAGAAGGAGCATGAGCACAAGGAATGCCACCGACTGCGAGAACCAGTAACCAGGAATGGTGAGACAGTAAACCCAGTAGCCAAGGTCGAGTTCAGAGGCAAGCAGACAAGCCGCAGGGATTATCATCAGCGAACGCCAGATGCCTTTGAGGCGGAATGCCTTGATGCCAACAAAAGCACTTGCTGTCCACATGGCAATAAGCAAAGCAGCACCAATGGCTGGATGATAGAAATATTGTGTCAGATAGGCACCAATATACTGAAATAATCCGAACGGACGAGCTACCTGCTGACTGAAAAAGAGCGAATCGGCAGAGTATATGTTGCGGTCCTGTGCTGTTATAAGAACATCAGGATAAACACCTACAAGAAGATAGGCGGCATAGGCGATGAGGGCAACAACAACGGTTGCTGTGATGACAAGACCAAGGAGTTTTTTATTCATGCAACTATATGTTTTAATCCAGTTGGCGGCACTGATTTCAGAGGCCGCAATGAGAATGTTTTTAATTTGGGTGGTAAAATTAATAAAATTCTACGAGATAAAGAAAAAAAACGGTTACATATTGCAAAGCAATGGTTAAATTAGTGTTTGACTGCAAATAATTCTATGAAAATATTGTGGGAATTAAATTAAATGTATAACTTTGCAGTAGAACTGAATAGTTCTGTACATTGCATGATAAAAAAATTCGGAAACACTCCTTATTAAAGATTTGGAAAAAAATTAAAACCTAAGAAATTATGAGAAAGAAACTGCAGTTAGCATTGTTGGCATTGCTGGTGAGCATGGGTGCTAAAGCACAGTTGTCAAGTAATCCCGACAAATTCCTTGGTAACATCACAACAAGCTACAATGTTGATTACGGCAAAGAGGCCTTCCACACCCTGTGGAATCAGATTACTTGTGAGAATGAAACAAAGTGGGCGTCAGTTGAAGGTACAAACGACAGATTCAACTGGAATGATGCTGCATTTAACTATGCAAAAAAATGGAACTTCCCTTTCAAGTTTCATGCTCTCGTGTGGGGTTCTCAGTATCCTTCATGGATTGAGTCATTGACTCCTGAGCAGAGATACAACGAGATTGTGCAGTGGATGGATAATGTAAAGAAACACTATCCTGACTTGAAGATCATTGATGTTGTGAACGAGGCCGTTAGTGGTCATCAGGAGGGAACAAAATACTTCATCGAGGCTCTTGGTGGCACTGGCGAGACTGGCTACGACTGGATTATCAAGGCTTTCGAATTGGCATACGAGCGTTGGCCTGATGCTATCCTCATCTACAACGACTTCAATACATTCCAGTGCAACACTGACCAGTATATCGACCTCGTGAAGAATCTTCGTAATGCTGGTGCTCCTATTGATGCATACGGATGTCAGTCGCACGACCTTACCGATTGCTCAGAAAGTGCTTTTATTGCTGCGATGGAGAAACTGCAGAATGCACTCAAGATGCCGATGTACAGTACAGAGTATGACATTGGTACAGATGATGATGACAAGCAGCTTCAGCGATATAAGGAACAGATTCCATATATGTGGGAGCAAGACTATTGTGCAGGTGTGACTCTCTGGGGCTATATCTACGGAAAGACATGGACAACTGACGGTAATTCTGGTATCATCATAGATGGCGAGGATCGTCCTGCTATGACATGGCTTCGCGAATATATGCAGACTGATGAAGCAAAGAATGCCAAGAGTCCTTTCCCTGGCATGGTGAAGGAGGCTTCTGTTTATGTAAAGCCTGTCTATGCAAAGGTGGAGAAGGGTAAGGATGCGAAGATTATTGTTCGCGCTAAGATGCGTACAAAGACAATCGAGAAGATAGAACTTTATGCAAGAGGTTCTCTCGTTGCTACAATGACCGAGGCTCCTTACGAGGCTATCGTCAACTTCACTAACACCAAGGCTTGTGAGTTGAAGGCAGTAGTGACATGTACAGACGGTACTACATACGAGCGCTACTCAAGCGTTCAACCGGCTTCTGCTCAGGAACCTTACACAGGTACAGCCATTGAACTGCCTGGTGTAATTGAGGCAGAGAACTACGACAAGGGTTCCATTGGCATTGCTTATTGGGACACAAGCACAAGCCGTGAGGGTACTGCTTCAAGTTATCGTACCGATGGTGCCGACATCGACAAGGCTGGCTCTGGCTATGCTCTCGGTTGCAATAAGGTTGGCGAGTGGGTGGAATATACAGTCAATGTGAAAGAACCTGGTCTGTATGCAGTAAACACAAAGTATTCTGCTACAAAGGAGGGTGCGTCTTACAACCTCTCGCTCGTAACAATTGATGGTCCAAAGACTCTCACTGAGGAGAAAATCACTGTTCCTGCCACTTCATCAAAGAGTGACTACCAGACAAAATACACCAGAACCATCGTTCCTCTTGAGGCTGGCGAGCAGGTTATCCGTCTTACCATCACTGGTGGTGCTGATAATGTACTCAACATTGACAATATCGCCTTCGAGCATCTCAACATTAACGAGGATATCGAACTTGAGATTGTCAACGACGATGAAGAATTCATGTACGATACAAAGACTACTTTCACAGCAAATGTATCAGCAACTGAGGAAATTCAGGATGTGAAGTACTATGCTGATGGTGTTCTTTGCAATACATCAACCGAGGCTCCTTATACATTTGAGTTCACTCCTGCTAAGGTTGGTCAGTACGAGATTATGGCTTATGCTACTACAGTAAGTGGCAACCAGTCAGAACTTGTAAAGCGTACAATCAATGTTGTTCCTAAGTCGGGTCCTTTCAATGGCAT
>DCIM01000046.1:4053-4447 GCA_002316005.1 Prevotellaceae bacterium UBA1726 | reverse complement strand
CTGGTGGATATGCTATCGGAAACACTGCTGTTGGCGAATGGCTTGACTACACCATCGAGGTGACAGAGGCTGGTAAGTATAAGTTCGAGGCTGTGGTATCATCTACTGTCAGCGGTTCGAAGTTCCAACTCGGTTTCGTCAATGGAGATGATGTATCGTACCTGCGTGCATTCGGTGTACCAGAGACTGGTAGTGGCGTATTTACTACCGTTACCTCAAAGTCAACAAAGGAACTTGAGGAGGGTAGGTATAAGATACGAATCTACATCAGTGCTGCTGGTTGCGAAATCGACAAGATTAATATCGTACTTGATGGTGTTGACGATATCGATGAGATTCCTGAAGACAATGCTTCTGAGTCGGGCGCTATCTACAACATCGCTGGTCAGCGTGT
>DCIM01000046.1:0-3905 GCA_002316005.1 Prevotellaceae bacterium UBA1726 | reverse complement strand
TTTTTTATTTGGCTTGATGCAGACAACAAAAATGATTATTCTGTTTGACGGAAAGAAACCGGTATATTATACTCTGCCCGGACTGTCTTACCACCAATACTTCCCGGTATCCATTTCGGCATGGAACTAACAACACGCAAAGCCTCTTTATCCATAGAAGGATAAAGACTTCTTATTACTCTCGGATTGGATATGGAACCGTCTTTCTCTACAATGAATCTTACAACCACCCTTCCTAAAATACAAGCATCAATGGCATCTTCAGGATATTTGATGTTATCTCGAATATATTTCTTCAGTGCTTCAAAACCACCAGGATATTTCGGCATCTCATCACATATATCATAAACTCGGTCAGGATTATCATCTTCAACTGTTTTTATCTCATCCTCTTTAAAAGAGAGTTTATATGCTCCCTTTATATCAGTATCGGTTATCCAGTTTCCGTCTTTGCAGATTTTTCCATCGGAATATTGACCTATGAAGAAAATAACATCTGGGTTATGACTTGCTATGACATAAATGAAAGGATGGTCAGCATGGAAATACGCTCTTTTCGTTTGTTCCACACACGCCTTTGATAATACGACTGAAGTAACGGCTGCTGCCTCCGTTCCTTTCTCATCAACTCTGATGACGGCTTTCTGCTTGCTCTCGTCAATATATACTCCTTCATCGGAAATGTCTCCAAAGTCTGCCTGAAGGCCAAAACATGATTTTATTCCAAACTCCTTTAGCAAGGATACTACATCTATCTCCGTTTCTGTCTCAAATTTTGGCAGACGTACTTCAACTTCAGGATAGCTTTCTGAGAAATACTTGTCTCCGTAGGCTATCATCTCCTGTCTGATTTCACCAATATTCTTTCCTTTTAGATACTCAAGTATTGGACCAAAGCCATAACCTTGCAAAGGAAGGAAAACATAAAGGGAGAAGTCTTTTATTCTCGCATCCTTGCATATTCGCTCACTGTAAGGAAGTGCCAGAAGTTGGAAAGACTTTGTCTTAAGGTAAGGGAAATGCTCTGTTTGAGCCATCATGTCAACCTTAACCTTCTTTCCTGACTGGTGAAAGACAGTAGGAATTGTGTACGACTCATTAAACTCGTTAACCCATTTGCCATTAAAATAAAGGGCATTGACAGCACTCATTGCCGCATCAGGACGAAGGTCATCAATACCTTTCTTTATCATGCCGTTGGTCTTCTTTTCCGCCCACTTGTTTATCTCGTTTAATGTAGAACTTGAAGCAAAATCCCTTGACCATATCTCAGAATCATAAAGAGAGGCTACTTTTTCCTTGTAATCCTCTTTAAGAGTGAAATTCTTGTTTAGAACTACGAGGTTTGCCATGCTCACAAAGGTTCCTTTGGTGTCAGAAGGTAATGCTAAATCTTCAGCAATAAATTTCCCGCTACCACCTTTGATACCAAGAAGAGAATCCAGTTCTGCGTAAGTCTGGCCTCTTGAACCGGTCTTCATTATATCATACAACACCTCAATGCCAAGAGGGGAACAAACCTGATTACCGTTGGAGAGTATTTTCTCAAGTGTAGAAACGGAGAAAACCTGTTGTTCGTTACCAACCAATCTGGCTTCTTTTTCAGGATCAATCATCTCTTCGTTGCTAACGCTGTTGTCTTCCTTGCTATTATTAGGCATTGCACACGAAGTCATAATGTATATAGCGAATATCAAAAACAAATACTTTTTCATTATTTCTTTCTTGCGTTTAAGCGTGATTTTATTGAACGGACTGACGAGGCGCTGATAGAGAGGATATCCTGAATCTGGCGGTCGTCGTGTCCTATGTCTGATAATATTAAATAGGTGAAGGCACGAGGCGTAAGTTTGTCATACTGTTGTTGCCACTGCTTATATTTCTCTGGACAGAATATCATCACATAGTCAATAAGATACGAGTCAGCATCTTTATATTCGTAAGGCATAGCCTCTCCACGGAGGAGTGCCTCGTAGATAATTTTTCCTGTCTGCATTCGTTGCATCATCGTATCCTGAATCTTGTCAATCTGGCGATGAAGCATATCCACTTCTCGTCGGTTGTCGGTTTGCTGCGACTCGAGTTGGGTGAGCATCTGCGAATATGAGTCGGTCGATTCTTGCAGAGAAGCAATGACACTCTGATATTCCTCCTCGTCATCCTGATGCTTGCCACGAAGTCGGTCAACAAAGAACAAGGCAAATACCGCCAAAACAATGATGGCGAGGATGAGAAGGAGATTGATAAGGCTGGATTTTAGATATTGCTTGTAGTCCTTTGACTTGGAAAGGGCAATAAGAACCGAATTGCAAGTGTTTATATTGTCAACATAGGTATCGATTGCCGCAGAGATGTCGTTATGGGCAATGAGCATCTCGGTAACGGTCTTCCCTTCTCGTTCTATTTCCTTTACCACTGGCGATGCTGTGGGAACTGTGTCGCGAAGCGAAGCCGTTAGGATTGCCAAAGCACGGGATGTATCCCCGTGGAGTATGTATTTCTGTGCCATAAGAGCCTTCACGCGCTTCATAGATGTTCGCTTTCCAGGGCGTGGATTCTCAAGGGCATAATTGTGGAAACGGCTTATTGCCAGGTTCACAATGGTATCGGCCTTCTTGGGGTCACATTGCTGTATGGCAAGGTCGAGAACAAGGACAAGGGTATCCTTGTTCTGGTAGTTCATTGCTGCATCTAAGAGTTCTGGTGTATAGTGATGACTCTTCAACCCGTCATTGATGACAGGGAGATAGGCTTTTTCAGGATGATTCTTCGAACAGCACAGACATATCAGGCATATCCCAAGGAATAGAAAGAAGTTATGATTCTTCATAAGGAACGAACTTTTCTGCAAAAATATAAAGAATAATCCTTCCGTGCAAGAACAATCGGCTTTTTTCTCTCCATGATTTTTCCTTGTTCCTCTCCGTTTTACGGGTGGTTCTCCCCTATCCCCCAAAGGGGGATTTGGGAAAACTACTGCAAGCGGAAGGTTACTGGCAAATTATACCTGACGCGTACTGCACGGCCATTCTGCATACCTGGTATCCAATGTGGCATTGCTTTCAAAACACGCACAGCCTCTTTGTCGAGATTTGGATCAACAGAACGAACCACCTTGATATTGCTGATGCTTCCATCTCTCTCAACAATGAACTGGCAAACAACACGCCCCTGAATGCCCGTTTCTTGGCAGATGACAGGATATCTGATGTTCTTTGACAAGTAGGCCATCAGTTCAGAAACCCCACCAGGGAAAACAGGCATATGTTCAACAACATCAATAACCTTCTCCTCCTCAACAGGTTTTGGTTCTGTCTGAGCAATGGCATCATGATGCCTCATAACCTCACCTTTGTCACTACCGTTAGTAACCTCAATAGAGCCAATAGCCACTGTGCTGTGCATCACCTCATCCTGACTACGAAGCATATCCTCTGGATTCGCCTCATCGTCCTTCACGATTCGTGGGGCAACGAACTTTATAGAGTTTATTACATTATCTAAGACACGCTCTGGTTCTTCGATATTTACCTTTGGTTTCTCAATTTTTGGTTCTTCTTTTGTGCCGAGATCTATGAGTGTTATCACTTCCTCGTAGGTTGGATGTGCCTTCTTATATGTCGCGTAGGCGTGTGTACCATAATATACACCTATGCCCATGGCGAGGACAACACCGAGAGAAACTATTGCCCAGAGATTACGCTTGCCTGTGTCCTGACGAATCACATACGCACCATATTCCTTATTTCTATCTTCGAAAAGGAGATCAAGCCACTCGCTTGAAATTAAATCAATCTGTCTCATAACTTTGAATTTTTTAAAGAGTTAAACATTTCGGTCCAAAGTCTCAGACCATTTATTCATCCAGCAGGCCTTGCTTGATGGCAAAGTTATGAATTAGGTTT
>DCIM01000003.1 GCA_002316005.1 Prevotellaceae bacterium UBA1726 | reverse complement strand
AGCGTGGTATCACAGAGCCAACTCCTACATTCTCAGCTTGCTTCGGTCAGGCATTCCTCGAGCTTCACCCAACAAAGTATGCTCAGGAGCTTGTAAAGAAGATGGATGCAAACGGTGCTAAGGCATACCTCGTAAACACAGGTTGGAACGGTACAGGTAAGCGTATCTCAATTCCTGATACACGTGGTATCATCGACGCAATCCTCGATGGTTCAATCCTCAAGGCAGAGACAAAGATGATCCCAATGTTCAACTTCGAGGTTCCTACATCTCTTCCAAATGTAAACCCTGCTATCCTCGACCCACGCGACACTTATGCTGACGCTTCAGTATGGGAGGAGAAGGCTAAGGATCTTGCAGCTCGTTTCATCAAGAACTTCGCTAAGTACACAACTAACCCAGCAGGTGAGGCTCTCGTAGCAGCAGGCCCACAGCTCTAAGTTGTAGATTGAAGCAAAAATTCCATCTTGTCTGACGAGGTGGGAAAATGCTTCAAAATGAATCGGAAATCATTCGATTAAATACTGGCGGCATCCATTCGTGGGTGCCGCTTTTTCATTTCCCCAATTTCCCAAATCCACCATCTCTTCGTGTTTTGTAACTCTCTGTGTTTCAACGACTTTGAGCGCGCGTTGAAATAACCTTGTCATTCCATTGAAATGAGGAGGTCATTTAACTGAAATGAAGTGCTCATTCCACTGAAATGAGGCGTTCATTTCATTAGAATGATTTTGAGATTAAATTTACCATTGTAAATGCCCGTTGCATAGAGGAAATGGCGCTTTATCTGTTCTTTTTTGTGTTTCAAATCTTGAACTTGCCCAAAAAATGGTTAAAAAAGGGAATTCTATTCCCTATTTTCCCTAATAAAACAATAAAAACACATGATAATTAAATAATTATCAGTAACTTTGCATGCTAATTATCATTATATAGTTCAGAAGATGAGAAAATTTATCATATCATGCATTATGTTTGCCTTGGCAATTGTGACACTTTCATCATGCCTTAGCAATACAGAATACTCGTACTACGATGATGTCGCAATTACAGGATTCTCAGTGGGAACCCTGAATCGCTATCTGCATACAACAGGCAATAGTGGCAATGACTCAGTCGTTAAGACAACAGTAAGTTGTTCGAGCTACAAGTTCCATATTGACCACGCAAAGCGTGCCATCTGGAATTCCGACTCACTGCCATTTGGTATTGATGCTTCGAAGGTTGTATGCACTCTTTCAACAAAGAATTCTGCTTCTGCAGGATGGAAGAGTTGGACAAGCGATTCGCTTACGACATATAGCAGCACAGACTCAATTGACTTCACAAAGCCACGCGAGTTTTATGTTTACAACACTAACGGTAATGCTTATCGCGTTTACACTATTTCTGTGAATGTTCATCAGGAGAAAGGCGATTCTTGCATCTGGACAATGGTTGCAAACGGAAATCAGGAGGTTGCTTCGCTGACAGCAATGAAGGCTCTTAGCCTTGAGGATAATGTATATCTCTTCGGAGTTGCAGGTACAACACCAAAAGTTTACACTTCTACAATTACAGACGGTCAGAACTGGACAGAGTTGGCAACAACTCCTGCACTCTCGGCTGAGGCTTACAAGAATATTGTTCTCAAGGAGGATGCATTCTTCTGTCTCTCTGATGGCAAGCTTCTTACATCTACAGATGCTCAAAACTGGACAGAGGTAAGTGAGCCAAGTCTCAAATCGCTCGTTGCAGCAACAACAGCTCATCTCTACGGAATCTCTGAAGAAGGTAAGATGATGGCTTCTGCTGACAATGGATTGACTTGGGTTGAGGAAGAACTCGACTCAGACGCAAGTCTGCTCCCAACAGAGGATTTGTCGTATGCTTGCCACACTCTGAAGACAAACACTGGTGCAGAGAAGGTTGTGCTGATTGGTAATCGCTCTTTGGAGCAGTATCCAAATGATACAACAGCAGTTGTCTGGACAAAGATTGATGAGTACAAGATGGGTTCACGCAATCATGCTTGGAGTTATGTAACTCAGAATGATGATAACTCTCATAAGGCTCCTCGTGCAAAGAACTGGCAGGTTGTAAGTTACGACAATCCAAATTTCAAGGCCGTTTGTGGTGAGGGCATTGGCAACAACAAAGCTGCGCTCAACCAGATTTATCAGAGTGGTGATGAGGGAATCACATGGATCAAAGATAGTGTGATGGTAATGCCAAAGGGTATTGCAGCAACAAACAACTCGTTTGCTATGACTACCGACAAGAACAATTCAGTATGGATTATCTGTGGAGGTACAGGCCAGGTGTGGAAAGTCCGCTTTAATCGTCTTGTTTGGAAGAAAGAACAGGAAGTTTTTGAATAAATGAAAAGACTGGCTGTCATATTTGCCTTTAGTCTCGTTTCAATACTCTCCTTCGCACAGACTGAACCAGAGTATTTGATGGAGATAGGAGCCGGAGCAGGGGTGATGTCCTACGAGGGCGACTTCAACGGAAGTGTGCTCAAGAACATGCAACCTTCTGCTGCTTTGGTACTTCGCCGACTGCTTAATCCTCGCATGGGATTTAAGTTTCAGTTGGATTATGGCAAGATGAAAGGTTCTTCGGCCGACATCAAGACAGCATATCCTGAATACTCTACAGCCCAGTATCAGCCAGCAGGCGCAGAGGTTTATAACTTCAGCAATACGCTGATAGATTTGAAGTCAACCTACGAGTACAACTTCTGGCCTTATGGCACAGGAAGAGAATACAGAGGAGCAAAGCGCATTACTCCTTTTGTTTTCGTAGGACTTGGATTAACCTATGTCACTGGCGGAGGTAACAATGTCTTTACGGCAAATCTCCCTATGGGTGTAGGCGTAAAATATAAAATAGGTGACAGACTCAACCTGAATGTGGATTGGACAATGCATTTCACAATGAGCGACAAACTCGATGGCGTTGTTGACCCTTATCTTGTAAAGTCGAGCGGAATCTTCAAGAATCGCGACTGCTATTCAGCACTGATGGTTTCACTCACCTATAGTTTCAAGGAGAAATGCAGAACCTGTCATAATCAGGACGAATAAAGAATAAAGTCTTAGACACATATAAAGATATGGAATTGGACAAAAACAGAATCCCTGAGCATATTGCAATCATTATGGATGGCAATGGCCGTTGGGCAACAGAAAGAGGAAAAGAGCGTAGCTACGGTCATCAGGCTGGAGTTGAGACAGTGCGCAGAATCACATCTGAGTGTACTCGCCTTGGCGTGAAGTATCTCACCCTCTATACCTTCTCGACAGAGAACTGGAATCGCCCAGATGATGAGATTGCGGCACTCATGGGATTAGTGCTTTCTTCGCTCGAAGACGAAATCTTTATGAAGAACAATGTGCGTTTCCGTGTCATTGGTGATATGCAGCGACTTCCTGATGTCGTACAGCAGAAACTCCGCGAAACAGAGGAACATACAGCCAAGAACGATGCAATGACAATGGTTGTTGCCTTGAGCTACTCTTCTCGCTGGGAGATAACAAACGCTGTAAAGAGCATTATCCGCGAATATGTCTTCGACCGCTCTTACATAGAACAACTGAAAGAAGGTTGGGTAATGTTCCCAGAAGATATCACTGAGGAATTGATCGATAAGCACATGCAGACAAACTTCATGCCTGATCCTGACCTCCTCATTCGCACAGGTGGCGAACTCCGTATCAGCAATTATCTGCTTTGGCAGATTGCCTACTCAGAACTCTACTTCTGCGATACATATTGGCCTGACTTCATGGAGGAAGATCTCCATAAGGCAATCCTCAGTTATCAGCAGCGCCAGCGTCGCTTTGGAAAGACTGAGGCACAGGTTGAAGAACAAGAAAACAAAGCATAAAACCCAAATATAAAAGGTAAAAAATAACTCTTTAGAAGAAAATTATCAAGAGATGAATTATATAAGAAAAGTATTCTGTATTGCTGTTGCGTGTCTTTTCACAAGCATGCAACTCTCTGCACAGGATAAAATTGTAAATCCGGACATTTCGTATGCTGCCAATCCACGAACTTGTACCATTGCAGGAATTGTTGTAAGTGGTATTGAGGGTTATGAGGATTATATGCTCACGAGTATCTCAAACCTCTCTGTTGGTCAGGAGATTTCTGTTCCTGGTAACGAAATCACAGCCGCTGTGAAGCGCTTCTGGCGTCATGGTTTGTTCTCAAATGTCTCTATTTCTGCCGATTCTATCATTGGCCACGACATCTATCTGCACTTCCACCTCACAGCACTTCCTCGTGTTTCTGAGATTAACTACTATGGAGTGAAGAAGTCTGAGCGTGAGGATATGCAGCAGAAACTTGGTATGCTGAAGGATTATCAGATTACCCCAAGTATGATTGACCGTGCGAAGATTCTTGCAAAGAAGTATTTCCAGGACAAGGGTTTCAATGATGTTGAAATCAATATTATCCAGCGCGATGACCTTTCACGCAAGAATTATGTTATCCTTGATGTTGATGTAGATAAGCATCAGAAGAAGCGCGTGAAAAACATCTACATTGAAGGCAACGAGCAAGTTACCGACAAGAAACTCAAGGGTGGATTGTTCCGTAAGGGTGCTTTGGCAAAGACTCATGAGGTAAACAAGTTCTCAAACTTCCTCAAGTCGAAGAAATATACTCCTGAGCGTTGGGCCGAGGATAAGAAGAACCTCATTGAGAAGTACAATGAGTATGGCTATCGCGATGCCCATATCATTGAGGACAGCGTTTGGAATGAAGACGAAAAGCATGTCAATGTATATGTAAGAGTTGAAGAAGGACAGAAATACTATCTCCGCGATATCAAGTGGGTTGGTAATACCGTCTATCCTACTGACTACCTGAATAATGTTCTTGGTATGAAGAAGGGTGACCTCTACAACCAGAAACTCATGAACAAGCGTCTTTCTGAGGATGATGATGCTGTAGGTAATGCATATTGGAACAATGGTTACCTCTTCTACAACCTCACTCCTGTTGATGTTAACATCGTAGGCGACTCTATTGATGTGGAGATGCGTATTCAGGAAGGTCCACAGGCTCATATCAACCGCATCAGAATTGCTGGTAACGACCGACTCTATGAGAATGTAATCCGTCGTGAGTTGCATACAAAGCCAGGCGACCTCTTCTCTAAGGAGGCACTCCAGCGTACTGTCCGCGAGATTGCATC
>DCIM01000049.1 GCA_002316005.1 Prevotellaceae bacterium UBA1726 | reverse complement strand
TTGTCTTTCGCCTCCTTCTTGCGCTATGAATTTTCTTTACAATGGCATTTTCTTATTGCGGATGAACGCTGAAGGGGATGACATAATCCACATCTACTGGGTGGCCGTTCTGCTTGCCGGGATTCCATGTTGGCATGCTCTTTATGAGGCGGGCACACTCTCTGTTGAGCGCTGGGTCGACACTACGGAGAACTTGAATGTAATGAAGTGTGCCGTCGGCCTTAACGGTAAAGCGCACGATAGTCCTTCCTTGAAGGCCTTTTTCCTTTGTCTCCTCAGGGTATTTGAGGTTTTTTGAGAGATACTCCATCAAAGCCCCATTGCCACCAGGGAAGGAAGGCATCTCTTCTACCTTCACGAAATGAATCTCCTTCTTGAAAGTCATACCGCGCCACACGAAGGAACCGTCCTTAATCTCAATGGTTTCCTTGCGCTCTTTCAAATCGTTCTTTTTGTATTTCACCTGAATGCAACTGTTCTTTTGTTTGTAATTGCCGTAGGCGAGGGTGTCGATGAGATAGGTGTTTGTGTCGCGTTTCATTGCCGTGAAGCGCCCACTACCGATATGAATGTAATAATCATCGCTTGGTTCGTAGTAGGAACCGCCAGCACTCTGCGCCCCCGCCAACACCGGACAAAGCACAAACAACAATAAGAAAAAAATTCTGTTCATAATAAAACTATTATTGATAACTTTCAACTTTAATCTTAGCTAGTTCTATCTTTTAAACATTAATTTCCATCAATTATTCATTAATTATTCATTAATTCAATTCTGTTCATGAGGCCATAAGAAAAATAATTAACGATAAATTCTTTCTCCACTTCGTTATGAAAGCGGCATAGCCGAGCGAATGGTCAATTACATGATTATTAATGTTTTAAAAAAATATTTCAAGAAATTCCGGAATAAAAAGAGAACGATTTGTTATTATGATTCTTCGTTTGGAGTATTATCCTCTTTGTCCTTCTTGCGCTTGAAGAGATCGAAGACACGGCTCCAGGAGTTCCAGCCTTTATCATCTAAATGAAATAGTCCTGCTAAAGTAATTCCATTTGTAAGACAAAAAAGATAGAACTTTATAGGTTTACTATTAACAGCTAATTCGAAGTCGAAAAAAAGTGACCATAGAAAGAAGGTCAAAATCGCGAAAACGATTGTACGAATTATAAACTTTTTCATAATTTATAGTTTTATTGTATGGCCGAGGTATTCGAGGGCGGTGATGACGAGGCAAGCGAGGTCGAGGAGTTCCCAACCGATGAGGGATATTTTGCCCCAACGGGTGAGGGTAGAGCGTTGGCGATAGAGGCAGACAGGTATGGCGACAACGAGCCACACCAGGGCAATGAGGCACAGCCAATACCATAACCCGCCCTTGCTGGCGTATGTCATGCCCAACACAGCAAAAAGACTGTAGAAACTCAATAATGTCTTGTCCAACATAAGCGTTCAGATTTATTCCACGAGCAAAGATAATAAATATTTTTTGTTTTATCAACGAATTACGCGAGATTTGTCCTTGGACCCACTGACCAAAGGGAAGTAATTTCACAAATTTATTATTATACAGAATGACAGAATGAACATAATTATAAGTCGCTTCGCTCAAAATCGCAAAAAATAATTAATGAAAAATTAATGGATAATTGGTGATAATTAATGTTTTTATAAATATATTTTTTCAGGATATTCAGGATATTCAGGATTAAGAGAATATTTTCTGTGATTTTGAGCGAAGCGACTTAAAAAAATTATTTCTTGTTGTTTCCGGAGGCGTTGATGCGGCCGGCGCGGTATTCGTCAATCCACGAACGGAACACACGGAAGGTGTTGAAGGTGCTTTCCACCTCGCCGTTGATGAGATAGCCGATGCCGCGTGGACCAGGGGCAGAGAGCGACACATTACATGCATGATAGATGCGAATGCCCGGATTCGCGGGTACTTCCATGGAGTTCTCCATACGGATGTTGGTGTCGAAATACACATCGTAGATGCCAAGTCCGTAGGCTTCGTGTGTTTGAACATTATCCGCCACCTTATATGCCGCATAACCCGCACGAGTGCCGTTCTCGCTCATGTAACGGTCCTGATGAATGGCATCGTAAGGCGTCTCACATTGATAGAAATACACCCGTCCATGCTCACCCTCCCAGAGAGTCTGATACTTCTGGAAATGCTCGTTGAAAAGGCCGTAAATCATTACTGACTCGCCCTTGACACGCAATCCGTAGTCGGAGGTGTTGACCGTCCAACCGCAACTGTTCTCCACACCATGATCGGCACGCCAAATCCAGAAGTGATCGCCCACGACATCGTTGGCATTTATCTCGAGGGCACAATCCACATGAACAGGAGCAGGACGGAATCCACCCACACGGAAGAACACATCGGCAAGGAGGGTAGGGTTGTCCTTATGACGCTCGCCATCACCATCGACACGCACGAGGGTACGCGATGAATAATGTGCATCGAAAAGCAGAGAGCAGACGGTCACGCCATCAACATCGTCGATGACGATTGCCGAATCGGGATTCTTCTCCGAAGGAACGAGCGTGGCATAGCCGAGTCCCATGATGATGGTGTTGGCACGAGTGACATGCAGAGCCTCATCGAGCAGATACATGCCCGGTTGGAAGATGATATGCTTGCCCTTACGGAGTTGCTTGTTTATGGTCTTCGCCTTTGTACCGGGTTTCACCACGAAGAAGTCGCGCTTCACGCTAAGCACCTCTCCACGCCCCATGTCATGACGCGAATAACTGATGCCCAAAGCGTCGCGACGCAAGGCAGGACGGAAAACGCAAAATTCACCGGTTTCATCGACAAAAAGGAACGGTTTTTCGCGGATTACGGGTGTTGTAGGGAGGAAGGTTACATTACCGCCTTTGTCCCAATTATTCACATAGGTTGTCTTGTCGGCACCATCGCCCAACTCAACGCCCTGGAACATGAAATTCCACGAACCCTCCTTGAATCGACCACGACCTTTCTCGAGGTGGGTGTTACGGGTGTACCATTGCTGCTGACCATCAGAACCCGCTGCCGATTGGAAGTCGCAATCGGCTGTAAATCCGCCAGATACCCATCCATGTCTCCACTGATTCTTTACCGTTCGTTCGGAATAGACACGGCGTATCGGAGCGGCTTGCGAAACAGCCCAGAGGAATGTCTCGTCCTCATCGTAGGACTCAGGACCAACGACCGAGAGATTCTCGAGACTACGCCAGAAGGTGCATGTTCCGTTGTCATTTTTCAATGGTGCAGGAGTCCACACATTGTGGAGAACGACATCATAAGGAGTGCGGCCGAGTCCGGACATCTGCATATAGTAAGGCACCTTCATGACACCCGCCTTGCGATAGTCGCCCGGACGGAAGAAAACGGCATAACGGCCCTTGCCAAACTGTTCGTATTGCATCTCGGTGTGGAGGCGCTCCACGATGTCGTGAACCGTCTGAGGGTCGTCCTCTGGCGAGAAGATGAAGACATTCTTGCCGAAGGTGGTGTTGTCGTAGGCAAAAGCCTGTGTCGAGAAAGCGAGGAGAATTGACGCAAATAGAGTTTTTGTTGTCATGCGAACGATGATTTTTGGTTTTCAACGGCAAAGGTAATGATATTTTTTTGTTTTTATCAACGAATTACGCGAATTTCACGAATTATTTTTTTGTTTTTATTTCAACAAGAATTTCTTTCTAAGGAAAGCGGCATAGCCGAGTCCAGAATTAACAGAATTATTTATGGGTCGCCCTAAAGGGCTAAACAACAGAAAACAACCAAAAACAATTATAATCCTGAATATCCGGAATATCCTGAAAAATAATTAATGAATAATTCTTTCTCCACTTCGTTATGAAAGCGGCATGCCGAGCGAATGGTTAATTACATGATAATTAATGTTTAAAAAGAAATTATCTTTTGGTGGTTTGGAATATTTATTCTATCTTTGTTCGCGGAAAATTATTAAAAACCTAATTTGCATGATTATGAAAAAGATTATCCTTTTGATTACAGTCTTCGTCGGTATGTTTGCACAGGGAATGAAGGCTGATGAGTACACAACAATTATTGAGAAGATGTTGCGTGAAGGCGTTATTGCCGGCAACAATTCTTCTACACAGCAGTTGGGCCAGTTGCAGCAGATGGCACCCGACCTTACAGAGTACATGGAGAGCGGCATGCTTACCGATGTGGCAGAAATCATGGCACCTTACTATCGCGCGAACTGCACCGTCGAGGAGATGAAGCAGATGGTGGAATATCTTACTGCTCCTGAGAAAATCGAAATAGTGAAGAAGATGACAAGTAATATGCAAGCCAACGGCGAGGACATGGAACAGGTGTTGGGCCCTGTGATGCAGTCGCTTATGATGGGCGGCGAGGCAAGCAAAATCGAACCGCTCGAGTGTTCAAAGGAATACGAAGAGGCTTTCAACCGACTCGCAAAGATTAATTCGATGGAAAAGGTGGCAAAGGGTAGTGGCAACTCGGTTATTGATGCTGCAAAGGGTTCAATGAAGATTCTGAAGAAGGTGTTCGCCGGCATGGGCGAAGACAACAATATGGTAGAACAGTTGGATGCAGCAATGGCTCAGATTGAGGAACCAATGAAGAAAGTTGGTGAGTTCATGGAGAACAACATGCTTACCATTATCCGCAACTCGTTCATCCAGAATGTGTCGTTGGAGGAGCTCAACCAACTCTGTGAAATCGAGAAGCAGTCGTTCTATCCTGCTTACAAGCGTGCCAACGAGGCTATGCTCGACAATATGGGTGAGATAACAGACAAGACCCTCGACCTGCTCGTGCCAAAAATGACCGAGGTGTTCAAGAAAATGATTCCAGGAATGTAAGGAAGCAAACTTCCTCTTAAAGATATCGGCATACTATCGAAAGGTGGTATGCCTTTTATGTAGCCCCTTTCCCCCAACCCCTTTCCCCTCCGATTTTTCTGCGGGGCAAGGGGAGTGAAATGCAAATAATAATTAATGAAAAATTCTTTCTCCACTTCGTTATGAAAGCGGCATAGCCGAGCGAATGGTCAATTAATGGGACTCCGGCTTTGCCGCCTGAGCACCTATGAATAATAAAAAATGAGCGAAGAATTAATGTTTAAAAAAAATTCGTGTAATTTGTGTAATTCGTTGATAAATAATTATTATCTGTTCATTCTGTCTAAAATAAATCGTTGTATTTTTGGTTATCTGCGGGATTTTTAGTAATTTTGCAGGCTGAATGTGCGCATATGCGTATATGCGTATTGAATAAGGATAATAAACAAAAACAAAATATACACAATGGAAAAGAAATTTGCAGAGCACAAAGGTCTTAATCTGACCGAAGTGAACAACGATGTGCTTGCCGAGTGGGAGAAGAACGACATCTTCCACAAGAGCATCTCTGAGCGTGAGGGCTGCCCTCAGTTTGTATTCTTCGAAGGACCACCTTCAGCAAACGGACATCCTGGTATCCACCATGTGATGGGCCGTACCGTGAAGGACACCTTCCAGCGCTACAAGACAATGAAGGGCTTCCAGGTAAGTCCAAAGACACGTATCGGCGGTTGGGACACACACGGACTGCCAGTGGAGTTGTCGGTAGAGAAGAACCTCGGTATCACAAAGGAAGACATCGGTAAGAAGATCTCTGTTGACGAGTACAACAAGGCTTGTCGCGAGAATGTGATGATGTACACCAACGAGTGGACCGACCTCTCGAAGAAGATGGGCTACTGGGTTGATCTCGAGCACCCTTACATCACATACGAGAACAAATATATCGAGACACTCTGGTGGCTCTTGAAGCAGCTCTACAACAAAGGCTTGCTCTACAAGGGATACACCATCCAGCCATACTCACCAGCAGCAGGTACCGGTCTTTCGTCGCACGAGTTGAACCAGCCTGGTTGCTACCGTGACGTGAAGGACACAACCGTAACAGCACAGTTCAAGGTTACAGAGAGCCACGCTCTTGCAAGTCTGCTCGAGCAAGGTCCTGTATATATCCTCGCATGGACAACAACACCATGGACATTGCCTTCGAACACAGCACTCTGTGTGGGCCCAAAAATCGACTATGTCGCTATCAAGGGCAAGAACCCATACTCAGAGCAGGAGGCAGTATATGTAATCGCAGAGAGCCGCCTCTCGGCATACTTCAAGGCAGAAGAAGGCGAGGAGATTGAAGTTCTCTGGCGTGGTAAGGGTGCCGACCTCGTTGGCACTCACTACAAGCAGCTCATGCCATGGATTAAGCCATGCGCACTTGAGGACGACAAGGTTGTTGAGAAGCAGTTTGATGCCTTCCGCGTAATCCCTGGCGACTATGTGACAACAGAAGACGGTACCGGTATCGTTCACATCGCACCAACATTCGGTGCCGACGACGCCAAGGTGGCAAAGGATGCCGGCATACCATCGCTCTATGTTATCGACAAGAAGGGCGACACCCGTCCAATGGTCGACTTCACAGGAAAGTACTTCGTTGAGGAGAACATGGATCCAGAGTTCGTGGAAATCTGCGTCAACGAGTCATACTGGAAGCACGCTGGTCAGTATGTGAAGAACGCATACGACCCTAAGTATAATGTCGGTGGCAAGTACGATGAGAAGGCTGCCACAAAGGATATGGACCTCAATGTAATCCTCTGTCTTGAGATGAAGGAGGAGGGTAGTGCCTTCCGCATCGAGAAGCATGTACACAACTATCCACACTGCTGGCGTACAGACAAACCTGTGCTTTATTATCCACTCGACTCATGGTTCATCCGCTCGACAGCAAAGAAGGACCGTATGTTCGAACTCAACCAGACCATCAAGTGGAAGCCAGAATCGACAGGTACAGGCCGTTTCGGCAAGTGGCTCGAAAACCTGAACGACTGGAACCTCTCTCGTTCACGCTACTGGGGTACACCACTTCCAATCTGGCGTAACCGCGACACAAAGGAAGAAATCTGCATCGGTAGTGTAGAGGAACTCTACCACGAGATTGAGAAGGCAGTAGAGGCTGGCGTCATGGAGAAGAACATCCTCAAGGAGAAGGGCTTCGTTCCTGGCGACATGAGCAAGGAGAACTACGACAAGATTGATATCCACCGTCCTTATGTTGACTATATCAAACTCGTCAGCAAGAGCGGTGCCGTACTGACACGCGAACTCGACCTCATCGATGTATGGTTCGATTCTGGTGCCATGCCATACGCACAGCTCCACTATCCATTCGAGAACAAGGATGTCGTTGACAACCGTCAGACATATCCAGCCGACTTCATCGCTGAGGGCGTTGACCAGACACGCGGTTGGTTCTTCACACTCCATGCCATCGCTACAATGGTGTTCGACTCTGTGGCTTACAAGAATGTAATCTCTAACGGTCTCGTACTCGACAAGAACGGCGTGAAGATGTCGAAGCGTCTGGGTAATGTAATCAACCCATTCGACTGTATCGGTCAGTATGGTACTGATGCCGTTCGCTGGTATATGCTCACAAACTCAAGCCCATGGGACAACCTCGCCTTCGACCCAGAAGGAGTGAAGGAAGTGACAAGTGCATTCTTCGTGAAACTCCAGCAGACATACGGACTCTTGGCAATGTACGCCAATGTCGATGGTTGGGACAACACCCAGGCACAGGTTCCTTACGGTGAGCGTAGCGTACTCGACAAGTGGGTTATCAGCAAGCTCAACACATTGGTAAAGGATGTGACAGAAGCCTTCGACGACTACGAGCCAACAAAGGCAGGTCGTGCAATCCAGGCATTCGTTGTAGATGAACTCTCTAACTGGTATGTTCGTCTTGCAAAGAAGCGCCTCTGGGGTAACGAACTCTCACAGGACAAGCTCGCTTGCTACCAGACTCTCTATGAGTGTCTGCTCACAGTGGCTAAGTTGATTGCTCCTATCTCTCCATTCTTCTCTGACCGCCTCTATAAGGACCTTACCTTCGGCGAGGCAAAGGAGAGCATCCATGTGGACTACTATCCAGAGAGCAACGCATCGCTCATCGACTCAAAGCTCGAGGACGACATGGCTCGCGTACAGAAGGTTTGTTCTATGGCACTCTCGCTGCGTAAGAAGGAGAAGATTGGTGTTCGTCAGCCACTCCAGTGCATCGCTATCCCTGTGACAAGTGCTGCTATAAAGGAAGGCATCGAATCACTCCAGAACATCATCCTCGACGAGGTGAACCTCAAGACCATCAACTTCATTGAAGGCAACATGGTGGAGAAGAAGGTGAAGCCAAACTTCCGTGTCATGGGTAAGAAGTTCGGTAAGCAGATGAAGGATGCTGCTGCCGTTGTGACAGCCCTCTCACAGGAGCAGATTGCTGCCCTCGAAGCTGGTGTCATCACAATAAATGTATGTGGTCAGGACTACGAACTCACCCGTGAGGATGTGGAGATTCAGGCAGAGGATATGCCAGGATGGAGCGTCACTTCGGAAGGTGCCCTCACCGTTGCACTCGACATCACCATCACTCCAGAACTTCGTCTTGAGGGTATGGCTCGTGAGATTATCCGTAACATCCAGGCACAGCGTAAGAACTCTGGTCTTGAGATATCTGACCGCATCAAGGTTGTCATCTCCGACTGCGAACAGGCTCAGGAACTCGTTGCTGCTTACGGCAGTCATATTGCTGCTCAGGTACTTGCTACCGACCTCTCGGTAGGCAGTGCTGAAGGTGGCGAGGAACTCGATTTGGATTCATTCAAACTGATTATTAAGATTGAAAAAGCATAAACTGATAGGATGGGGGGCTGCGCTCCTCATCCTCCTGCTTATCGTCATCGACCAGGTGATAAAGATATGGGTGAAGACCCACATGATGCTCGGCGATTCAATACGTATCACCGACTGGTGGTTCATCTCCTTCATCGAAAACAACGGCATGGCGTATGGCATGGCATTCATCTACAAACCTCTGCTCACCATCTTCCGCATCGTGGCATGCTCTGCCATCGGCTATTATATATATAAGGTGGTGAAGCGCCCTTGTAAGGTGGGTTATGTCGTATGTCTGGCAATGATTTTGGCTGGTGCCGCAGGTAATATCTTCGACTGCCTCTTCTATGGTCAGATATTCACCGTGTCGTCGCCTTACACAATCTCCGAGTTCGTGCCTTTCGGTCAGGGATATGCTCCTCTACTGCAAGGAAAGGTGGTGGACATGTTCTACTTCCCACTCATCGTCACAACATGGCCTGACTGGGTTCCAATGTGGGGCGGACATGAGTTCATCTTCTTCTCGCCTGTGTTCAACTTCGCCGATTCTTGTATCAGCGTAGGTGTGGTGGCATTAATACTCTTCTACCGCCATCAGTTGGAACATCTTTCGGAAATTTTCTTCGAAGGTACCCGATTCGCTAAGAATGAAGCCTCACCCCAACCCTCTCCTGAAGGCGAGGGAGCAGAATACGCTAATGTAAATAAGGATGCATAGTATTAAAAGACATAATGTTCTTTTGCTGTTTGGTTTTATGCTGATGGCAGCAGTACTTGGTTCGTGTGGTGACCGACCAAGCGACCTCGTCATGTCGGAAGGTAAGATGGAAGATGTGCTATTCGACTATCATATTGCCGATGGACTGAACCAGACTATGGGTTATGACTCCATCCAGAAAGCCGAGTGCATCAATGCCGTATTCAACAAGCATGGCATCGACCGCGCCATTTTCGATTCGTCGATGGTGTATTATGTGCGCCATGCCGACCGTCTGCAGAACATCTACAGGGTAGTGGGGGCAAGAATGGAGAACGAAGCTCGTCTGCAGGGTATCGATGGTACACCGGGTGAACTGTCAACCGATGCTACTGCCGACACAGCCAATATCTGGAACCTTGAAAAGACGCGAGTATTCACCACAGAGGTGCCTTACAACACCATGCGTTTTGCTTTCAAGGCCGACTCTACATTCAAGGCCGGCGACAGATATATCCTTTCGTTCAATTCCGATTTCATCTATCAGGAAGGTTCGCGAAACGGATATATCGTCTTTACTGCCAAACTGCTGAACGACAGCGTGATAACACAAACTTCTTCAATTTCTTCTTCATCGAAGCGTACACTCGAGATTAACGACCGTACACGCATAGGTATAAAGGAACTGAAGGGATATTTCATGCATCGTCCAAGTAACATCAGTAACGAGCGTAACTCTTCGACAGTGAAGATGATGATTCTATCAGATATCTCGCTCGTGAAGATGCACACTCCAGAACCTGAAACGGAAAAACAAGATTCAACAAAAAACAATAATAATGAAAAAACTGATTCTCTTAGGTCTCGTGTTGTCTCTAACAACCCTCCAAGGCCTATGTTGCACTAACTTCATCGTCGGCAAGAACGCAAGTGCCGATGGTTCGGTGATGTGTTCTTATAGTGCTGATTCCTATGGTGCTTACATGAAAATGGCTCATTACCCAGCTGCCAAGCACGCAAAGGGTGAGATGCGTAAGATTTTCGACTGGGACACTAACCGCTATTGGGGCGAGATTCCAGAGGCACCTGAGACTTACAATGTACTCGGAAACATCAACGAATATCAGGTTTCGATTGCCGAGACAACATTTGGTGGTCGTGAGGAGATGGCCGATTCAACAGGTATAATGGACTATGGTTCACTCATCTATGTGGCCCTCCAGCGTTCGAAGACTGCTCGCGAGGCTATAAATGTGATGACCACACTTGCCGAGACTTATGGCTATAACTCCGAGGGTGAGACATTCACCATCTGCGACCCTAACGAGGCGTGGATTATGGAGATGATGGGCCAGGGTGCAGGTTCAAAGAAGGTTGTTTGGGTGGCTGTTCGTATCCCTGATGATGCTGTATGTGCTCATGCCAACCAGAGCCGTATCCGCACATTCGACCAGAAGGACAAGCAGAATGTGATGTTCTCGAAGGAGTGTATCACCTATGCTCGCAAGATGGGATGGTTCTCGGGCAAGGATGCAGACTTCAGTTTCCGCGATGCCTATGCAGCACCAGACTTCGGTGGTCGCCGTTATTGCGATGCTCGTGTATGGGCATTGTTCAACTATTGGACAGACATGACTCCTTATGTTGACTATGCTGCTGGTATCAAACCACTTGAGCAATGTGAGGAGATGCCACTCTGGATTATCCCAAGCAGAAAGGTTAGTGTTCGTGATGTGCAGAACTGTATGCGCGACCACTACGAGGGAACTCCTTTTGCCCTTGACGATGACATGGGTGAGGGTATATGGCAGATGCCTTATCGTCCAACACCACTCTCGTTCAGCGTTGACGGCAAGAAGTATTTCAACGAGCGTCCTGTTTCTACTCAGCAGAGTGCCTTCACTTTTGTTTCGCAGCTCCGCGCATGGTTGCCTCGTCAGATTGGCGGTATCATCTGGTTTGGTAATGACGATGCTAACATGATTGCTTTTGTTCCTGTTTATTGCGGAAACAAGATGCCTCCAGCATGTTTCAACGATCCAAAGGCTGACGACATCACATTCTCTGAGGGAAGTGCTTTCTGGGTTTGCAACTGGGTGAGCAACATGGTTTATCCACGCTACTCGCAGATGTTCCCAACATTGAAAGAGGTACGCGACAGATTGGAGAACCAGTATGCTGAGCGTCAGGCTTCTGTTGAGGAAGAGGCAATGAAGCGCTATTCGAATAGTGAGGCTGAAGCCGTTGATTACCTCACCAACTATAGCAATAGCCTTGGTGAGCAGATGCTTGGCACTTGGAAAGAACTGGCTTACAGACTTATCGTGAAATTCAACGATATGGCAGAGAAACCAGAGAAGGACGGAAAGTTCGAGCGTTCGAAGTATGGTCTTGGTGCTACCGTTAAGCGTCCTGGTTATCCAGAGCGCACAGCTAAGCGCCTCTCCACATCAACAGGTAATAAGTTTGAAGTTCCTGCTCAGTAATATGGATTTCAATCAGCAATCACAGATTAGTCGTTATTCAAGGGAAGAACTGATAAGAATAATTGGTCATTCCCTTGACCAACTCAACGATTACGAACTCGAAGCATTGTATTACGACATGCTTACGAAGGATTACATTAGATAGACATATAAAGATTCTCATACTTAAGCGCTACCTTGATAAAGTCATGGTGGCGCTTAATGTATTCAATACCTTCGCGCTTCAATTGAGGCACACGGTCGAGATTGAGGACAAGTTCTTCAAGGGCATTATAGACACTCTCGTAGGTTGGTTCGACATTGACGATAGGACGGAGTTCCGTCTCGCCAAGAATCTCGTAGTTCTCTGGTTCACCACCACCCACGCATACAACGCCGTTATTCATTGCCTCAAGGGCATTCATGGCAGGAGTATAACTATACAACTGGTCGAGAATGGCATCACTGCCAAGCATCAGTTTCTGATATTCAGCAAAAGGCAATCCCTCTGCAATGTTCAGTATCACCTTATCCTCATATTTCGCCTTCAGATCCTGAGCCGCACGAAGCATGATATCCGTTCCCTTGTAAGCAGAGCGGTTACGACTAATACCTATTAATATAATAAGGTGGGAAGGGCTGACGAGATTGGTAGCAGGTTCAATTTCGCACGGTTTTATCGGGAATGGAATGAAGGTTGTCTTCTCTGGGAAGAGTGGGCGATAGCACGCATCGTACTCATAAAGTCCCGACACAATGGCATCGCATCTCTCGGCACAATACTTACTCAACTCACCCTTTGGTGTACCTATCCATTCCTTGCGAATACGCTCAGCCTCAACATCAGTTCTTTTCTTTTCACCGATATTGAAATCGCCATAACGGAAAATACCTTTATCGCTCTGAAGAACCCAGTAATAATCCAAACCGAAAGCACAGAGAACCACCTTCTTATTATGCTTCTTCAAATAATCAAAGATTCGAAAGTGATGTTCTGCCTTGAGTTCAAGAAATAGTGGATTGATTATTTGCACGATATCGAATCCCGTGAACTTACGCAGATTCAGCATCACCTTCATCCACAACCGGAAACCGCCAAACGGTCCTTTAGGACGGGAAAGGTCGATATCGCGGGGATAATCCTTCCAGAAGTCACCGTTGCTGGCAGTGACAACCTCATGTCCAAGACTACGAAGTCCCTGGGCAAGAGTGGTGTGGACATTGCTGTATTCGCCAAGAAGGAGTATTCTCATATTATCTGCAAATATATTTCACGAGTAATCGGCGACCGATACATGTACGCATCAGAAGCGCAAACACAAGATATTTCGTTGTATAGTTTTTTAATGGGAGAGGGGTGATACCTTTCTCGCGAAGCAATGAAAGCGCTTTGCTGATATAACTATCATCGCCAGAGAGTTTTATCACATTATATACAAGGTCCATTGTGAGTTGGTTGACGCGTCGCCGCAATGCCTTTTTAGCATCACCATCAAGGGACTTTGCTTTATTGTCAAGTCGTTCGATAACTCCGATGAAATCGTTGATTCTTTGCGAAAGATGCTCTTTTTCAACACTGTGAATAATCGAATCCTCGCGCTGACGATAGAAATAAGCAGCACCTTCATATCGCGCCAACTTCTTAGCCTTTAAAGTGAGCAAAGGAGTAAATTCCTCGTCTTCGTGAAGAATACCATCAGTGAAACGAAGTCCCTCAGAAAGCAGTTCCCTTTTGAAGATATACCCCCAAGCCGAAGCACAGATGTTATGATGAAGCATATAGTCGGCACCAGAACCGAAAGGAACTGTTTTCCCCGGAAAAGACGCTGTTTTTTCGGTCACACGACCAAAGATAAGCATGTCATAGTCGTTTTCCTCAATCGACTTAAAGCACTCCATGTAATTAGGCAAAAGACAGTCATCGCCATCAACAAACTGGATGAATTTGCCGCTTGCAGCCTCAACGCCTATATTACGAGCCTTAGACAAACCTCGATTTTCCTGAGTGATAAGTGTGATATGAGACAACAGGTCGCCAAGCCCTTCCTTTGGAGATACTTCCGAACCATCATCAACAAGAATAATCTCACGTTTTTCATCCGGCAATTCCAATGAAATAATGCTCTCAATACATTCACGAAGGAGTTGTATTGGGAGGTTGTAATCAGGAATAATGAAACTGATAACCGGTGTTGTATGTGGTTCGTTGCTTGTCATTGTCGTGCAAAGGTATATATTTTTTTGCAGAAAACATTCACCAAAGTAAAATAAAGTCGCAAATTGTTCGTTATTTATTTGTAATGGGAAAAGATAGTAGCTACAAACATATATTCAAGTACACCGGATTATTCGGGGGTGTTCAGGGGTTGAACATCCTTATTGGTCTTGTACGCAATAAGATAATTGCTATTATTTTAGGTCCAACTGGCGTTGGCCTTATTTCCATCTACAACACAGCGGCAACCCTTCTGCAGAATTCCACTAATTTCGGATTGCAAATCAGTGGAGTACGCGAGATTTCGCAAGCTTTTGACGCCCAAGACGAAGAAGCAACAAGAAAACAGATTTCGTTGCTCCGCTCGTGGAGTTTCATCGTCGCAATGTTCGGTTTCATCATGTGCCTTGCATTGAGTGGGGTACTCAGCATGTGGGCATTCTCATCGTTCGAGCACACCGTTCATTTCGCATGCCTATCGGTTGTTGTGGCAATGGCAGCTATAACAGGAGGAGAAACAGCAATCCTTAAAGCGACACGAAGACTGAAACAACTGGCCAAGACAAGCGTCATTGGTGTTTTCATGGCATTGGTAATCTCCGTACCATTGTTCATGAAATGGAAATACGACGGTATCATCCCTTCGCTCATTATCATCGCATTCATCCAGATGATTCTCGTCATGTGGTACTCGTATCGCTACTACACACCGCGATTCCTAACGAAATGGAATAATCTGAAAGAAGGAAAACCTATGATCACCATAGGTACGGCGTTCGTTTTGGCAGGAGTTTTGGGTAGTGGAGCCGAGTTTGCCGTGAGGGCTTATCTGAGCGACATGTCCGTATCGTTGGCAGGTCTCTACAATGCCGGTTACATGATAACGATGACCTATGCTGGAATGGTTTTTGCGGCAATGGAAACCGACTATTACCCACACCTCTCAGCCGTTTGTGCCGATACAACGAAGATGAACGGAGCGGTAAACCGACAGATTGAAGTATCGATCATAATGATTGCTCCAATGCTCATTGCATTAATGTTTGGTTTACAGATACTTATACCATTGCTATTCAGTGGAAAATTCCTCCCTGTTATCGGCATGACACAGATAACGGTTTTGGCAATGTATTTCCGTGCAGTAAACCTCCCTGTAGCATACATCATGCTTGCGAAAGGCGACTCGAAATCATATCTTCTCATGGAGTCGGTCTATGACATACTGATCGTACTGACCATCATCATCGGTTACAACAACTGGGGACTCGACGGCACTGGTATTGCGCTGTCTGTCACTTCGTTCATTGATTGCTTATGTGTGATAGGCTATTGTTCGTGGAAATACGATCTTGACCTTTCGGAAAGACTGATCAAAAATATTAGCATACAGTTTGCCCTCGGACTGATTTCACTCGCTATCGTTCGCTACACTTCAACATGGCTCTACTACGGCTTGGGAACATTGATGTTCGCTACGAGTTGCTATATCTCATATAAAATGTATAAAAGCACCGTGAAATGACAAAGGTAAGTATTCTTGTAGCAGTATATAACGGAGAGAAATTTATAGAGAAATGCCTCCGTTCACTTGTAGCCCAAACCTACAAGAATATTGAGATTGTATGCGTTGATGATGGATCACAGGATGCGTCTTCAAGCATCATTGAGAGTTTTATGGCAGAGTATCCACACATAAAACTCGTAAAACACGAAACCAATAAAGGTGTGGCACATGCTCGAAACACAGGCATTGGGGCTTGTACTGGAGATATAATTGGATATCTCGATTGCGATGATATATATGCAGGTGATACCGTGGAAAAGCTTGTTGCCGTTTTTGATGCTCACGAGGATGCAGATTGCGTGCTTTATCGTTGCGTATTGGTTGACAAAGACGGAAATACCACTGATTATAACGGGCTTTCATTTGAAGCATTGGACGGTAAACAGGCTTTCGTAGAATCACTTACATGGAATATCCATGGAGTTTATGCAGCAAGAGCGGAATTATTTCGTCAATATAACTACGACACATCGTGTCGCCATTTCAGCGATGACAATACCACACGCCTACATTATTTGATATCGCGTAAAGTGTATCAATCGGATGCACCTTATTTCTATTGGAGCAATCCTAATTCAATCACAAACCAGATTTCTGTGTTGCGAATGGATTATCTTACAGCCACACAGAGGATGAAAAGCCAACTCGCCGAATTGAAATGTTCTGAGGCTATACTTCAAACCTATGAAGTGGAGCGCTTGAAAGTTCTTGTTGATTGCTACATGTTCTATTATAAAAATCGCCGGTCGTTGAGTAGTGAAGACAAAGCATATTGCCTCAGTGAATTAAAAACAGGGTGGGAGAGTATTGATACATCTCTCATCAAGACCAACATCAAGAAAAAACTTGGATACATCCCTTTTAAGGGGTGTTGGAGTCTGTTCCGTCTTGAAGAAGAATTATACTTCTTTTTGAAGAGAATTTCCGGAAGGTTGTAGGCATTTTCTTTCACTTTCTACTTTTTTTTGTCCAAATTCGCGATTCTGCCTAAAAAAAACTCACTTACGCTTGCTCCCTTCGGGAAAATTTACTAACTTTGCTATCAGTTATAACAAATAATAATACTATGGCAAAGATAAAGACTATTGGTATCCTCACTTCCGGAGGAGATGCCCCTGGTATGAATGCTGCAATTCGTGCCGTCACTCGTGCTGGTATTTACAACGGTTTCAAAATTAAGGGTATTTACCGCGGTTGGGAAGGCCTTATCAACAACGAAATCAAAGAATTTACTACAGAGAATGTTTCTGGTATCATTGCTACTGGTGGTACAATCCTCAAGACAGCCCGTTCAAAAGAGTTCATGACAGAGGAAGGTCGTCAGAAGGCCTATGACAACATGGTGGCTAATGAGATTGACGCCCTCGTTGTTTGTGGTGGTAATGGTTCCCTCACAGGTGCAAAGATTTTCGCCCAGGAACATGATGTTTGCTGTATTGGTCTTCCTGGTACAATCGACAATGACCTCTATGGTACAGATAATACTATCGGCTACGATACCACAATGAACACTATTATGGAGTGTGTTGACCGTATTCGCGACACCGCCCAGAGCCATGAGCGTATCTTCTTTGTTGAGGTGATGGGACGTGATGCTGGTTTCCTTGCACAGAATTCAGCTATTGCGTGTGGAGCAGAGGCTGCTATCATTCCAGAAGAGAGTACTGATGCTGACCAGTTGGCAGAGTTCATGCACAGAGGTATCCGTAAGTCGAAGAAATCATGTATTGTCATCGTTTCTGAGAGCAAGAAGTGTGGTGCTATGTTCTATGCTGATCGTGTAAAGAAAGAGTTCCCTGAGTTTGATGTACGCGTTTCTATCCTTGGTCACCTCCAGCGTGGTGGTCGTCCAACAGCTCGTGACCGCATCCTTGCCGGTCGTACAGGTGTGGGAGCTATCGAGGCTATCCTCCAGGGACAGCGCAATGTCATGATTGGTGTACGCAACAATGAAGTTGTGTATGTTCCATTCTCGGAGGCTATCCGCTCAGACAAGCCATTCGACAAGAAGCTCATCAAGGTTCTCGACGAGTTGTCAATCTAATTGGAAAATTAAATTTTAATATAATTATAAACTTATGTCACAAATCAATGGACGCATTTCTCAGATTATCGGTCCTGTAATCGATGTTTACTTCGACACAAAGGGACTTGATGCAGAGAAAGTGCTCCCAAAAATCTACGAGGCCCTTATTGTTAAGCGTCCTGACGGTCGCGACCTCGTAATTGAGGTTCAGCAGCACATCGGTGAAGACACCGTTCGTTGCGTTGCTATGGACAATACCGACGGTCTGCAGCGTGGACTTGAGGCTGTTCCTACTGGCAACCCAATCACAATGCCTGCCGGACAGCAAATCAAGGGCCGTATGATGAATGTAATTGGTCAGCCTATCGATGGTATGAAGACTCTCGACCCAGAGGGTTCTTATCCTATCCACCGCGAGGCTCCAAAGTTTGAAGAACTCTCTACCTCTAAGGAGATGCTCGCAACAGGTATCAAGGTCATCGACCTCCTCGAGCCTTACCTTAAGGGTGGTAAGATTGGTCTTTTCGGTGGTGCCGGAGTTGGTAAGACTGTGCTTATCATGGAGCTTATCAACAACATCGCTAAGGGTCACAACGGTTACTCAGTATTCGCTGGAGTAGGTGAGCGTACTCGTGAGGGTAACGACCTTATCCGTGAGATGATTGAGTCGGGTGTAATCCGTTACGGCGACAAGTTCAAGGAGGCTATGGCCGAGGGTAAGTGGGACTTGAGTCTCGTTGACCCAGAGGAACTCCAGAAGTCTCAGGCAACTCTCGTATATGGCCAGATGAATGAGCCACCGGGTGCTCGTGCTTCAGTTGCCCTTTCTGGACTTACTGTTGCAGAAGAGTTCCGTGATCAGGGTGGTGACATTCTGTTCTTCATCGACAACATCTTCCGTTTCACTCAGGCTGGTTCTGAGGTTTCGGCTCTTCTCGGTCGTATGCCATCTGCTGTAGGTTATCAGCCAACACTTGCTTCAGAGATGGGTACTATGCAGGAACGAATCACTTCAACAAAGACAGGTTCTATCACTTCTGTACAGGCTGTATATGTACCTGCTGATGACTTGACCGACCCAGCTCCTGCTACAACATTTACCCACCTCGATGCTACAACAGAGCTTTCGCGTAACATCGCTCAGCTTGGTATCTATCCTGCTGTTGACCCACTGGGATCTACATCTCGTATCCTCGACCCACTTGTTGTAGGTAAGGAGCATTACGAGTGCGCTCAGCGTGTAAAGCAGATTCTTCAGAAGTACAAGGAGTTGCAGGATATCATTGCCATCCTTGGTATGGACGAGCTCTCTGATGAGGATAAGTTGACTGTAAACCGCGCTCGTCGTGTACAGCGTTTCCTCTCTCAGCCATTTACTGTTGCAGAGCAGTTCACCGGCGTTCCTGGTGTAATGGTTTCTATCGAAGACACTATCAAGGGCTTCAACATGATTCTCGATGGTGAACTCGATGACCTCCCAGAGCAGGCATTCCTCAATGTAGGTACTATTGAACAGGCTATTGAGAAGGGACAGAAACTTCTGGCTCAGGCTCAGGGATAAAGTAATTGACAATTGGACAATTGACAATCAAATGGTAAATTGTAAATTGATAAATTGTAAATTAACAATATGCTAAAACTGAAAATAGTATCTCCTGAGAGAATTGAGTTTGAAGGTGAGGTCTTGAGCGTACTGGTTCCGGGAGCTCTCGGACAGTTCGAGATTCTCGACAACCACGCACCTATCATCTCGTCTTTAACCAACGGTATTGTTGAATACAAGACTGCAGACGGCAAACACACTGTTCACATCAGTGCTGGATTCGTTTCAGTTAAACAAAACTATGTAAATGTCTGTGTCGAACACTAACGAACAATTTGTCAGTGCCCAGAAAAGACTCTACACGATTATGAGTTTCTTGCTCGTGGCAATCCTCACTGCTGGTTCCATTCTTCTGTCGAACCACCTTGTGGGATATGTTTCAAGCAACCAGATTATTATCAGTGCAGTGTTCAATCTGATAGCAGCATTAGGGTTCATCGCAGTATGGAAAAAGGTGGCACTCACTTCGGTGAAGAATCTGCCGGTATTGTTCCTCGCTGCTTCGGGAATCAGAATTTTGCTTGCGGCAATGACAGTTCTCGTTTACTGTTTCGCAATGCGTGGCGACTCACAATCAATCAAGGTGTTCGCTGTCGTGTTCATGGCATTCTACTTTGTAATGCTTGTATTTGACACTTGGTTCTTCATAAAGACCGAGAAAACAAAACGCATAAAATAAAAATTATTAATGAAGAAAATAGCTCACATAATGCTGTTGCTCTTGGCAATGACACTTCCGCTTCAGACCTTTGCGGCCGAAAAAGAGGGGGAGGGTGTTGATGTCAAGGAAATAGTGTTGGGCCATATGGCCGATGCCTATGAGTGGCATATCACTACCATTGGTGGTAAGTCGATTGCCATACCTCTTCTTGTTATGGTAAAGAGCCAGCAGACTGGTGAATGGCTCGTCTGCAGCAGTTCTGTACTTGAGGAGGCAGCTCACGAAGGCAAAGACTATAAAGGATTCTACTTCAACGAGGAGAAGAATGGCAAGATATATGAGCGTCTGGCTGATGGCACAAGTGTTCGTCCGCTCGACTTGAGTATCACCAAGTCTGTAACCCAGATCTGGATTGTCGTTTTCATCCTTCTTGCGGTGTTCCTTACTGTGGCTCGTTGGTATAAGAAGCATGATGTGACGAAAGAGGCTCCAAAGGGATTTGTAGGTTTGGTTGAGATGTTGGTAATGACTATCAACGACGACCTCATCAAGAGTTCCATTGGAGAAAAGCACTATCGTCGCTATGCTCCTTATCTGCTCACTTGCTTCTTCTTTATCTTTGTTACCAACCTCCTTGGACTGTTGCCAATATTCCCAGGTGGTGCGAATGTGACTGGTAATATCAACATTACCTTCTTCCTTGCACTCTGCACAATGCTGGCAATCAACCTCTTCGGTAACAAGGAATACTGGAAAGAAATCTTCTGGCCAGATGTACCAATGTTCCTCAAGGCTTACCCATTGGCAATCATGCCTGTCATCGAACTCTTCGGTGTATTCACAAAGCCTTTTGCTCTTATGGTCCGTCTGTTTGCAAACATGATGGCCGGTCACGCAATCATACTCTCGTTCACAGCAATCATCTTCATCGGATGGCAGTTGAACGCGTTCCTTGGTAGCGGTCTGACTGTGCTCAGCTTCGTTATGATTCTCTTCATGAACTGTCTTGAGTTCCTTGTAGCCTTCATTCAGGCTTATGTGTTCACAATGCTTTCGGCTGTGTTCATCGGACTCTCTCTTCCTGAGCATCATAAATAATATATTATATAAGGTGTAGTTCAGCAGAACAGAATGAATCTACCCCTTAGGAAAAAGAAATAAGTAATAACAATAATAATAACAATTTAAATCTTTAAAATTATGATTTCATTGATTATGGCAGCTGAAGCAGCTGCAGGTCTTGCTAAGTTGGGCGCTGGTATCGGCGCAGGTATTGCTGCTATTGGTGCAGGTCTCGGTATTGGTCGCATTGGTGGTAACGCTATGGATGCAATTGCTCGTCAGCCAGAGGCTGCTGGTGATATCCGTACAAACATGATTCTTACAGCTGCTTTCGTTGAGGGTGTTGCTCTCTTCGCAGTAGTAGTTTGTGCTCTTTGTGTATTCCTCTAAACCTCAAATAGAAGTTAGTTAGATGGATTCATTGAATTTACCAGCAATACTAACCCCCGATTTTGGACTCCTCTTCTGGATGCTCATCGCATTCGTACTGGTGTTTGGAATTCTTGCAAAGTTTGGATTCCCTGTCATCACTGGCATGGTTGACAAGCGCAAGAAGTTCATCGATGAGTCTCTCAAGAATGCCCATGAGGCAGCAGAGCGACTTGCAAACATCCAGCAGGAAAGTGAAGCTATCGTCCAGAAGGCACGCGAGGAACAGGCTCAGATCATCAAGGATGCAGCCACTACTCGTGACGCCATCATCGCGGAAGCTCAGACAAAGGCGAAGGCCGAGTCTACTCGCATCATGACCGAGGCTCATGCCCAGATTGAGAGCGAGAAGCAGGCTGCCATTCGCGATATCCGAGCTCAGGTTGCCCAGCTCTCTGTGCAGATTGCCGAGAAAGTAGTTCGCCAGAACCTCTCAAGCGATGCAGCACAGATGCAGCTCATTGACCGTATGCTGGATGAGGTTCAAGGTGATAATAATAAATAAGGTATAAGGACATTCGATATGAACACTGGAGTAATATCAGTTCGCTATGCTCGCGCTCTTCTGAAGAGTGCCGAAGCTCAGGGAGCAAAGGACAATGTCTATGCAGACATGCAGACACTTGCCCAGAGCTATCTGACGGTGCGCCAGTTGAGATCAGCCATCGACAATCCTATGCTGCCAAAGGAAGACAAGCAGAAACTGCTCGTGTCGGCTTGTGGCGGAAATCCTTGTAAGCAGACAGAGGTATTCATCGATGTTGTGCTGAAAGAGGGTAGGGAGAACCTTATACAGTTTATGGCCAATTCCTATGTAACACTCTATCGACAGGAGAAGAACATCATCTCCGGCCGTCTCATCACAGCTGTTGCCGTTTCTGATGAAACAGAGGCAAAGATGCGCCAGATGGTTGAGAAGCGCACAAACGCTCAGGTAGAGTTCCAGACAGAGGTGAACCCAGACATCATCGGTGGTTTCATTCTTGAGTACGACACTTACAGAATGGATGCCAGCGTACAGTCACAGTTGCGTACTATTCTTAAGGAGCTTAAATAAGCCTCTCAAGAGTTTATGTTTAAAGTTTAAAAGCAAAAAGTAATAATGGACAAAATAAAACCAAGCGAAGTATCAGAAGTATTGCTTCAACAGCTTCAGGGTATCGGTCAGCAGCAGAACTTCGATGAGGTGGGAACAGTTCTTACCGTCAACGATGGTGTAGCACGAATCTACGGTTTGCGTAATGCCGAGGCTAACGAACTTTTGGAGTTTGAAAATGGTACTATGGCTATCGTGATGAACCTTGAGGAGGACAATGTCGGTTGTATTCTTCTCGGTTCTACAGCAGGTATCAAAGAGGGTATGTCCGTAAAGCGTACAAAGCGTATCGCGTCAATTCGCGTTAACGACAATATGCTTGGTCGTGTCATCAATCCTCTTGGTCAGGCTATCGATGGTCTTGGCGAGATCGACCTCTCCGAGTCTTACGAAATGCCACTTGACCGCAAGGCACCTGGTGTTATCTATCGCCAGCCGGTAAAGCAGCCACTACAGACAGGTCTCAAGGCCGTTGACTCAATGATTCCAATTGGTCGTGGTCAGCGTGAGCTTATCATTGGCGACCGCCAGACTGGTAAGACTGCCATTGCCGTTGATACCATCATCAACCAGAAGAGTTTCTACGAGGCTGGTCAGCCTGTTTACTGTATCTATGTTGCCATCGGTCAGAAGGCTTCTACAGTAGCAGCGCTCGTTCAGAACCTTAAGGAGCATGGCGCTCTGCCTTACACAATCATCGTTGCTGCTACAGCCAGCGATCCTGCTGCTATGCAGTACTATGCACCATTTGCAGGTGCTGCTATCGGTGAGTATTTCCGCGATCGTGGTGAGCATGCACTCGTTGTTTATGATGACCTCTCAAAGCAGGCTGTTGCTTATCGTGAGGTATCACTGATTCTGCGTCGTCCTTCTGGTCGTGAGGCTTATCCTGGTGATGTATTCTATCTCCACTCTCGTCTTCTCGAGCGTGCTGCAAAGATCAACGAGCAGCAGGAGGTGGCAGAAGCAATGAACGACCTTCCAGCTTGTCTCAAGGGCAAGGTAAAGGGTGGTGGTTCGCTCACAGCTCTCCCTATCATCGAGACTCAGGCTGGTGACGTTTCTGCTTACATCCCAACAAACGTTATCTCTATCACCGACGGTCAGATCTATCTTGAGGCCGACCTCTTCAACCAGGGCTTCCGTCCTGCCATCAACGTTGGTATCTCGGTATCGCGTGTAGGTGGTTCGGCTCAGATCAAGTCAATGAAGAAGGTTGCTGGTACTTTGAAGATCGACCAGGCTCAGTATCGTGAGCTTGAGGCATTCTCGAAGTTCTCAAGCGATATGGATGCCGTTACAGCGATGACTCTCGATCGTGGTCGTAAGAACAATCAGTTGCTCATTCAGTCGCAGTACTCTCCAATGCCTGTAGGCGAGCAGATTGCCATCCTCTACTGTGGTACACACGGCCTCATGGCTCCTGTACCAGTAGAAAAGGTTCGCGAGTGCCAGGATTCATTCCTCACAGCTATGCGTGCTTCGCATCAGGATGTTATCGACGCTCTCGGTGCCGGAAAGATTGACGATGAAGCAACAAAGATTATCGAAGATGTAATGGCCAGCGTAGCAGGTCAGTATAAGGGATAATTAGACAATTGGACAATTGACAATTGAGCAATTGAATTGTAAATTGTAAATTTTAAAATTGTAAATTAAATTATGCCATCTCTAAAAGAGATAAAAAACAGAATAGCATCAGTCAACAGTACTCGCAAGATTACGAGTGCCATGAAGATGGTGGCATCATCTAAGTTGCATCATGCACAGGTGATGATTGAGAACATGCTCCCTTATGAGAGCATGCTCGAGCACATCCTCAAGACATTCATTGCGAGTGATGTCGACATGCGTAGCCTCTTCACCTTCAACCGTGAAGTGAAACATGCAGGTCTCATTGTCTTTGCGAGCAATTCATCGCTCTGTGGCGGTTTCAATGCCAATGTACTGAAGATGATGCAGAAGACGGTAGAGGAGTTTGAGGCACAAGGTGTAGAAGTGACTATCTATCCTGTAGGTAGAAAGGTTGCTGAGAAGGTGCATAAGCTGGGCTATAAGTCTGCTGGCAACTTCAACCACCTTGCCGACAAGCCAAACTTCGAAGATTGCCAGGCTATCGGTCACGAACTCCGTAAGATGTTCATGGCAGCAGAGATCGATCATGTGGATATGATCTATCATCACTTCAAGAGTGCTGGTTCGCAGATTCTCACAAGGAAGCATCTTCTTCCTATCGATGTAGAAGAAGCGATGAACTATGACCATTCACGCGACCTTGAGAGCACAGTGGCAACAGCAAAGAGTGTTGAGTATCAGAGAAACAAGGACAACAATAAAGAGGAGTATCAGTATCAGCATGGAAAGGCGTTGAATTCGAACTTCATCGTTGAACCAGATCTCGAGACTGTTCTCCTTGCATTGATTCCTCGTTATGTCAATCTGATGATTTACACCGCTCTGCTCGACAGCAATGCTTCTGAGCATGCAGCACGAATGGTGGCTATGCAGACTGCTACGGATAATGCAGACGAACTGCTCCGTCAGTTGAACCTGCAGTATAACAAGTCTCGTCAGCAGGCCATCACATCCGAGTTGCTTGACATTGTCGGTGGCAGCGTGAACAACTAATGTTTATACATCATTCTAAATAAAAGGAAGGGCTTCCAGCAAGGAGGTCCTTCTTTTTTTGCATTTTCTATTGTTTAGAATGATAAAAAGTGAGGAAAAAGGGTAAGGGGTAAACACAAAAAGAAAACGGCTGTTCTCACGAACGCCGCTTCCTATCGTCATTTAGGTATTAGTCAAACATTTAAGGTAAAAAGATTGTTTTCAGGATAACGATGCAAAGATAATGGAAATAATTGTTACCTCCAAATCTTTTCTGTGTTTTTTTTCAATAAAAAAATTGTGTACCCACACAATTTGAAAGTTTTCGCGTTTCTTTACATTATCCTAATCTAAATCAAGCAAATTCACCTTTTTTTGCCAAAAATTGATTATCTTTGCAGAAAATTAGAAAACACGTTTATATGAAAAAATTATCTATTCTTGGTTTGTTTGTGCTTTTCTTCAGCACAGTTTTCGCACAAAACACCTATACTAGCAATATTGCCAACTGGGAATTTTCGCGTGACAGCGTGAATTGGCAGCAAGTAACTGTTCCTCATGACTGGGCGATTAGCGGACCTTTCGACAAGAAATGGGACCTCCAGAAGGTTGCTATCGTTCAGAATGGTGAAACGGAAGCCACAGAGAAGAGTGGTCGTTCGGGTTCGCTGCCTTGGATAGGAAAGGGCTATTATCGTACAACGGTAATGGTGGAAAAGCTTACCGATGTAGCCGAACTGCAGTTTGATGGTGCTATGTCGAATGCCAAAGTGAAGGTAAACAGCCATTATGTTGGTGGATGGCCTTACGGTTACAACGCTTTCCGTCTGGATGTAAATTCTCAGTTGAGACTTGGCGCAAACACTATTGAAGTGAACCTTGACAATGTTGAGGAGAGTTCTCGTTGGTATCCCGGTGGTGGCATCTACCGTCCTGTGAAACTTGTGCAGCACGATCGTCTCTACATTGATGAGTGGAAGACACAGATTATCACAGATGTGAAGAAGTCGGAAATCACTTTCAACACCAATGTAAAGGACGCAAATCTGCGCATAAATGTCGATCTCCTCGATGCTAATGGCAATCTGGCAGCAACAGGTACATCGGACAAGTCGGACGGCAATGGCAATATCTCATTCACTCTCCCTGTAAACAATCCGCATCTCTGGACACCTGAGACACCTTATTTATATACCGCGCGCGTGAGCATCGTGCCAAAGGATGGGGAACCATTCGCTGCGAAAGACTTCCGTGTTGGTATGAAGCAGGTGGAAGTAAACAGCAACGGTTTCTTCCTCAATGGTCAGAAGCGTAAGTTCAAAGGCGTCTGCCTGCACCACGACCTTGGTCCTCTTGGTGCTGCCGTCAATAAGGCTGCACTCATTCGCCAGGTGATGATTCTAAAGGACATGGGCTGTGACGCCATCCGTACTTCCCACAATATGCCTTCTACAATGCAGATGGAGGTCTATGACTCATTGGGAATGATGGTAATGGCCGAATCGTTCGATATGTGGCGCTATCCTAAGTGCAAGAACGGATATGCCAAGTTCTTCGACGAGTGGGCAGAGAAAGACATTACAAACCTAGTACTCAACCATCGTAATCATACTTCGCTCGTGATGTGGTCAATTGGTAATGAGATTCCAGAACAGCGCAATACTGACGGATGGGGCGTGCAGACAGCAGTTCGCCTTCAGTCGCTTGTTCATCAACTTGATGGCTATGCCGACGGACGATGTGTTCATCCTGTCACACAGGGTATGGATAGTGCCGATGATGCCATTCGCAATGGTTTTGCTCAGGTGATGGATGTGCCGGGCTATAACTATCGCGATCATATCTACGACCGTGGAATAAAGAGTCTTCCACAACAGATCATCCTTGGTTCAGAGACCGCTTCAACAGTCTCATCTCGAGGCATTTATAAGTTCCCTGTTCAACTAAGACCGCAAGTAACCTACGAGGACGGACAATGTACCAGCTACGATACTGAATACTGTGCTTGGAGTTGTGTTCCTGATGATGATTTCCTTATGATGGACGACCGCGAGTGGACCATTGGACAGTTTGTTTGGACTGGTTTCGACTATCTCGGTGAACCAACCCCTTACGATGAATACTGGCCTTCACGCTCATCATATTTCGGCATTTGCGACCTTGCCGGATTGCCAAAAGACCGCTATTATCTGTATCGCTCACAATGGAATACAGAAGACCATACCATTCATCTGCTGCCTCATTGGACATGGCCTGAGAGAGTAGGGGAGGTGACTCCTGTTTACTGCTATACCGACTATCCTGAGGCTGAATTGTTCGTAAATGGCAAGAGTCAGGGACGCATAAAGAAGGACGTTTCGCAGGATAAAATCAAGACCTCAGGCAAGACCAATTGGGACGAGACAATGAGCATGGAAGACGGTTTGCGCTATGCAAAGGACAAGAGCGTTCTCGACCGTTATCGCCTTCGTTGGAACAATGTCGTTTACGAGCCGGGAGAGATTACCGTCGTATGTTATGATAAATACGGCAACAAGGCAGGGGAGCAGACAATTCGCACAGCAGGGAAGGCTAAGAGCCTGAAACTCGATGCTCCAGAGGTGGTGGACCTTGGAACGGAAGGCGACCTTGCTTACATCACAGTTTCGCTTGTCGATGCAAACGGAACAATGATTCCTAATGCTTCTGATGATATTGAGGTTTCGGTAAAAGGTGCTGGATGTTTCAAGTGCATTTGCAATGGTGATGCAACAAGCGTTGAAGTTTTCACACAACCAAAGATGAAACTTTTCCAGGGCATGCTCGTTGCAACAGTTCAGTCGAATGGTAAACCAGGAAGTGTGGTTGTAACGATAAAAGACAAAACTAAGAAATTCACGAGCAAGAGGACGATTGTCTTCAAATAACGCAGAAAAGAAGCATTAGAAAAAAGCGAGGGATTCTCAAATTCAAGGGAAATCTCTCGTTTTTTTTAATTTGTATTTGAAATAATGACAAATGAGCAAAAGTTCCACAAATATAAATAGGGGGAGTATATTTCACAAACCCTATTTATCATAATGCCGATTATCTTCAGATAGTGGTGTAATTTCTTGATTAGAACATAATCAAATATAACAGTAAAGATTTTTCACATTGAGAAAATTATCAAAAATAGAGAACGAACGAATGTTGCCAATTATAACACACTGATATTCAAAGAGTTACAATCACATTTGCAAGTTAATGTCATTTAATCCATTTCATCGTCACTAATAAGTGAAATGACCTCCTCATTTAAGTGGAATGAGGCGAACATTTAACTTAAATGATTTTAAGGTAAAAATCTGTAAAGAAAATTCCAAAATCAAAAATAATTATACTCGCGCCGGATCAAGTCTTTCTATAAGGAGGTCGTACACACCTATGACACAGGTTGTTGTTGTTAAGTTGTTGTTAAATTATTGATGTTACAAAAATATTGAGTTTCTCAACAAATATACCTCCCAGTAAGCGCCATTAGTCGATTAATTCTCGATTTTCTTTGATAATCGCCCTATTTTCCTGTGGTTTTTCTATTCAAATTTCCAAGCCCACAGAAAAAGTTAACAACAACTTAACAACAACAATGGGTTTAGGGGTGGGTTCAAAAAAAAGAGAATTTAGAGATAATTAGAAGATAAGTGTTTGATTATTAAGTATTTATATATAATTTGATTTGAGAAAATAATAGCTATTTCTATTAGTTATAAGCATAGAAATTGTGCATAGTATTATAGTCCTCACCATTCTTTGCATGGAAAATGCCTTGTTGCAGAAGTCTAAAACTTAACATTTCTGCCAATTTGGTTAACATCGCCTAACAACCCCCTACCCCTTCAACAAACAAAAATATGGAGAACAGAACCATTGTCCATACCCACTTTTGTTGTTAAGTTGTTGTTAAAAAACTATTTTATATAAGGAATTCCGGGTGAGCCGAAGTGAGGGGCAGTGTCGATTTCGGGCATGATGATACCACCACCAGGAAGTTTGCTGTCAGGATTGTAGCGATCGCCGTTGAGAGCTTTGTCGAGACCATGGAAAGTATTGAGAAGCAAACCGCCAAAGTCGAAACCAATCTTGTTGCCGTTCCAGTTGTAGTAAGGCATGGCGATAGGAACCGTTGTCCACATGCCCGTAGTGGCGTCATAGTAGCGGCGCACGCCAAGGTCCATACCCCACTTCTGGTTGTTTGTCATGAGCGTCACATAACCACCATAATAGAAGTTGGTGAGGTTGGGTGCTGGTCCCATGAAACCAGTATGGCTCATGCCTCCAAATCCCGTGAGCGATACATTATCAGAAACAGAATAAGACAGGTTAGCCCCAACATTAAGCCCGTTCAAGAATCCCATTCCAGCCATGTAATCCTTGGTCAATCCGGCATTGCCAGAAAGGGTGAAACGCCCCATATTCTGTATTGCCATGATACCAGCGCTGTAGCCCATTCCAAAGCCGGTGGAATAGTAGGAATTGCCCCCAACGAGCATTCCGTTTTTCCACGAAGGCAACTTTGGCGTATCAACAGATATGTCCAAGGCGTGAGGGTCAATCTCGTGGTTATCATTGTCGAGACTCGTAGGCGAAGTATGGAAATCAGAAACTATCGGTTGGGAGCCAGAAGCGGCATTTGACGAGGAATCTATTGTCGAAGGATTATATTCGCGAGGCATATCGCTACTCAGGGAGTCGCGTGTCACAACTTCCTGTGCCATTACTGCAGTTGAGCAGATGCCCAGCAACAATGTAGCGATATTGAATCTTATTCCATTCCCCATGCTATCTATTTATTTCAGTTGCGAAATTACTACATATTTCCCAAACATGGAAATTATTTTGAAGTTTTTTAGACATATTGGCAAAAAGACGAAAAATAATCGTAACTTTGCGAGGTAAAACAATAAAAAAGAAGGCTATGGTATTAAGACTTACTACATGCAAGAATGCATTTGATGCTGAGGTGGTAAAAGGCGCTTTGGCTGATATGGGTATTGAAAGTATTCTTCAGGGCGAGAATATGTCGCAAGTTTACGGTGGCATTGGTGCCATGGAGGTGAATGTGCTGGTAGACGAGAAGGACTACGACAAGGCTCGTGCCTTCATTGACTCACGCGAAGCAGAGGAATATAAGCCGGAAGAAGAACAGACTCCTACAAAGGTGGATATTAAGGATGTGGTGAGGCAATCTCTTTTTACGGCATTCCTCACAACAATAGTAATTGGCATTTACGATTATTTCACAGGTCACTTCGAAAACGATTCTGTAAGCAACAATATAATTAGCCTTCTTGTGTTCTTTGTTACATTAGCCATTTCCATGGGCATTGTAGAATATGGAATTAGAAAGTACAGAATAAAAAAGAAGTAATTAACGACGAGATATATCTCGCCGCACAAGACAAAAATAAGGAGCACCCGGTTGGATGCTCCTTTTTTCTTTGTATCCACTCCCTTGCCCCGAGCGGGGAAAGGGTTGGGGTAAGGGGATTTATTTCTTAACCTCAGTCTTCTCTACCTTCTCAGTCTTTGCTGGCTTGTAAGCCTTGTTAAGACCTGCGATAATCTCGTTTGTGATATCGAGAGCCTTTGCAGCATAGAGGATATTGTCACCAGCCTTTGTGAGAATGAGGGTGAAGTTCTTGTCCTTGTTGTAAACCTTGATGTAGTTCTGGATAGAGTCGCGGAGAGCCTCGTTGAACTTATTTGTCTCTGTCTGGAACTCGTTAGAAAGGCGTGCATTGAGAGCCTCAAGATCCTGACCCTGCTTCTGGATAGCAGCCTGACGAGCCTGTGCCTGATCCTGTGTAAGAGCGTTAGCCTGGTAGTCCTGCTGAAGCTTTGCAGCTGCTGCCTGGAGTGCCTGCTGCTTAGCAGCGAGTGTGCTCTGGATGTTGTTTGCCTTCTTCTGGAGAACTTCCTGATACTCCTTCGAGAATGTGTACTGAGTCATGATTGAGTCAACCTCAACAAAAGCAATCTTCAACTCGTTTGAAGGAGCTGCTGCTGACTGCTCATCATTAGCCTTTGGTGCATTGTTGCAAGATGCGAGCACTGCAACACATGCAAGTGCCATGAATACTTTCTTCATTTTCTTTTGATTTATTAATTGTTTATACTTTTTCTTTCTTGGTCCCGTCAAGATGAGCTTGGGTGACCGATTATGTCGCCCTACCCTCTTTCTGGGCTTTCTGATCCTGTTCCATAACGCAGTCTATGCCACGGTCTTTCATTGCCTGAGAGTCGTGGATATGCATCGAAGTGAACTCTCCATTCTTGCGAAACAGTAGTTTTACACACAATAATGCTATGGCAATAGCAATTATTAACATGCTTAGGAGCAGAGTTTTGACCATTTTTTACTACTTTTGCAAATGCTTTATTGCACTTTGCGAACGCAAAGGTACAAATAATAATTCAAATAAGCATCAAAACTCTTTAATATTAAGGGAATTTAATAAAGATTACCCACAAAATCTGTTTGATGCTTAATAATAATATAATAGGTGTACAATATTTAATAAAAATAACGAAATGGAAAAAATTGAACTTAAGCCTGCTCTGGTATTTGAGCAGTTTGCAAAAATCAATCAGATTCCTCGCCAGTCGAAACACGAGGAGAAGATGATTGCGTACTTGAAGGAGTTTGGTGAAAGCCGCGGTTTGGAAACTCTCGTTGACGAAACCGGTAATGTGCTTATTCGCAAGAGTGCCACTCCTGGTTACGAGAACAAGCCTTGCATCGTTCTGCAGAGCCATATGGACATGGTTTGCGAGAATGTGCCAGAAAGAAAGATTGACTTCTTGAACGACCCAATCGAGACTTATGTCGATGGTGAGTGGCTGAAGGCTAACGGCACTACACTTGGTGCTGACGATGGTATTGGTTGTGCTATTGAACTTGCCCTCCTCGATGCAAACGACATTGAGCATGGTCCTATCGAGTGCCTCTTCACTGTTGACGAGGAGACTGGATTGACCGGTGCAGAAGGACTTCAGTCGGGTTTCATGACTGGCAAGTGGCTCATCAACCTCGACTCAGAGGACGAAGGACAGATTTTCGTTTCATGTGCCGGTGGTCGCAACACCAACGCTACATTCCGCTATGAGAAGGAAGAGGCAGCAGCAGGCAGTTTCTTTGTTGAAATCAGTTTGAAGGGTCTTTTCGGTGGTCACTCAGGCGACGACATCAACAAGAAGCGTGCTAACGCCATCAAGGTTCTCGCACGATTCCTCTATGAGGAAAACGAGAAGTTTGGCGTTCAGTTGTGTTCATTCAATTCTGGTAAGGCTCACAATGCAATTCCTCGTGACGGAAAGGTCGTTGTTGCAATCCCTATGGCCCAAAAGGAGCAGATTCGCGTTGACTGGAATGTATATACCGCAAAGGTTGAGGACGAATATCATGTGACAGAGAAGGACATGGAGTTCTTCCTCCAGAGCACAGATGCTCAGGCAGTATTGCCAAAGTCTGTAAGCGACAATATCATCCGTGCCCTTCAGGCTGTTGACAATGGTGTATTTGCAATGTGTCAGGACGAAGAATTGGCATGGCTTGTAGAGACTTCGAGCAATGTGGCAAGCGTTTGCACTACAGACACAGAATGCAAGGTTGTGGCTTCGCAGCGTAGTTGCGTGATGAGCAATCTTGACAATATGTGTGCAACAGTGAAGGCTTTGTTCCAGTTGGCTGGTGCTGAGGTTGTTCAGGGCGAAGGCTATCCTGCTTGGAAGATGAATCCAAACAGTAAGTTGACCGAACTTGTTGTCGATACTTACAAGGAACTCTTTAAGAAGGACCCATTGGTACTCGGTATTCACGCTGGATTGGAGTGCGGTTTGTTCTCAGAGCGCTATCCAGACATGGATATGGTAAGTTTCGGCCCTACCCTTCGCCATGTCCACACACCAGAAGAGAAACTGCTGATTCCTACCGTTCAGATGGTTTGGGATCATATCCTGGCAATCCTCAAGAAATAAAAACGACGAGATAATATCTCGCCGCACCAAACAAATAAGGAGCACCCGTTTTGGATGCTCCTTTTTTCTTTTATGTATTACCCCACCCATTTTCATGAGTATATAACATCCCTCCCTTTGGGAGGGCTTGGGTGGGCTATTTTAGAACTTGTAAGACAATGTTGCTACAACCTGATGGCGGTTGTTCTTTACATCAACAGCATTACCTACACAGTTGTCAGCTTCTGTATCACCGTAGTAAGACATGAATGGATAGAACTCACCCTTCTGTGTTGTGAACTGATAAGCAACATCAACACCGAAAGAACCGAATGAATAACCAGCACCGAGAGTCACGCGGTCAGTAGCCTTCCAGTTGGTATAGTCTGTTGTTGAAGAGTAGTATGTACCAGGGCTGTTGAGAGCGCCATCACGATAGCCGTCCTTGTTGTACATTGTAGATACGAAGTTGTAACCAGCACGAAGGGCAAACTGAGGAGTAACCTTGTACTCAGCACCTACCTTGAGAGTGTGAACACCATTAAGAGCATCCTTTGTGTTCTCGCCCATCACCTTATCCTTGTAACTGCGAACATTGTCGTATGCAGAGCCACCTTCGAGGATACGTGACTGGAGACCATTGTAGTTTGCAAACTCATAAGATGCACCAAGTGCGAGCTGTGTACCAACGGTCATACCAGCAGAAAGACCAAACTTCCAAGGAGTGAATACACGATAGTCATAGTTCTCGTCATTGCTACCTGTGTCATAAGCACCATATTCCTTATCAAGATTATTATACAATTTTGTATAGTTTGAAGTTGTGAGGTCGTACCATGTTGGAGTTGCAACATTTGCACCAATACGGAATGAGCTATCCTCGATTGGGAACACAATAATACCAGCCTTTACATTCACACCATTACCAGAGATACGACGGTGATCCTGCAAGTTCACGCTACCAATACCCGTACCTACATAATTGTAGAGGTTTTCTGTGTAGTTGGTCCAGGAATCATAGCTTATATCCTTAAGGCCCATTGTAAGACCGAGGTAAACGCGATCGCTGATATTACCAGAGATATTGAAGTCGTACTCGCCAACATAGCCTCTTGTCTCCTTTGAGAACACATAGTCAGTACCCTCATAGAAAGTCCAACCATCAAACTCATCATAAAGACCAAGAGTATTCTCGTTGAGGTAGTCAACCTGTGTGTAGCAGTTGTCGTAGTCAAAGACTCCCTCATAGCCCTTAGCAGCAGTGAGCTTGTTCTGCGAAGCATTATACAGTTTATCTGCAGTAGAGAGGATGCCATTGAAGTTGCGGTTCTTGTGGTAGTTGAATCCAAGATTCATGTAGCTTCTCTCGCCCATTCGCTGCGACCAAACAAAACCGATCTGGTCAAAGCTCATTCGTGCGTCATCGTTCTTAGGAGATACTAAGCCTGCAGATACAGATACCTGTGAGCGACGGAACATTCCCACACCAGCAGGGTTAGTGCCGATTGTAGAGATATCAGCTCCAAGAGCTTCCATGGCACCACCCATACCGATGTAACGTGCTGTACCATTGAGATCCTCAGTTGCGATTTCTGCATTCTGATATGTTTCCTGAGCAAATGCCGACATGCTTGCCAACAACATTGCACCAATAAAAATCTTTTTCATTTCTTATATATTTAATAATGTATAGGATAATTGTATTAATAATCACAATATGTAAGTCGGATTAGCGACGACCACCACCGAAGTGGCCTCCACCACCGCCACCACCACCTGATGACGAATGGCTACCGCCACCACCACTGAAGCTACCACCACCAGAAGAACGGCTTCCGCTAAAGCTGCTTGAACTACTTGAGCTATTTGTGCGAGCAGGTGTGTAGTTCGATGACGAATTATTTGTTGTATTGTTGAATGTTCTATTAGTAGACGCTGAGCGGCGAACTCCAGTGTTGCTACTTGAATTAGCAGCAGCAGTTGTTGCACGACGAGCACCTGAGAATGTACCATGACCTGCAGTACCTGTTCTGCTACCACCGTAACCAGCACCATGAACAGCACCATGATTAGCAGTACCAGCAATACCATACTTATTGAAGCGTGAACCACCACCAGCGATGATTATGCCACCACCCCAACCTGGGCCGTAAGGGCCATACCAGCCAGGACCGTACCAACCTGGGCCATACCAATGATTCCATGCCCAACCAGGACCATACCAACCTGGACCATACCAACCTGGACCGTAAGGATAGAACCAAGGATCAAACCATGGATCGTAGAATGGATCGTACCAACCTGGGCCATACCATGGGTTGTACCAACCGTGAGCATAAGGTCCCCAGTAGAAGCTGTGGTTGTAGAACCATGGATCATAGCAACCATACCAACGATCCAGCTGACGACTGAAACGATAGTTCTCCTCCTCGTTATACTCCTTCAACAGACGCTCTGCAAAGAGAGAATCAACATAGATGCTGTCAGGGCTAAGTCCGCGAAGAGCCATTGAAGCGCTGTCCATTGGAACAACACTGCTACCAGCAAACTTACCACGACGGTTGTATTCGTCAGCATCACGATTTGAACCTGAGTAATAGGTTTCTGTTGCAGCCTTAACATTTGACTTCTTCTTTGGAACGAAGTACATGTCATCATCCTGCGCCATCATTGAGAATGGCAAAGCGAGAATCATTGCTGAAAGAACAATTAACTTTTTCATATAGCTGTAATCTTTTTGTTTATATTTCCAATAGCATCAAGTTTAGAAAATACCGACCTCGATATTTGGTTATTACCTCTATTTTGGCCTTTTCATTATTTCACGATGCAAAAATATCAATAAATTTACTGCAAATTTACGGAATTTCCCTAACTATTAGTAGGTTTTTCCCTATTTTTTGTAATTTTGCAGTGGAATTTAACAAAATTACTATGCATTATTATAAGGTAGAGTTCAAGATTGAGTGTTCTGAAGATCTCAAACAGATTGCAAGTGACCTGCTTGCCGACATGGCGGCGGAAGCTGGATTTGAGTCGTTTGAGGATTCAGAGATAGGCATTGACGGCTATGTTCAGCGGGATTTGTTCCATCAGCCGATACTCGATGAAGCCATTGCCAACTTCCCTATTGAGGATGTCAAGATTGAATACACTATAGCATGTGTCTTAGACGAGGATTGGAATTCAGAATGGGAATCGATCGGTTTTGAACCTATCGACATTGAGGAGAAACTACTGGTTTTTGATGCGAAGAAATCAATTCCTCTCATTGACCGCCAAATATTAATAGGTATAGAGGCAAAGAATGCATTTGGCACAGGCACTCACGAGACGACGCAGATGATTCTAACTGAATTGTTGCATTCGGATGTTGAGCATAAAAGAATCCTTGATTGTGGTTGCGGCACAGGAATCCTTGGTATTGCATCATCAAAACTCGGTGCTGAGGAAATTGTAGCCTATGACATTGATGAATGGAGCGTGAAGAACACAGAGCATAATGCAATCTTGAATGGCGTGAGCAATATCCATGTGATGGAAGGAGATTCATCAGTATTGTCACATATCAGTGGTGTGTTCGATATTGTAATGGCAAATATCAATCGCAACATCCTTCTTGCTGATATGCATAAATTCAAGGATGTGATGAATCTTGGCGCAACACTAATCCTTAGTGGATTCTATACAGAAGACGCACCAATGATTATTGAAAAAGCATGGGAGTTGGGACTTTCGGAATTCTCAAGGAGAGTTGACAACAACTGGTGTATGCTGGTGTTGAAGTAAAAAGTAGCCTCACCTAAATCCTCCCATGAAGGGAAGGACTTTCTACTCAATAGTAAGTTTCTTTAGATCGTAGTAAGAGCCATTGTAAATGTCGAAGTCGACATAACCCTTGATTCCCGGGAGACGGCCAGCGTCAGTATGCTGCCAGAATTTCCATTCTCCCTGATATTCCACCTTACTTACATAATAATGCGCTATCCAATAAGGATAGTCATCAAAGACAGGAGCCGAAAGATACAGTTCCTTGAATTTATGGTAGGTGTAGATGATTGGTTTCACATGATATCTATCTTCCACGATATGCAACCATGTAAGCACATCGCGTTGGAAATCCTCTGTTGACACATCCTTAGGTTTATGCTCAATGTCGAGCACAGGAGGAAGGTCGCCGGATTCGAGTTCTACCTTATCTAAAAAGAAATAAGCCTGTTGGCGAGCTGTTGACTTATTGCTCCAGAAATGATAGGCACCACGGATGAAACCATGTTCGCGTGCCTGATAGAAATTGTCTTCAAACATCTCGTCAAGTTTCGTACTACCCTCGGTAGCCTTAATCATAACGAAACGCACAGGACATTCCTTTATCAATCCACCTCGCAGTTTGTCCCAATCGATTTCGCCTTGATAGTGACTGATATCTATTCCCTGAATTTCATATCCTTCAGGATACTTTGCATCACCATAAAGAGCACGCCAACGGAAACCGGTCGGTCCTACAAAGAAATAATAGAATCCGAAGATGTAAATGGCAGACATAAGAATACCTCCCAACCACAAATAGCGGCTGGATATTTGCCGTTTGCGGCGGGAGGTATTTTTACGCTTTGTCATTTATCAATGATAAATCTTATTTTGCCTGCTCGAGAGCAAGAGTCTTTGTAGGCTGATCACAAACCTCTGTTGGACCCCAGTACTGGATAGGACCAGGATAAACATAAGAAGTTGTCTTAGCCCACTCCTCACGATGAGCAGCGAAGTACTTGAATGGAGCACCATCGAGCTCAACGAGAGCCTTGCGGATAACTGGCTTCATAGCACCGTTACGACGCTCCATGTTCATCATCATTGTGATAGGCACACCACCTGCAATCCACTCTGCTGCTGGCGCTGTTGTGTTCTTGATGATTGACATGTAACCAGTCTTACCATTTGCGATAAGGCGTGAAGCATTGAAACCGAGTGAGTAGCAATAGTCAGCATCGTAGTTAGAAGGAGCTGCACAACGTCCCTCATAACCGAAGAAGTGGTGCTGTGCAGAGAACTTGCCATTATACTTACCCTCAGCCTTCCATGCAGCGAGCTTTGTAGCAACCATTGCAGAGAGAAGCTTCTCTGTTTCGATGAGAGAAACCTGTACGTTTCCGTGTGGGTCACGATCAAGGCAGAGCTGACGCTCAACATCCTTTGGAAGTGACTCAAGAACAGCGAGGTTCTCAGGAGCGATGTGGCTCTTTACGAAAGCAACCTGCTCGTCCTTTGAAGGGAACTCACGCATCTCACCTGTAGCAGGATCAACGAGAACTTCGTTGAGTTCAGCGATGAGTTTCTTAATTGCAGGGATGAACTCAATAAGACCTTCTGGGATGAGGACTGTACCGAAGTTGTTACCCTCAGCAGCACGAGCTGCTACGATCTCTGCGAGATAAGTAACGATATCATCAAGGCTCATTGCCTTCTCCTCAACCTCCTCAGAAACGAGGCAAGCGTTTGGCTGGCACTGGAGAGCGCATTCGAGAGCGATGTGAGATGCTGAACGACCCATCAACTTGATGAAGTGCCAGTACTTACGAGCTGAGTTACAGTCGCGCTGGATGTTACCAATGAGCTCAGAATATGTCTTACAAGCTGTATCGAAACCGAATGAAGTCTCAATCTGCTCGTTCTTCAAGTCACCGTCGATAGTCTTAGGACAACCGATAACCTGAACGCCATACTGCTTAGCAGCATAGTACTCAGCGAGTACACAAGCGTTAGTGTTAGAGTCGTCACCACCGATGATTACGAGTGCCTTGATACCAAGTTCGCGGAGAATCTCAATACCTGACTCGAACTGTGCTTCCTTCTCGAGCTTTGTACGACCAGAACCGATGATATCGAAACCACCAGTATTACGATACTCGTCGATGTACTCGTCAGTGAACTCAAGATACTTGTGATCAACAAGACCACCAGGACCCATAAGGAATCCGTAGAGCTTAGAGTCCTTGTTAAGTGTCTTTACACCGTCATAGAGACCAGAGATTACATTATGACCACCAGGAGCCTGACCACCAGAAAGGATGATACCTACATTGAATGGTTCGAGAGCCTTTGCCTCACCTGCCTCGAATGTGATAACAGGCATACCATAAGTGTTAGGGAACATAGCCTTGATTTCATCCTGGTTGCCTACTGACTGAGTAGGAGCACCCTCAACAGCTACCACTGGACCCTGAAGAGCCTTTGGAAGCTTTGGCTGATAAGCAGCACGAGCCTGCTGCAATGCACTTGTTTTCATTTGTTACTGAATTTGTTTGATTTTATTTGATAATGTTTATTCGTCAAAATAATGACAGGAATCAAAGAAACCCACCTTACCACATGCAAAATTACAAAAAATCAGTGAAAAAATGAAGGAAATAGTAAAGAAAAGCTATTTGGACAAACATTTTTTTAATGTTTTTATTGGGCTTTCGGCTTTTTTTTATATCTTTGGCATGTAAAAATAGCAACTCTACATTTTTAAACTACAAAAATCATGGCTAACAAAAGAGATTTGAAAAAAAGTCTGAGTTATGCAAGTAGCGAACTCTTTGCAGAATGTGTAGCATCATACCTCACTGCAGACAAGGCAAATCATGACACATTGGATGCAACATTGAAATGCATCCTTAAAACCCATAGCGACTTCGTACGCCGTGTATCTCATCCAGAACCGGGAATGGAGCCAAAGAAATATTATAAGATATTGGTTGAGGATTTCAACAAGCAGGCTTGTGAACTAATTGACCAGATTGAGGCATTGTAAGACTTTGCTTTGACACTCAATAATAGAGTGTGAATTATTTGCGAAAATATGACATTGAACAACTTTTGCAAGTGGTTGTTGTACAAGAAACTTGGATGGACAAAGAATGTAACAGAACAGCATCCAAAGAAGTACATCATCTGCCTTGCACCACATACGAGTAACTGGGATTTTCTCATTGGGCAATTGTATATGCGTGCTGAGGGATTTCATGCCAATTTCCTGATGAAAAAGGAGTGGTTCTTCTGGCCTGTTGGTGTGATTGCCCGCAAGATTGGCGGCATTCCGGTTTATCGCGACAAGAAAACCCACATGACAAGTCAGTTGGCTGAGATTGCCCGCAATAGGAACGAGTTCACACTGACGATTACTCCAGAAGGCACTCGCTCGGCGAATCCTGACTGGAAAAAGGGATTCTATTACATCGCCCTTGAGGCTGATATCCCTATCCTACTCTACGCCATTGATTATGAGAGCAAGAATATTGAGTGTACTCGAACATTCTTCCCGACTGGCGACATAGAGGCGGACATGACAGAAATTAAACAGTACTACAAGAACTTCAAAGGAAAGCATCCCGAGAAATTCTCGATAGGAGAAACATAGTGAGAAGACTATATACATTATTTATAATAATAGCATTATGTTTGAGTGCGTCAGGACAGACCACTCAGAACATTCGCGGGGCATGGGGTGACATCAATGGTGATGTTGCTCCATGGGCTCATAATATATCGCGCCCCAATAAGGTGAAAAACGGTCTGGAAGGAAGACACATTTCGCTTTGGGCAAGTCATGGACGCTACTACGACCAGGAGAAAGGTTTCTGGAAGTGGCAGCGCCCAAATCTTTTTGGTACTACTGAGGATCTTTTCACCCAGACAATAGTCGTGCCTTACCTCATTCCGATGCTTGAGAATGCAGGTGCTTATGTGTTTACACCTCGTGAACGAGACTGGCAGAAGCAGGAATGTATCGTCGATAATGACTTATGTTATCCGGGCGGTAGTTTTATGGTTCTACCAAACCATGACAACGAAGATGAGGTAACTGGATTCAAGATGCATCCTGGTGTCTATCACGACACAGAGAATCCTTTCACTGCGGGTAAGGCTCTTGTAGCAAAGACAACAAAGTCTAAGAAGGCTACAGAATACCGTTTCACCCCAATGCTAAATGAAGGTGGCCGTTTTGCAGTCTATGTAAGCTACCCCAAGATGGAAGAAGCCGTTGAGGATGCTCATTACATCGTTCACCACAAGGGCATGACTACAGAATTCCATGTTAACCAGAAGATTGGATATGGCACATGGGTTTACCTCGGAACTTTTGACTTTGATGCTGTAAAAACCGGGGACGCATCTGATGATAATTGTGTTGTTCTCACAAATTCGTCTCGCCATAAGGGATATGTTGGCATAGATGCCGTTCGCTTTGGTGGTGGTATGGGTAACATCGAGCGATACGGTGAAACAAGTGGAATGCCTCGTTGTCTTGAAGGTGCTCGTTACTGGGCACAATGGGCAGGTGCACCTTACACTGTCTATAGCGACAAAGGTGGCATGAATGATTATGGCGATGATATCAATGTTCGTTCCTTGATGACCAACTGGCTTGCTGGTGGTTCGTGTTATGTACCAACATCCGAAGGACTCGGGGTTCCTCTTGAGTTGTCATTGGCTATCCATAGTGATGCAGGTTATCAACCTGACGGGAAATCCGTTCATGGCTCTCTTGCCATTGCCACTACAAATTTCAATGATGGACTACTGTCTTCTGGTCTTTCCCGCAAGGTTTCGTTTGAATTGGCATCTCGTCTTCTCGACAATCTCAACAACGATATGACGCGAGAGTTTGGCACTTGGGGCAAACGATATCTATGGGACAGGAACTATTCTGAAACCCGTCTGCCAGAAGTTCCTTCTGCCATCATTGAGACACTATCGCATCAGAGTTTCCCTGATATGGTTATAGCACAGCATCCATTAGGTAAGTTTGCTATAGCAAGAAGTATCTACAAGACCATACTCCGCTACATCAATGAGATGCACGACACCAAGTGCGTTGTTCAACCACTCGCACCTTCTGAGTTCCGCATTGAGATTGTGGAAGGCAACAAGATTCAGTTGGAGTGGACAGGAATAAAGGACCCGAAAGAACCTACTGCGAACCCAACTTCTTACAACATCTATACAGCGATTGGCAATCGTGGTTTTGACAATGGGCAGAATGTAGAGGGTACAGCTGCAGCAATGAAACTGGAACCGGGAATTCAGTACAGTTTCTACATAACCGCATGCAATGATGGCGGCGAGAGTTTCCCTACCGAGACACTATCGGTTTATCTTGCGCCTGAGTCAAGAGGACAGATTCTTGTTGTAAATGGTTTCCAACGCCTCTCAGCACCATACATCATTGATAATGAGATTCAGCAAGGATTTGACATTTCAAAGGACGAGGGTGTTCAGCGCGGTCTATATGCCGGTTGGGCTGGTAAACAGGTGGCATTCGACCGTTCGATGATGGGCGTGGAAAGTGAAGTAGGATTAGGATATTGCGGCAATGAGATGGGAGGCAATTTTATTGCGGGTAACGATTTTGACTATGTCGTAGATCATATTCGCGCCATTGCTTCAGCAAAGAAATATTCGGTTGTGAGTTGTTCATCGACAGCCCTTGAAAATGGACTTGTGAATCTTCAACCATACAAACTCATTGATCTTGCCTTCGGATTGCAGAAAGACGACTCGCAACTTGGACAATACTACAAGACATTCACATCATCCATTCGCAAGCAACTTAAGCAGTTTACAGCCAACGGTGGTTGTATTATTGCAAGTGGTTCTTTCTTAGGTAGCGACATGCAACAACCTGAAGAACAAAAGTTTATGAGTGATTTGCTAAAGGTTAGTTACAGCACAATAGATCCTTTCACTTCAGAAGAACAAATAAACGGATTGGGAATGCAGTTCCCTATCTATCGAAATCTCAACGAGAAGCATTATGCCGCCACTCATCCAGAGATTCTTGAACCAAGTGAAGGTGCTATATGTGCAATGCAATATGCCGATGGCACAAGTGCTGCCGTGGGTTACAAAGGGAAGTATTCCACATTCACAATGGGATTCCCATTTGAGTGCATAAAGGACAATCATACAAAGAATAAGATAATGCAGGGTATTCTTGCATATCTGTTGAAATAGAAAGAATAATTGCTAAATTACAAACAATATGGAAATTAAAGCGAACGCAAAAGGTAGCCGTTTCATCGAAGTAACAGCTCAACATCTTGACACTATCAAGAAGTATTCACTCTTCCACGACCTTGTGGGAAGTGATGGATTCGTAGACGAAACCACTTTGGATAAATTGCAAGGTACTGTGCGAGCTCTGCTCGAGAACGGCAACGATAGAGACAAGGATTTGCTCGATCTATGCTTTGATGTAATATATCATCGTGATATGAAGGCATTGGGACTTCGCAACCTTATGCTTCTATACATCAGTTACAACGACGAAAATTCAATGGAACTCGATCTTGAGGGATTCTCTTCAGAGGATATGATTCTCGAGGGAGAAGACGCAGAGGAAGAATAATGGAATATCGACTGACGGATTTCCTACCAACTACAAAAAAGGAATGTGAACTCAGAGGATGGGATGAATTGGATGTCATTCTGTTCTCTGGCGACGCGTATGTCGACCACCCTTCATTCGGTGCTTCCGTAGTAGGTCGTATTCTTGAAGGGGCGGGCTATCGTGTGGCTATCGTTCCTCAACCTGACTGGCACGGAGATTATCGTGATTTCAAGAAACTCGGCCGTCCTCGTCTATTCTTCGGAATCTCTCCAGGTGCGATGGATTCAATGGTGAACAAATATACCGCTGCTCGCCGAATCCGTCATGATGATGCTTATTCTCCAAATGGACAAGCCGGTTTGCGACCAGACTATCCAAGTATTGTCTATACGAAAATCCTTAAGGAGCTGTTCCCTGATGTCCCTGTTATTCTCGGTGGTATAGAGGCTTCGCTTCGTCGTGTCACGCATTATGACTATTGGCAGGACAAACTGATGAAATGCATCCTTTGCGACTCAGGTGCTGATATGATTATGTATGGCATGGGCGAAAAGGTTGTACTTGATGTAGCTGATGCCTTAGCCAACTGTCGTCCAATAAACGATATTAAGGATATACCTCAAACCGTTTATCTCTGCAATGAGGAAGACATTCCTGATGGTATCACAGATGAAGATATTGTTCTGCATTCTCACGAGGAATGCCTTCGCAACAAAAAGGCACAAGCAGAGAACTTCCGTCATGTGGAAGAACAGTCAAACATGATGCACGCCCATCGTCTGCTACAAGGAGTTGACGGCAAGTATTGCGTTATCAATCCGCCATATCCTCCTCTGACATCTGAAGAACTGGATGCTTCGTTCGACCTTCCTTACACACGCCAACCTCATCCAAAATACAAGGGTAAGAGAATTCCTGCCTTCGATATGATTAAGTTCTCAGTGAACCTTCATCGTGGCTGCTTTGGTGGTTGTGCTTTCTGTACTATCTCTGCACATCAGGGAAAATTCGTTGTATGTCGTTCAAAGGAAAGTATCTTACGTGAAGTGAAGCAAGTAATTGAGATGCCGGATTTCAAGGGATATCTTTCTGACCTGGGTGGTCCTTCTGCTAATATGTACGGAATGCATGGCCGCAATCCAAAGGCTTGTGAGGTGTGTAAACGCCCATCGTGCATTAATCCGCAGATTTGTCCAAACCTCAATACCGACCACTCTGCCCTACTCGACATCTATCATGCTGTTGACGCCTTACCGGGAATAAAAAAGAGTTTCATCGGGTCGGGCGTGCGTTATGACCTTATCCTTCATCAGGACAAGGATGAAAAGGCAAATCGTTCGCATATGCAATATGCACGCGAGTTGATAAAAGATCATGTCTCGGGCAGACTGAAGGTTGCTCCTGAACATACTTCGGATGTTGTCTTGAAGCATATGCGCAAACCTTCATTCCGTCAGTTTGAGGAGTTCAAACGCATCTTCGACCGCATAAACCGCGAAGAAGGACTGAATCAGCAGATTATTCCTTACTTCATAAGCAGCCATCCTGGGTGTCATGCTGTTGACATGGCAGAACTGGCAGCCATTACAAAGGGATTGGATTTCCACCTTGAACAGGTACAAGACTTCACCCCTACTCCAATGACTGTATCTACTGAGGCGTGGTACACAGGTTATGACCCATATACTCTTGAACCGGTCTTCTCTGCCAAGAGCGACAAGGACAAGAGGGCTCAACGTCAGTTCTTCTTCTGGTATAAACCAGAGGAGCGAGTTGGTATTGAACGTGAACTGCGACAAATGGGAAGAACGGATCTGCTTCGTGCGCTCTATCCGGGTGGTCCATCATTTTCCGGAAGGTCTGGAAACACAGGATATACTGGGCAATCAAATCAATCTGGATATTCAGGACATTCAGGTAAAACAGGAAAAGCCGGAAAGTCTTCAAATCAAAGCAGCTCTCGCAAGTCATATAATCCTAATTTCACACCAAAGAACAAAAAACGCAGATAAACAAATATGCTCGAAAAGATTGTCACATTACTCAATGAAGCCAACGAACACCTTGGTGTTATCCTCGTTGTAGCATTGTCCATAACAGGTTTGTGGTTCACCTTCCGTACACGCTTCATGCAGTTCCGTATGGTTGGAGAAATGATTCGCACTTTGTTCAAGCCTTCCGACAAACACGGTCAGGTAAGCAGTTTCCAAGCTTTCACCGTGTCTCTGGCGACTCGTGTTGGAACGGGCAACCTTGCTGGTGTGGCTACTGCTATCGTAATAGGTGGCCCTGGCGCTATATTCTGGATGTGGGTAATGGCTCTGATTGGTAGTGTAAACACCTTTGTTGAGTGTACTCTTGCCCAATTGTTCAAGATTCGTGGAAAGGACTCCTATATAGGAGGTCCCGCATTCTATATTACCAAAGGTATTAAGAAACGCTGGTTTGCATGTATCTTTGCGGTTTGTATCATTGGGCAGTTTGGTTTAACCAACAATATGGTTCAGGCAAACACAATATCATCAGCATTCACACAGGCTTTTGGAATCAGTCCATATATAATGGCTTCTGCCCTTACCATATTGTCACTGGTAATTGTCTTTGGTGGAATTAAGCGTATAGCAAAAGTCTGCGAAGTCATCGTTCCTTTCATGGCATTGGGCTATCTTGTTTTGGCATTGGGAATAATGATTGCTCATTACGACCTCATTCCACAAGTATTCTCACTGATTGTAAAGGATGCGTTAGGCATTGATCGTGTAGCAGGTGGAACCGTTGGCATGGCCATTATGATGGGATTCAAACGAGGTATATTCTCAAACGAAGCGGGTGAAGGTAGTGCACCAAATGCGGCAGCTACTGCTGAGGTGAGCCATCCTGTTAAGCAGGGTCTTATACAGACACTTGGCGTTTACACAGATACTTTGATTGTTTGTTCTTGCACGGCATTTATCATCATGTGCTCAGGACTCTACGATTGTGGTGCAAACGGCATTGAACTGACACAGGTTGCATTATCTTCACATATCGGAGAATTGGGTAAGTCAATCATTGCTATCGCGATTCTGTTCTTTGCCTTTTCGAGCGTCATCGGCAACTATTATTATGGCGAGTGCAATGTACAATTCCTTTGCAATGGTGCGAAATGGACTCCTTCTGCAGTCAATGTCTACCGCGTTATTCTTGGAATACTCATATTCATCGGCTCGCTGATGGCAATAGATATAGTATGGGCACTGGTTGATTTCTTCATGGTGTTTATGACTGTGACCAACCTTATTGCAATACTCATACTTGGCAAGTATGCTATTCGTCTTCTTGATGATTATCGCAGTCAAGTAAAGCAAGGGAAGAACCCTGTCTATCACAAGGAGACTTGTCCGGAGATTGCTGATGAAACAGAATGCTGGTAACAATGGACATTGCATTGAAAGAAAGACTGCAATCATTAGCAGAGAAATACGAAACTGCGGATTTCATAAAAGATGATCCATCGCAGTTTATGCATCGCTTCTCTGAGCCAAACCAACAGGAAAGAGCTGCATTCATTGCTGCAGCCCTGAGTTATGGTTCACGCAAGCAGTTCATTCCGCGTATTCAATATATCCTTGACGGTGGGATTATCCCTGATAACGACGATTGCTTCTACAGGTTGCATACAAACAGGATGGTTCGGCGTTTCCTCTCGGTCGTTGATGGCATTGAGGCGGAATATGGTTCACTCGGTGAGTGGATAAAAGCGAACGACATCCACACAGCAATTGATGCAGTAAGTCTCATCACAAGTCATTTTGCTGCACATAATGCAAGCGACTTGATTCCAAAGAACACAAACTCTTCATGCAAAAGGGTTTGTATGTTCCTTCGCTGGATGGTTCGCGACAACTCACCGGTTGACCTCGGCCTGTGGACAAAGCAGATAGATAAGTCAACGCTCATAATGCCAATGGACACTCATGTATTGCAAGAAGCACAGAAGCTGGGATTGATTGAAAGCAAGACTGGTTCAATGGCAACAGCAATAAAACTGACCAACCGACTGAAAGAATTCTTCCCTGATGACCCGACAAAAGCAGACTTTGCTCTGTTTGGTTTGGGAGTTGACGAGGAAAACAAGTAATAATTTGAAATAAAGAATTTACAATATATGATTATCAAGAACGCAAAATTCACTCTCTCGGCACCTCGCGTTTCGATGTGCCCAAAAGATGACAAACCGGAGTATGCCTTTATTGGCAGAAGTAATGTAGGAAAGTCGTCACTTATCAATATGCTCTGTGGTCGCAAAGGTTTGGCAAAAACTTCAGCAACACCGGGTAAGACTCTGCTTATCAACCACTTCTATATTGAAAGTACAAACGAAAAAGATAAGAATGAATGGTATCTTGTCGATCTCCCGGGCTATGGCTTTGCTAAGCGCAGCAAGTCTGTTCAGCAGCAGTTGGAGCAGATGATTTCAAGCTACATTCTCCAGCGCGAGCAACTCGTAAATGTGTTTGTTCTTATTGATGTGCGCCATGAGCAGCAGAAGATTGACCGTGAATTCATTGATTGGCTTGGTGTGAGCGGAATTCCTTTCTCTATCGTATTCACAAAGGCTGATAAGGTGGGCTTGCCTAAGGCAAAAGCCAATGCTGAGGCATGGATGAAACAACTTGAAGATGGTTGGGAAGAACTGCCACCTTACTTCATCACTTCTTCAGAGAAGCGCCAAGGACGAGATGAGGTTCTTGAATATATAGAACGATTCCTTCCAGGCAAAGAGTAATGGTTCCTTATCTTGATGTACAAAATCTGACAAAGAGTTTCGGTGCACAGGTGTTGTTCCGTAATATTTGTTTCAGCGTTGGCGAAGGTCAGCGCATTGGTCTTATTGCCAAAAACGGAACGGGAAAGTCTACCCTCATGAAGATTCTCATGAATGACGAGGGCTACGATAGTGGCGATATCATCTATCGTCGCGATTTGCGCACTGGTTTCCTTACGCAGACACCAACCTTCGACCCAGAGGAAAGTGTGTTGGATGCTTGTTTCAATCATGAGGGCAACGAAGAGAAGATTCTCAAGGCAAAGCAGATTCTCACACAGTTGAAGATTACCGACCTCAACCAACCGATGAAGCAACTCTCTGGCGGTCAGCAGAAGCGAGTTGCTCTTGCCAATGTACTTATCCTTGAACCAGACTTCCTACTTCTTGATGAGCCAACAAACCACCTCGACCTTGATATGATTATCTGGCTTGAAGGTTGGTTGCAAAGGGGAAACAAAACCATCTTGATGGTTACTCACGATCGTTATTTCCTTGATCGTGTGTGCGACACCATCCTTGAACTCGATAATCAGACAATCTATTCATATCGCGGCAACTACGCATATTATCTGGAGAAACGCCAGGAGCGCATTGACAATATGCGTGCTGAAGTGGCTCGTGCCAATAATCTCTATCGCACAGAGTTGGAATGGATGCGTCGTCAACCACAGGCTCGTGGTCATAAGGCTAAGTATCGCGAGGATGCTTTCTACGAACTGGAGCGCGTGGCAAAGCAGCGAATTGAAGAACGCCAGATTCGTTTGAAGGCTTCAAAGGTGTATATAGGTAGTAAGATCTTCGAGTGCCAGTATGTATCTAAGACTTTCAACGACAGTCTTCCGGAGAAGGTAATTCTCAAGGATTTCTACTACAACTTCGCCCGTTTTGAAAAAATGGGTATTGTGGGAAATAACGGCACAGGAAAATCTACATTCGTAAAGATGCTTCTCGGTTTGGTGGCACCTGATTCGGGCAAGTTCGACATTGGTGAGACAGTCAACTTCGGTTATTTCTCGCAGGACGGATTGAAATTCGACGAACAGCAGAAAGTCATTGATGTCATAACGGATATTGCTGATTATATCGACCTTGGAGGCAAGAAACTCACTGCCTCGCAGTTACTTCAGTTCTTCTTGTTCACTCCCGAACAACAGCACAACTATGTGTATAAACTCTCTGGCGGTGAGCGCCGAAAGTTGTACTTGTGTACTGTGCTGATGAAGAATCCGAATTTCCTCATTCTTGATGAGCCGACAAACGACCTTGATATTCAGACGCTTCAGGTTCTGGAGGAATATCTGCAGGATTTCCCTGGTTGTGTGATTGTTGTAAGTCACGACCGCTATTTCATGGACAAGGTGGTTGACCATTTGCTTGTTTTCCATGGTGAAGGAAAGATTCAGGATTTTCCTGGTAACTACACGCAATATCGCGAGTTTACAACTCTCGAGTCAAAGGCGCAGGCAAAGGAAAAGGCTGACAGCAAGAGTGCTGCACAACCTGCAAAGAAGGATTACCATAACGACACTCGTCGTCGACTCTCGTATAAGGAGAAGATGGAATTCCAGCAACTGGAAAAAGACATTGAGAAACTGGAAAACGAGAAAAAACAGATTGAAGATGCTCTTTGCGGCGGAACGCTTTCTGTTGACGAAATAACAAAGATGAGCATCCGTTTGCCATTACTCAACGATGAACTCGACGAGAAATCTATGCGTTGGTTGGAGTTAAGCGAATTCGCCTAATTCTTAGAGCAAACAGAAACAAATGAATTTTATTCAAAAGAGAGTTTATCAAGGCGAGATTGTAATTGCTCTGCCATGCTCTCACGAATAGCAAGTTTTATTGAGCAAGTATTGTCAAAGGTCTGTGACACAATGCGTGGATTCAGGTCTTTGACAATTTTCATTACGCCATTCATCATGGCATAAGGGAAAGAATACTCAATGATACTTTCAACAAGCCTCTCCTCTACTTCTGCATTGTTCAAAGCATCGATTGTGGCCTCTCGATAGGCAATGATCAATCCGCTTGTACCAAGGTTTACACCTCCATAATAACGGATTACGAACACAACGATATCAGTAAGTTCTTTACTTACCAACTGACCATGAATTGGTTTTCCAGCTGTTGACGATGGTTCGCCATCATCATTCATACGGAATTCCTCGCCTGTCGGACCTAATCGGTAAGCCCAACAAACATGGCGGGCATCGTAATATTTCTTACGATACCCAGCCAATAGTTCTTTCACCTCATCGGCCGATTCCACATGATGAGCAAAAGCATAGAACTTGCTTCGCTTCTCTGTGTAATAGCCTTCGGCAATGTTATTTATCGTCTTGTAGGAATCCAATTCTTATACTGGATTTTCTAGAAGTTCTAGATGTTCTAGAGATTCTAGATTAATCTAACTTATGAATAACGAGACCTGAGCGCAACTTTGGTTCAAACCATGTTGCCTTTGGAGGCATGATGTTTCCAGAATCAGCAATGTCCATTATCTGTTTCATTGAAACAGGATAAAGTGCCAATGCTGCACGCATCTCGCCAGAATCAACACGACGCTTCAGTTCACCAAGACCACGAAGACCACCAACAAAGTCAACACGCTTTGAAGAACGGAGGTCACCGAGTTCAAGGATTTCCTGAAGAATCAGGCGTGAAGAGATGTCAACATCAAGTACGCCAATTGGATCGCTATCATCGAAAGTGCCTGGTTTTGCATTGAGCGACCACCACTCACCATCAAGGTAGAGCGAGAACTCATGAGCCTTTGCAGGACGATATTCCTCAGCGCCCTTGTTCTCTACAACGAAGTTTTCTGCCAACTTTGCAAGGAACTCCTCAGATGTGTTACCATTGAGATCTTTGAAAACTCGGTTATAGTCGAGAACTGTCAACTGCGAAGCCTGGAAAGCAACAGCCATGAAGAAGTTGTATTCCTCGTCGCCAGTATGATTTGGATTCTGTTCTGCCTTTTCTGCACCAACAAGAGCAGCTGCTGCCGAACGATGATGGCCATCAGCAATATAGAGAGCTGGCATTTTTGCAAACTCCTCTGTGATTGTCTGAATATCCTTGTCATCACTTACAACCCACAACTTATGACCAAAACCATCGATTGGAGCAATGAAGTCATATTCAGGTTCTGTAGCTGCATAACGCATGATAAGTGAATCAAGTGTCTCGTTATCAGGATAAGCGAAGAATACTGGTTCGATATTTGCGTTGTTCACACGAACATGCTTCATACGATCCTCTTCCTTATCACGACGAGTAAGCTCATGCTTCTTGATAACACCCGACTTGTAGTCACCCTGATAAGCACCAATCACAAGACCATACTGAGTCTTCTCCTTACCGCCATTGGCAGGAAGATGAGAAGTCTGAGCATAGATGTAATAAAGTTCCTTATCATCCTGCTTCAACCAGCCGTTGTCCTGGAAAAGCTGGAACTGACGAGCAGCCTCTGTATAAACCTTAGGATCATACTCCGATGTACCTGGTTCGAAGTTGATTTCTGGTTTGATGATATGATAAAGCGATTTCTCGTTATCACCTGCTTCTACACGAGCCTCTTCAGATTCAAGAACATCATAAGGGCGTGACTCTACCTGCTCAACCAATTCTTTTGGAGGGCGGATACCCTTGAAAGGCTTAATTCTTGCCATATTATTGTATTATTAATAGTTGTTATAGGTTAGTAGTAATTATAGATATAATAGATATTATCAGCTATGGCAGGAATTATTTATTTACCTGGAACTTAGTGCAACCGTCAGCGAAGTAAGCATTGATCTGCTTTGCTGCAGCGATACCGGCATTAGTGTTAGCCTCTGCTGTCTGAGCACCCATCTTCTTAGGTGTTGAGAAGTAGCGGCCCTCGAATGCCTTGAACTCTGCATCTGCATCTGGCATAATGTCAGTGATGTACTTCAAGTCTGTACGCTCTGCCATAAGCTTCAGCAAACCAGCCTCGTCGATAACTTCCTTACGAGCTGTGTTGATAAGGATTGCACCCTTGCGCATCTTACCACAGAGGTCGTAGTTGATGCTCTGCTTTGTCTCTGGAGTAGCAGGGATATGGAGAGAAACGATGTCACACTGCTCGAACAACTCATCCTGAGAAGCAGCAGCCTTGACACCAGCAGCCTCTATAGCCTCTGCTGGGCAGAATGCATCGTAAGCCATGATTTCCATACCGAAGCCCTTTGCGATACGAGCCACATTGCGACCTACATTACCGAAAGCAAGGATACCGAGTTTCTTACCCATCAACTCAGAACCAGCCTTACCATTGTAGAAATTACGAACAGCGAAAACGAGAAGACCGAGAACGAGTTCGGCAACAGCATTTGCGTTCTGACCAGGAGTGTTCTCTGCAACGATATTGTGAGCAGTAGCAGCAGCGAGGTCGATGTTATCATAACCAGCACCAGCACGAACAACGATCTTCAGATTCTTTGCAGCAGCCAAAACCTCAGCATCTGCCTTGTCTGAACGGATGATCATAGCGTCAGCGTCAGCAACAGCCTCGAGGAGCTGTGCCTTCTCTGTATATTTCTCAAGGAGTACAAGTTCGTGACCTGCTCCTTCTACTTCCTTACGAATGCCCTCAACAGCAGCTGCTGCGAATGGCTTCTCTGTAGCAACTAATACTTTCATATATAGCCTAACCAAGCCTTCCCAAAGGGAAGGATGTATTTAGGAAGACTTGGATTTTTTTATATTAATTATTATAATCAATTAAACATCCCTCCCTTTGGGAGGGCTTGGGTGGGCCCTTAATGTTTAGCTTCGAAATCCTGCATGCACTTAACGAGGGCATCAACAGCCTCCTGAGGACATGCATTGTAAAGAGATGCGCGGAAACCACCTACTGAACGGTGACCCTTGATACCAACCATACCACACTCCTTAGCATACTCCATGAACTCAGCCTCGAGTTCCTTGTACTCCTCGTTCATAACGAAGCATACATTCATCAACGAGCGGTCTTCCTTAACAGCAGTACCAACGAAGAGCTTGTTGCGGTCGATCTCTGCATAGAGAGTCTCTGCCTTCTTCTGGTTGCGACGCTGCATCTCCTCAACACCACCGATAGACTTAACCCACTTCAATGTCTCGTGCATAACAAAGATAGGAAGTACTGGAGGAGTATTGAACTGAGAGATATTCTTTGCCTCTGCAGCTGCGTGAGTACGATAGTCAACCATTGTTGGGAGTGGGTTCATGTAAGGACGATCGCCAATCTGGCCGAGGATATCCTTGCGAACGATAACGAAAGTTACACCAGCAGGACCAACATTCTTCTGAGCACCACCATAGATGATACCATACTTTGTAACATCAACAGGACGGCTCATGATGTCTGAAGACATATCAGCAACGAGAGTTACTGGGCTATCCATATCATACTTGATCTCAGTACCGTAGATAGTATTGTTTGTTGTGATGTGGAAATAATCAGCATCAGCAGGAATCTCGTAATCCTTAGGGATATATGTGTAAGTCTTATCCTCTGAAGAAGCTACAATAACAACTTCGCCGAAGACCTTTGCCTCCTTAGCAGCCTTCTTACCCCAAACACCTGTCTGAAGATAAGCAGCCTTCTTCTTGAGCAAGTTTGCAGGAAGAGTGAAGAACTGTGTGCTTGCACCACCACCGAGGAAGAGAATCTCATAATCCTCTGGGATGTTCAAGAGGTCACGCCAAAGCTGACGTGTTTCTGCCATAATACGCTCCCAGCCTGGAGTACGGTGAGAGATTTCCAACAAACCGATACCTGTACCGTCGAAATCGCGGATTGCTTCGATTGTTGATTCAATAGCTTCCTTTGGAAGAACGCATGGACCTGCGTTGAAATTGTACTTTTTCATTCTAAACCTTTTTATTTAGTTATTTAAATTTTCATGCGAAGATACTCATTTTTCGGCGATACTCCAAATAAAAATGCAAAAAATGCAGGCAAATAATAAATATTTATTATCACTTGCATGCATTCTTGTAATTATTCTACATATTTTTCCATCTCTTCGAATTCATCGCCCATGTTGAGGTTCAGGTAGATGTCATAGAGCGGACGAGCCCAAATAGCACTATCATCGGGACTCAGTTTCCTGTATTTCTCCAGATATGGCAACGCTCGGCGATAAAGAGATGTCATCTCTGCCTTGTCTTCTTTCTTCTGAATTCGCTTGCGGGCAATAGGAAGCGCTCGCTTATAGTAGGACATTCCGGCATTGAGATAAACAAGTGGCACATCGTCCATCAGCGCTATCGCCTTGTCTGATGCTGTCACGCAATTATCATAGTCGCCCAGGTTGAAGTATGCCCTACTCTCTGCCACCCATGCCGAGGCGTTGTTAGGATTCAGGCGAAGTGCCTTCTCGCTGATGTCGAGCACATCCTTGTCGCGACCGTTATGTGCATAGTAGATGGCCAGATGAGGGAAGTAGTACTGATGTTCCGGATACTTCTGGAATCCTTCCTCCAGCGTCTTCCTGTAGTTTGCCGTATCATTCTTCAGCTGATATCCTTCGGCCATATATTGCAGCAGATATGCCTCACGAGTCTTGTCGCGCAAAGCCATATGGGCATATTTGTCCATCATCGTCACATTGCTGAGTTTATATCCGCAGAACACTGCCCAATATGCGGCTTCGTTGAGGCGTGTATCCTTGGCACTGTAGAAATAATCCGTGAAAAGTGGCTGCACCGCGCACTGGATATATGTATCGAAGCACTTGAATGCCTCCTGATAGTTCTGCTTGCCGAGATAATATGCGCCACCACCGAAAAGGTTTGCACGATACTGACTGAGGTAAGCCGCATGCGCGCGGCGATAGATTGGTGCTATTACGCCTTTCTTGTTTGGCATGGCATCAACCGAATCAAGACTCTCAAGCACGGTAAACATGTGGCGGGTGTGGGTGAAGAACTTTGCCGTATCCGACTGCTGCTTGAGGTAGAGTTTCTCGTTGAGCTGGTCGTATTGTTTCTTCACGGCGTCAAAAAGCGTGAGCCAAATCTTCTCGTTATATCGGTTGGCAGAGTCCTTGAGAAGTGTTCGCATCGAGTTTTCGGCATTCTCAAGGTTGGTGCCTTTCTTAATATTGGCGCGTGCCTCAGATATCTCCTTCTTCTGTGCGCAAAGAACCGAAGGAAACATCATTAATAATATAATAAGGTGGGCGAAAGCCAATATTTTTGCTTTATCCATTCGCATTTTCCTGAAATAATCTATTTACGACACCAAAGTTACCAAAATTATATCTCATAGACAAAAAAAACAATAGTTTTTTACTATCTCTGCCACATTATTAATTATTTTTTATAACTTTGCAAAGATATAAAACTGAATAATCATAAAACATAATAATACAAAATGGAAGAAAAGAAACAAAACATTGAACTGCCTGAGAACGCGTTTCGCGAGTTGAATCCAGGCGAAGAGTACCAACCTGTCATGCCTGCCGAGAGCAATCCTACTGAGGTGAATGTATGGTCGGTGACTTGGGGTTTGCTTATGGCTGTCATCTTCTCTGCAGCTGCTGCCTACCTTGGACTGAAGGTGGGTCAGGTGTTCGAGGCTGCCATTCCTATTGCCATCATCGCAGTAGGTGTATCGTCGGCCACAAAGCGTAAGAATGCCCTTGGCGAGAATGTCATCATTCAAAGTATCGGTGCTTGTTCGGGTGTTATCGTTGCTGGTGCAATCTTCACCCTCCCTGCTCTTTACATCATTCAGGCTAAGTATCCTGAAGTGACAGTAAGCTTCATTCAGGTATTCCTTTCGTCTGTTCTTGGTGGTGTGCTGGGCATTCTGTTCCTCATTCCTTTCCGCAAGTTCTTCGTGAAGGATCAGCACGGCAAATATCCTTTCCCTGAGGCTACTGCCACCACACAGGTGCTTGTCAGTGGCGAGAAGGGCGGCAGTCAGGCAAAACCTCTCCTCATCGCTGGTATCGTGGGTGGTTTGTTCGACTTCCTCGTTGCTTCTTTCGGCACATGGGCAGAGGCTTTCTCTACTCGTGCCATTGCTGGTGGAGCGTATGTTGCCGAGAAGGCTAAACTCGTTTTCTCAATCAACACTTCTGCTGCCGTTCTTGGTCTTGGCTATATCGTTGGTTTGAAGTATGCAGCTATCATCTGTGCGGGTTCGGCATTGGTATGGTTTGTCCTCGTGCCATTGCTCCCTCTTCTTGGCGATCAGTTGCTCATGACCTTGAATCCTACCTTCGACATGAGCGTTGCGGGTAGCGTTGCTGATATGGCTCCTGAGGCTATCTTCAAGACTTTCGCCCGTCATATCGGTATTGGTGGTATTGCGATGGCTGGTCTTATCGGTATCGTTAAGCAGTGGGGCATCATCAAGGGTGCCATCGGACTTGCTGGTCGTGAGTTGAAGGGTTCGGGCAATGCTACTGCGAATGTTGCTCGTACTCAGCGCGACATCTCGATGAAGATTATTGCCATTGGTGTAATCATCGCCATCATTGCCACATTCGTGTTCTTCTATGCTGGTGTTGTAGAGTTCAACCTGCTCTATGCCGTTGTGGGTATCCTCGTCATTGGCATCATCGCGTTCCTCTTCACCACTGTTGCAGCGAACGCTATCGCCATCGTTGGTACCAACCCTGTATCGGGCATGACGCTGATGACTCTCATCCTTGCCTCTGTCATCATGGTGGCTGTTGGTTTGAAGGGTTCTGCTGGTATGGTGGCTGCCTTGGTCATGGGTGGTGTTGTTTGTACTGCTCTTTCTACAGCGGGTGGTTTCATCACCGACCTGAAGATTGGCTACTGGCTTGGTACTACTCCTAAGAAGCAGGAGACTTGGAAGTTCCTCGGTGTACTCGTCAGTGCTGCTACCGTTGGTGGTGTGATGATTATCCTCAACAAGACCTACGGTTTCGTGGGCGATAATGCTCTTGTTGCTCCTCAGGCTAATGCCATGGCTGCTGTCATCGAACCATTGATGTCGGGCACTGGTGCTCCTTGGTGTCTCTATGGCATTGGTGCTGTGCTGGCTCTCGTACTCAACTATTTCGGTGTTCCTGCTCTTGCATTTGCACTTGGTATGTTCATCCCTATGGAACTGAATGCTCCGCTGCTCGTGGGTGGTGCCATCAACTGGTATGTGACAAGTCGTTCGAAGGAACCTACAGTCAATGCTGAGCGTGGCGAGAAGGGTACTCTCATTGCCAGTGGATTCATTGCCGGTGGTGCTTTGATGGGTGTTGTCTCTGCCCTACTCCGTTTCTGTGGTTTCAACCCAGTCAACGAGGCATGGCTTGCCAACCCAATGTCTGAGGTTCTCTCGCTCGCTGCCTATCTGCTGCTTATCGCTTACTTCATCCAGGCTACGCGTAAGAAATAAGCCTCACCCCCAGCCCCTCTCCTAAAAGAGAGGGAGTAGAAGCCTCACCCCCAACCCCTCTCCTAAAAGAGAGGGGAGCAGTATAATATTTTTTTTAACCACGCGCTCGGCTATGCCGCTTTCCTAAGAAAGAATTACGCGAATTTTACGAATTATCTTACCATGTGAGAAAAAAAAATTAGTGTAATTCGTGTAATTCGTTGATTATAAAAAAACTCAAATAAATGCAGAACATAATAATGACGCCGGAGGTGTGTATGAAGTTCCTCGTATGGAGCTTCTACTACCATTCGGTGATGCCTGAAAAAGGCGTGAGCTACAAGGCGTGCGGGAAGTTCACGGATAGTGATGCCGAACGGATGGACGAGTTGAAGGATTTGCTGTTCAAGTGTTTTGAGGAGCAGTCGGTGGTGAATGCTTGTCATCAGTTTCAGTTGGCTAAAATGCGCCAGGAACCATGTCCGTTCACTCAATCCGAACTCGACCAAATCTTCGCCCCAGAGAAATAATAGTCTTTTATTCAAACAAGAATTTACAGAATTTATTTTTGAACATTCTTTCTCCGCTGCGCTATGAAAGCGGCGTAGCCGAGCGAATTACCATTAATTGCCCATTAATTATTCATTAATTATTATTCGTGAAATTCGTGAAATTCGTTGATAAAAACAAAAACTAAACAGTTATGAAAAAGAACCTGTTACTACTCGTCTTTGCGACCGTGTTGGGTTGCAGTAATGCCTTTGCACAGAAGCCTCTCGAATGGCGTGGACTGATGCTCGATGTGAGCCGTCACTATATGCCTATGGAGTATATATATAAAGAGGTGGACGCAATGTCGCATTTCGGATTGAACAAACTCCATCTCCATCTTACCGATGCTGCCGGCTGGCGCATAGAGATAAAGTCGCGTCCTCGCCTCACGGATGTGGGTGCTTGGCGTACTCATGCCCAGTGGGAGGAATGGTGGGAGAACGGTCGTGCCTACTCTGACAAAGACCATGGCTTTGGTGGTTACTACACTCAGGAGGAGTTGCGTGCCCTCGTGGCTTATGCTGCTGAGAGAGGCGTTGAAGTGGTGCCCGAGATTGAGTTCCCTGGTCATAGCGAGGAGACTGTCGCGGCCTACCCAGAGGTGGGTTTCAACCATGCCGAACTCGACATGCAGAAGGACGAGACCTACGCTTTGATGCGCGATGTGCTGACCGAAGTGGCTCAGGTGTTCCCTACTCAGTATATGCATGTGGGTGGCGATGAGGCTGCCACTCAGAATAATATCCAGCCTGAGGGAATGCGTCGTGTCCGCGAGATTGTACGCTCGCTTGGCAAGAAGATGATTGTGTGGGACGAGGCCCTGACCGACGACCCTACCGACAGCGATATGATTATCATGGTGTGGCGTGGCATAGAGACTGCTCGCAAGGCTGCCCAACTGGGTCACGATGTGATTCTCTCGCCTGGCAAATGGTGCTATCTCGACAAGGCTCAGGAGGACATTGCCACTGACCTGAAGTCGCAGGGCGGTCATCTCTCTGTCGATAAGGTTTACACCTTGCCTAATCCATTCCAGACTGACGAGGAGAAGGCTCATCTGCTGGGTGTTCAGGGTAATCTATGGACCGAATATGTGGAGAACCACGAGCGTGCGGAGTATATGATTTGGCCTCGTGCCGTGGCTATTGCCGAACTGGGTAAGAACGGTCTTGATGCTCCTCGCGATGCTGAGGCGTTCCATCAGAAGGCTCTCGATGCTGTGAAGTGGCTTCGTGCCAATGGTATCAATGCCCTCGACCTTGCCAATGCCAAGGGCGACCATGCTCTGCCACAGGAGTTTCAGGGCGATGGAAAGGCGATTGCTGATGTCACCTACAACCACAGATATAACCCTTCGTATAAGGGTGATGGCGACTGGACATTGTTCGATGGTAAGGCTGGTAGCTACGACTTCGGTGAGGGATGGCTGGGATTCATCGGCAAGGATGGAATGGACATCACCATCGACCTTGGCACATGCCAGAAGGTGAAGAGCATCTCGGCCGACTTCCTCCAGATTGTCGGTCCTCAGATTTATTTCCCTGACTCGTTCATCATCGAGGTGAGCAAGGACGGTACTGCTTTCACCCCACTCCACACCCTCACTGGTGCTGCCGACTATTCAGGCAAGGACGGAGGCAGGGCTTACACATGGAATGGCAAGTGCAAGGCTCGTTATCTCCGCCTCAAGGCCCTCCCCGGCGAGAAGCAAGGCTGGATATTTGTCGATGAAGTTCAGGTGAAATAAGAGCAGAGCAACAAATCATATTTGATTGCTATGCCTTATGAGCAGGAACTCGCCAAAGGCAAGTAGTAGTGAAATAAGCTTAGGAGCAATATATAATACATAACATTGTTGGAAATAAATAGTAATCAAAGTATAGTGCTGGAGAACCAGTTGACTATACTTTGATTGTTTTATGAGTTTTAAAAAGCCTTGTGTGCATTCAGGAGGGGCTTAATGTCTAAATGTCTAATGTCGAATTCCTTAAAAAGTGTAAACGACTGACACATGACCGCCTATTTTATGCTAAGGTTAAGCCGTCGCCACAGCTTGCTTGACTTTCTTCCAGCGGTCTTTGCCCATCTTTTCTATTGAACCGTCAGCAACAAGTCGCTCGAAAGTCTTGTAGATTGAGGCTGTGGACACACAGTCGCCCTGACTCTGCTTCATGTTGATGTAGTCGAGAGTGGTGAATTCGTCAGGCAGAGCACTAAGCACACGCTTATTCTTTCCTGTACGCACCTGAATGTCGCAGGCAACAGGCTTCACTGCATTCGACTTGACAACACTATACTGAGTTGTACGCACATATTCAGCCACCCAGAGTCCGGCTTCGATAATCTCTTGAATCTTCTTCGAGTGATTGCCCTTGGTGTTGTTGATGCCCTTTGGACAACCATTGAGAAGCCAGAAAAGTACCATAGCGCGATAACCGATTTCAGCAGCACGACGAGCAAGTACAAGCCAATCGCTGTCGCCGTTGTCCTGATACTGGTCGTTCACTCCTCCTTCGCCATCAAACCACTCCTTGAAGGCGTTCAGGAAGACAGGAAACTTCATCTTCACATAATCGCCATTGCCGATGGTTCCAAGTTGTTCAACAGTCTTATCGATAGTAGCCTTGAGCTTTGCCGATGGCTCACGCACATCGTCATCCCAGTCGCCCTTGACACCCATACGGTTTGGCATCAGTACAACAATGTTTCGGCTCAGCAGACCATCGGAGTTGTTACCCAGATGCGAGGCTGTAGATACTGGTGTACCTGCTGTGAGCGAGTTGAGCGACACCTGACACGAGATGTTTGGAGAATCGTCGGACATGGTTGATTTTGTCACTTCACCATAGTCGAACGACTTGAGCAGTACATGCTTGAATCCATCACTCTGCGAACGCATGGACGCATCAAACTCGCCTACCTCTTCGGTGAAGAGCATCATCATGTGACCATCGGCTGCGTTCAGACGGGCATAGGCCTGTGGACGAGTGATGTTTGCCTCCATGAAATGCTTCTTATAGGAACGATAGATGACATCCTCACCTTGCTGCTTCTCTTTGCGCTTACGGTTCTGACGGTCGGCTTCCTCCTTGGCAAGCACCTCGGCATCCTCGGCCAGGAACTTCTGCATGAGGAGTTCACGAAGCACAACGATGAAACTCTTGCCGGCTGCTGCTCCACCGATGATATGGGTAGAGAACTGAAGGCGCTTCCAGCGGTTGCCTCGATACATAATCATGGCGTTGTCGGCCATGAATCCCCATATAGGCAGCTGAGCGAGAATCACGGTGTCGTGAAGCCAAGCAGGAAAGAGGCGTGCTACATCTTCCATAATCTTAGGCATCTTTGGTGCCTTTGGAAGAACTGGTTCTGCAAGTTGCGAGGCCATCTCTGCCTTGAGCTTGTTCAGGATATAGGTCACCTCTGGGTTTGGTGTCTTGATATATCCCGACTGTCGAGCCAGAGCCGAAGTGATGGTCTTGCGAATCTCTGCATCCGAGAATCCCACATCCTTCAGTGGCTGGGCAAGAAGACCATAGATTACATCCCAGTTGGAGTCAACAAGCGGACGCAGGCAAAGGGCAGCATGGAAACAGAGGTTGTCGCGCTGATGACCGTCCTCAGTGAGCTTACCGCCTGTGCAGTAGGTCTTGACGATGTGGTCAACAACAAGATTGAGTGGCACTCCCTGATAACTTGGAACAACACTGAATGCACCTTCCACCTTTGGCTCCACGCATACACCTGTATTATAATAAGGTGCAGGAGTGGTTTCTGGGGTTTCAAGAGGTGTCTCACTCTGTGTCTCCTGTTCTCCAAAGAGATTGCCCTCCTCGTAACCTGGCAGCTGGATGTCGAAGAAGCGGTCGTCATCAATAAAGAGGATGTAGTCCATGTTTGGGAAGAACGAAGCACGAGGATAGTCCTTTATCTGCTCGTCCTGCGACTCCTTTACTCCGAGCATAAGAGCCACCTTGCGCTGATGCTGCGCCAGAGTCTCTCCTTCTGGCAGACGGTCAACAAGACGAAGTCCATGACCACCACACGAGATGTGAGCAAGCACAAGATCAAGTTCCTTTCCGATGAGAGGCTTCACCTTCTCCTCAAAGAACTGACGCACATCGACAGGCATCTTGTCAAAGTCGTGCATACACAGACCGCTTGGCTTGATGTTGTTGCGCTCGGCCTTAGGACGCTTGCCATCAACATAGACAGCATGAGGGAAGTACATAGGGAGCCCTTCCTTGAGATTGTCGTACTCAGCAGTACCCTTCTCCTTGCCCTTGAGTTGAGTAATAATACGAGTTACTTCCACAGAACCTGCCACTCGATAGAACAGGTCCTTTGTAAGAGGCTGAGTATTACTTGTATTCCTCTTACAAGAGTAATTAAGTTTGTAATGTACCATAGGCACAAAATTTTGATTGTTATCACGGGGAACTATTCCCTGCGATAGATCGGAGGGTTTTGACATCTCCTTTCCATGTGCAAAGGTACGAATACTTTTCGGGCAAAAGGGGGCCTAAAAAACGACTTTTTTCAAAAAAATTTTTATTCTACAAAACGGCATAACGAACACATTGATTTTCAAAACTTTACAACTAAAAAAATCTGCTTATTATGCCATTCTGTCTAAAGAAACAATCTCTACATCCAGTGGTTTTTCATCTCCACGAAATGCTCGCGGAATCGCTTTATCTCCCTTTGATAAGCAGGTGTGAAGCGCGATGTTCCAGGACCATTCTCTATATAGTTGCGAGTAATATCCCATGTGTTCGACAATACCTCCTGCAGTTTGCGGCGTTTGTTCGGAGGAAACATCTCATCGGATAGAAAACCGGCAAGATAATCTGACCATCGGGTGACAGTTCCCTCACCGTAAATCTTCTGCAACGACACAAACACAGCATACATAACAGCATAGAAACGCGGTATGCCTACATTCGAACCACAAAGTGTGAAAGGCAGAATGGCTACTGTCTTGACGAAATGCTCATGACTGTAGTCGGCTATTGGCTGCTTGTGTTGTTCACGCTGAGCCATATCATCTCCACAGAAGAGTGTTGCCTTCTTCACTCCCCTGCGGCTATGTGTTTGTTGCTGAGCAAGAATCTGCTCTCTACTCTGGTTTCTCATTATTCCTCGTCTTCGTCCATATCTGGTAGAATGTGGCTGTTATGCCCGAATATATAATCAAAGGTAAGCTGCTCGTTGTAGATGGTGACTTCATACTTCTCGGCAAGCGACATCAGCTTGTTGTGGAGCATGTCAACATAACCCTGTGGAGTGTCGGGTATAATGTCGATCTCAAGGTATTGAATTGAACGGATGAAACGGTTCAGTTCCTTTGCCATCTTCACAATGCGAGGATTGAATGGTTCATGAAACCACCCCTGAATGGCATCGTAGTTGCCCAGTTGCCATCTGCGGAGTCCAAGCATACGGCCAATCTGCTCGTGGTTGTCCATGTGGTAGATAGTATTAACCACCTCGTTGCGCCTCTTCACAATCTCCTCACGGCTCGTGCTGTCCTTCGTTTCTTTATTACTGAAAACTACTTCTGAAAGTTCATCATAGTAGATGCCGTTCACTCCAATTTGTTTATCCATATACACCTTACCCATGCAGCAGGCCAGACGAAGCGAGAACATCTCATGGTTATTCTCCCAAAGGAAATCACAAAGTTTGTCGTTCCTTATGTCAAGATTTTTACCAAGATGCTTAAGAAACCACGGCATCTTTATCGCGTGTACCATATACATCTCGTAGTACACACTGCTCACCTCGGCATAGAACTTCATCTCGGCATACGCCTCCTTGCCCAGACAACGCAACATTTGCAGTTGACCTGAGAAAGAATAGCAACCGCCATCGGCAGTGTCGGGATTGCTGAGCATGTCGTAGGTCCACAGCATCTGCTGCGAGCCGTTGAATGTCAGGAAGGCATTGTCGATCATTGCCACAGCAGCAGCACTCTTCTCCTCGGCAGTCATAAGCGACGGATGCTCTCCTACAAATTCCTTGTAGATGCCATGCAAATTATTATATACAGTACGCGTTTGTTCTAATGTAAATTTATCGTTCTTCATATGCTTGATTTTTTGTCTGCTGCAAAATTAATACATATAAAATAAATGGGGAATAAGCGTTAACACTAATTAAGGAATTAGACATTTAGACATTTCGACATTGCACCCTCCCGAAGGGTACGAAAAGTACGGTTAGATTGGTAAATTATTATTACATAATATTATATAAGTAATTGATTATTAATATATTACTATTTTTACTACTATTATTATTTATATATATAAATCATATCAATTCTCTATCCTCTCTGTGTTATTTTCTCTCTACGACCGTCACAAATCGCATTCTGAGCGTCATATTCTGCACTGCGGTCGGCATACTTTTTCAGGTAACCGTGCAAGTCATTCTGCACAATTTCATCATACACCCCAAAAACCATCAGTTCACTACCATATGCGCTAAATGTCTAAATGTCTAATGTCCAAAACCCATGAATATTTATATCTCACTGAATATCAACCACTTACAACGTATAGTATTAGAATTTTTCGACATTTACCTCAAAAATACGCTCGTTTTCGCCACACTTTTTCACCGGAAATTCAGTAGTTTTTTCCTATTGGAATGGTGTTGTCATTTAAGTGGAATGAGTTGGTCATTTAAGTGGAATGAAGTGCTCATTTAAGTGGAATGACACGGTCATTTAACCCTTTTCATCTCAGCTCCCGATTTATGTAAAGACTTTTCTTAGACATTAGACATTTAGACATTAAGGGGCTGTGGCAGTAAATTCTATGAGTTGGGACACAAAAAAAGGTCGGCCC